>NZ_PJQQ01000060.1:0-12818 GCF_002858665.1 Pseudomonas sp. FFUP_PS_473
GCAGGGGTTTCTTTTTGGTTGGCATACATGCACCTCTTACTCATGTTATGCCCGAACACAAAATTTCTGACACCCCCGAGCGGATCGCTCAAAACGCGAAATTTCGCGAAACATGGCTTTGAGCCAGGGCCGAACTCGGCCTAAAAATGGCTGAAGCACATGAAACTAAAAAACCAACCTAAGTGGGCCCAGGGCCGAACGTATCAGGCTGCGAAAAAGTTTCCGGACATTTCCGGTGCACCCAAACCAGTAAAGCTGCAATCGTGCAGAACGGAGAGTGTCAAAAGCATCACTTGATCACTCGTTTTTAACCATACAAACCCCTCCGGTATGACCGAGAGGGGTTTTTTTATAACCCAACACCGAGGCTGCCAGCCATGGACTGGATCACCGGAGCGCGCAGGAGCCTAGCTCAGCGTCGTGAAGGTTCAAGCAGCCCTACTATGGACTTGAGGTTTTACACGGTCCTAGAAGGGCGCACAGCGACTGGAACGGTGCCGATCTTTGATCAACCAGGCCGCGATGAGCGGCTAACGGCGGCCCTTCTCAAAGGCTGCCATGACAATCTTGATCAACGACTCCATGTGCGCCTTGCGCTCCTCAAAGCGGCCATCTGGTAGGTCAACAATCTCGTAGGAGATATGGCTGCCGCCTTGCGGGACGGGTTGCAAGAGGATGCGACCTAGCGTCCTCGGCAGCAGGCTGCCCATCAGTGTCCATGATGACTTCATGTGAGGGGGCAACGGGGCTTTCCATGTCAGCGATCCTCACGGGTGTGCCACAGACGCAGCAGGTAAATGGTGGAATCCACAATCTCGTAGCGCATCTCGTAATGACCGACCTGAATTCGGCGTACATCCCGTGGCTCGAACTCTTCTAGACGTTCGCCAATGCGTGGGTTGGCCAGCAGCGTGGTCGGCGCAGCCGTTAGTTGTTGTACGGTGCGGGCGGCGGCAGGCTGATTCACCGCTGCCAGAAACTCGTACAACCGGGCAATGTCGGAAAGTGCCTTGCTTGTCCACTTCAACTCCATCAGCGCGGTACCGGCAACGGAGTGTCGGTGCTGAGGCTATCAGCCCAGGCCTGAACCGCTTGGTGGTCAATCACTCGGCCAGCGTCAACATCGGCCAAGGCCTCGCGGGTCAGGCGACTGCGCTCTTCCTCCTGGTCAATCCAGGCCGATAGAGCTTGTTTGACGATCCAGTTCTTGGAGCGTTCCAGGCGCTCCGCCATCAAATCGACCTTTTCGGCCAGTTGCACAGGGACGTGAGCCGTGACGGATCGGGTTTTCGCGGTGGTTGCCATGATGGGGTTACTCCTGATCAATTGGCGGTACAAGGTGGATGCTCTGCCGGCGCTCGGTAACAGCCGCCTCCGATGCCATCCGGCGCAGAGTGACGGCATCTTCGCTGGCCTGGTGTGCACCGACCTCATCACCATTATTCTTGAGCTTGTTGGCCTGCCATTCCGACGCGTCAGAGCCGGTAAGCAACGAAGTGGCCAGCGTCACCTTTTTGCAACCCTTCTGCTCCAGCGCCTGTGCGCCGTGCTGACGTTCAACGACCTGCACGGCCTCGGTGGCCGTACTGCGTAAGTTGGCACGAGCAATATCGAAGCGGCCATCGGCGTTTGAAGGTCGTAGAGGGTCACGTCGCCACTGCCCTTGAGCGGATACTTGGTGCTTCAAGCAGTGCGACTCCGACAATACAACGTCCTTTGAACTGCATCGTGACACTGCTCTGGCGTCCACCGACATTGATCGTTCCACCCACAAAAATGTTGCCGGTGCCAGAAACATGAATATTGCCACCCCCCGCTGATGGAAATGCCTTCCTGATCGATGACTAGCTTGTCACCCTCCAATCGGGTCTTGATGCTACGAATGGCCTCCTGGTTTTCCCCGGCCACAACCAGGTGCGCTGAAGGTGAGCGGAGGAACACGACATCCACTGCGCCCTTGACCACAATGGGCAGATTGGTCGCTCTTCCTTCTCGTAGTTGGCAGCGCGTTCCCACGCAGAATCGCGATAGGTAGCATCCAGGAGAGTCAATGGGCTGGAATGGTTCATCGGTCTATCCCTGGTGATTTATTCTGCGTATATCTGCGTATATCTGCGTAAATTCGATTTATTGTTAATAATAGTGAATAGCTATGCGCCGTCAAGCGTGCCGTCAGGTTGAGCTATACCCTAGCCTGATGTCAGTGGGTCATCTTCTCCATACTCACCTGCCATCATCATGGGATGACTTTTCCTCGGTCGCTCACCACCGCACCTTTTGGATGCAGCAGCACCGGGTAGTTTGAAGCCTGCTCCTGCAAGCTGACTTCGGAAGGCCTACTTCCATCTTCGGTACAGCATCACAGGTCATACGACCTGTGTTCGTGACACACAGTATTGGTTACATTTGGTCTGATGCATCTCAGGGTCACGCTTGCCTTCCTCGTTCTTGGTTGAGCTGGGAGCATGAATAATCGTGGCATCGACGATAGTGCCCTGGCGCTGGGACAGACTTTTTTCCTGCAAGTAACCGTTGATGACAGCCAAGACCGCAGGCGCCAATTTATGCTTCTCCAGCAAGTGCCGGAAGTTCATGATCGTGGTGTCTTCGGAGATCGGCGCGCTGAGCTTCAGGCGTGCGAACTGACGCATGGAAGTGATTTCATAAAGCGCTTCTTCCATGGCCGGGTCGCTCAGCGAGAACCAGTTTTGCAGCAGATGGATGCGCAACATGGTCTCCAGCGGATGCGGTTTACGGCCACCACCAGCCTTCGGGTAATACGGCTCGATCAACCCCAACAAACCACTCCAGGGCACCACCTGATCCATTTCGGCAAGGAAGCGCTCACGGCGGGTTTGCTTGCGCTTGCCAGCGTATTCAAAGTCGGAAAAGCTCATCAACAACCAAGCCCGCACCGGGTGCTGATCAAGGTGCACGCGGCTGGGCTCAATTATAGAGACCTGGAGATGTCGACGAGCCTTACCACGGCACGTCAGTTTTCAATCAACGCCAACAGGCTAGGCATTCAAGATGCGGTTTACACCGATGATCGAGTTGCTCCAGATCATCTCATAATGCGCCGCCTGGATGATCGAGGTGACATTGCGTGGTGTCATCAAAGCCCAACATTGGTTGCCGGGAGAGCGAACTGAATTGTAGCGCAGGCCTGGCACGCCATTGTCCCTGACGGCGCTACCGAGCACGTGGGAGGCACTGTAGTCATCAGGGGCGTAGATCGGATCTGAAAGGGCCAAACCGGTTGCGTCCACATTGCGATCATCTGTGAAGCTACAGAGCAAACCACGGAACACGAAACGGTCGTAGTTGAGCCCGTCCACGTTGGACCAATAGCGTTCCTGGTGATGACGAACTTCGGCGATGGCGGTATCCACTGTGTCTGCAAGGTACAGGACGCCATAGCTACCGTTGCTAAATCGCGAACCGGCGGGATTCACATGGGTGAAGGGCGCCGCAGCATACGAGCAGCCGGCAATGCCGAAGGGGATCTCTGCGAGTGGAATGAGCTCCAGTCGACCCACCTCATTCAATAGTCGAGGATTGGTCAAGGCCTGAATCTTGAAAAGCGCCTCGAATTCAGCGGAATCGGCCACATCGTTAAATAGGTCGATCGGCGGGAATTTGGAGTTCACCAGCCGGTGCGCCTGAATGGCACCGACCGGTGGTAGTACCGGAAGCGAGCTCAGCATTACCATTGCGCGCCTCGCAGAGCGTCAATGCGGCGGGCTGTCTCGTACAAGGAGATCATGTCGCCTTGAGCCATGATGTCGATCGGCTTACGGCCATTGAAGAACTCGTTTCGGTTGTCCATTGTCGGGAAACCGTAGGCGTTTTCAGGGTTGTCGAAAACGGTACGTAGCGCGGCGTGGATGTTTAGAACGAAGCTGATGCGATGCATCTGGTCCTGATCCAGACTCACTGCCCACTCTCCTACCTGTTTAGCCCGCGTGTACGTGCTGCGAGAGATGCGCAGAATCTTGCAAGCCTGGTCGCTGGAAGCTTTCCACTTTTCCAGAATCCGCAGTGCGGCACGCAGCCCTACCACGCATTGGCTCTTAGTGAGCGGCTGTGCTTTGAGTGCAGTTGACATAGCGCCACCTTTTTTGAGTCTGCAGAATCATAATTTACCATTCGGAGTCTGTAGGAGCAAAGCATTGCCGAGCGGAGCTTTGAGTTTCATGACCCACCAGCGACTAGTTGCTGCTGTTAAAGATTAGGAGGTGCGGATCTTGTCCTGAACAAGCATGACGGCGGACGCCAGGTGTGCCCACTGTTTGGGCGAGACCTCAAGGCTGCCAGCATTAAACTACTGGTCGAACTGATTGACCGCATCGATGATGCGTTGCCTTGGCGCGCGCAGCCTGCAACGCCTCTAAGGCGTCTTCGAAGTCGCAGAAAATCACTATTCGCATTCGTTCTGGCCAACCACTGATCGCATCGAATGGGTGATCGGCGCACTTTTTAACCATGATAAGTAGAAAACGACCGACTCGGCTTGAAAACGGATTCTGATCCAACAGCAAGCCACCCGACAGGCTCCAACTCGCTGCCTTTCTGTAGCGCAACGTCGATACGGCTCTAGAACATCGGATGCCTTTAGATTGCCAACATTGAGCTAATATTATAGATGAGCAGCATAAGTTATTTAACTTATGCAAGCGAAAGCGTGGTGATTACATAAACCGAAATAGTTATGTAAGTTACGCAACTTATGCAATTACGTCGCATCTTCGCTAAAATGGCTCAGGCTGATGCCCCTCGCGCACGGGAGAGAAAAGGGAGGGGGATTTTTATATGCCGCACACATAGGCACGTCCCGCTAACCATTGCGGCTTACCATAATTCCCCCCGGCACCTTTATTTGTTTCCACGCTTTCGACCAGACTTATAGCCGAAAACGTTTAACCAAACCGTCAAGCTCATGACCTAAGCGTGCCAACTCAATGCTTGATGAAGCCGTCTCATCACTGGCGCCAGCAGTTTGTTCAGAGATATCACGCACGTTGAGCACGCTACGGTTGATCTCTTCCGCCACTGCGCTCTGCTGTTCAGCAGCTGAGGCAATCTGCTGATTCATCAACTGAATGGTAGACACCGCTCGGGTGATATTTTCCAGTGATGTCCCGGCACGACGGGCTAATTCAACACTGCTGTCAGTCAATACACGGCTGCTATCCATAACGTCGGACACTTCCTGGGTGCCGCTTTGTAAGCTAGAGATCAGCTTTTCAATTTCTTCGGTGGACTGCTGGGTGCGCTGCGCCAAGCTACGAACTTCATCGGCAACTACAGCAAAACCTCGCCCAGCTTCACCTGCTCGCGCTGCCTCAATGGCGGCATTGAGAGCGAGTAAGTTGGTTTGTTGTGCGACCGACTTAATAACATCGAGCACACCGCCGATTTTGCTGCTTTCCTCTCTGAGATTACCCATAGCCGCAGTGGAGTTGCCGACTTCGATAGCTAGGCGTTCGATTTGAGCCACAGCCTCTCCAACAACTTTGTCACCCTCTCGAGCTTGCTGATCTGCGGCAGCGGCGGCGTCAAAGGCCTCTTCAGCATTACGCGCTACCTCCTGCACTGTGGCGCTCATTTCGTTCATGGCAGTAGCAACTTGATCAGTTTCGACTTTTTGGCTGTTCACACCAGCACTGGTCTGCTCGGTGACGGCTGACAACTCTTCGGCGGCGCTAGAAATCTGGATGACACTAGCGCTGATACCGCCAATCAGTTCGCGAAGACTGGTGGTCATCTGTTGTAGGCCTCTCTGCAGTTGCCCCAACTCATCGCGGCGACTGACCTCAAAATCCTGACTCAAATCACCGGAGGCAATACGATCGACGTCTTTAAGGACATGCTGCAACGGTGTAACGATTTGCCGGGTAATGATCCAAGCCGCGACGACGCCGAGCAGCAACGCCAGCGCAGCGATACTAACAAGCAGGGTTTTAGCAAAAGACGAATCGGAATGACGCTTGGTGGATTGTGACGCTATCAACTGCTGGGTGGTATTGAGCAGGATGTCGCCTTGCACACCCATTCGGGCGAACACCGGAGTCAGATCGACACCCTCCTGGTTTAAGGTGCCTTGGGCATCTCGGTACACCTTAACCGCGGCTATCTGCTGGTCAATCAGCGCCAAATCGCTGGGCGTGGTCAGCTGAGCACGTGCAATATTCAAATGCCCAGTTAGTTTCTCAAGCGTCTGAAGGATCAACTGGGCACCATCGCCCTTGGGATTTAGCTCCATCTGCAAGCGATGAATTCGCAAGTCCTTTGCCATCTCGGCGACGCGAGCAATGCTCTCTATTTTGAGGCCTCGCTCATCAAGACTATTAATTGCTGTCCAGCCCGTGAAGACAAGCAGGGTAGTAAGCATCAATACCAGGCCGAAGCCAAGACAAAGTTTCGCGCCCACACGGATATCACTGATCCAACCAAACATACATGCTCCAAGCAATAAATGATGTTTACTAGCAGGCAGATAATCACATGCCCAAGTGATGGGATATGCCTACCCTCAATCTACGCCACTTTGACTACACTTTGACGAAACATGTAGCGGTCAAATAATTGACAGATCCGTACATCCCCACGAGGATTCGGCCTCAAGCAAGAGAGAATATTGTTTTTTCTGATGTGAGAGCCAAGTAAAAAGGTCGCGGTAGGAATGGCAGTCACCTGCCATTCCTACCGCGACCCAAAAATCTGTAACTTGCTTTAATTATTGAAACGCTGATAGTGAAGTGGCCAAGAAGTATCGGCCTACTTCAGGCCATCCAAAGGTGCAACAAGCCAGTCGTTTGCCCTCTGGATGTCGGCATCGGCCAGTCGGCCACTCCAGCGATGAAGGACCAGAAGATTAGTGATGAACTTGTACTGGGATTGGTAGAGGTCGCGCCTGGCACGAAATTCATCCTGGATGCTGTCCAGTACATCGGCGGCGTTCTTTTGATGATACTGGAATGCTTTTTCGGTTGCCTGTCGCGAAGCGCTGGCCGAGTAGAGCGCTCGCCGGGTTGCCTTGATCCGGCTGAGCCCCGCTGTGATGCCGATATAAGCTGAGCGGGTTTCCTTGACTACCTCGCGGCGCAGGGCTTCCAGCTCTTGCTGAGCTGCGTCCTTATCACCTTCAGATGCCACGACCCGGGCACTGGTGGAGCCACCGCTGAACAGCGGCACTTGCAGGTCCAGTGATGCGACCATGTTGTCCGAGCGTGGAGTCAGGGTGCCTTCGTAGCCGATGTCGCTACGCTGCGCACTTAGGTTCAGCCCGAGGCGAGGAAGGTGCCTGGCTTTGGCCTCTCCTACGGCTGCCTCAGCGGCATTCACACTGTGTTCGCGGGCCTGCAAAGCTGGATTGTTTTGCAGGGCTGCCTCGACCCAGTAGTTCATCTGCTGAGCTGGCAGGCTAAACGCTGGCTCGTCGCCAATCCGTTTCAGTGGCTCCTGAACGTCGCGGCCCACTAGCTCGGAGATGGCTTCGCGGCTGGTCTGAACCTTGTTCTGAGCCTCGATTTCATCAGCCTCAAGCTTGTTCAGGCGCGCTTCTATATCCAGCTTGTCGGTGATGGTCGTCAATTTGTCAGCAAGCAGACGTGTCGCCCGGTCTAGGTTGTGCTGGGTGACTTCCCGTTCCTTCTGTACGAGGGATAGTTCGTCTTCGGCAGCAAGTACGGCGAAATAGCGTTCAGTCAAATCGATACTGCTCAGTACTTGAGCATCTGCAGAGTCGTATTCACTCTGCTTCGCGAGCTCTGAAAACTTCTGATAGCTACGCCAGGCCTGCGGATCATAGATCACTTGGTTGAGTGCAATTGCTGCGCGCTTGCCATTGTATTCGGTGCGGCTCAAGTTATCGTCGCGCCGACTACGGTTAAAGCTTCCGTTTGCATTGAGTTGTGGCAGCAGTTGGCCGAAGGCCTCGTCTTTTCGCCCCTCGCCACTCCGTACCTGGGCCTGGGCCTTGAGTACACGTGGATCAGCGCCGCGGGCTTCCTGTTGCAGTTGCCAAAGATCCACGTAGTTTGGTCGGGCCTCGTCTGCACTTGAACAGATGGGGAGAGCGCTCAGTGGCAAGGACAGGCACAGTGCAATAAAACGCCTCATGTCAGTCCTCGATCAACGAACGGGCGAACGCATTTGTCGCGGGTTGCATCAGGTACTGCAGTAGTGTGCGTGCGCCTGTATTGATCAGAACCTCTGCTGGCATTCCCGGCACCAGGGCCAGGTTGCCTAGGGCTTTACGGCCTTCGTCGGTTACTGCGACGCGAGCAAGGTAATAGCTGGCACCATTGTCTTTGTTGGTCAGGCGGTCAGCCGAAATCTGGATCAACCGTCCGCCGATTACCGGTGTGGTACTGCTCTTGAAAGCGCTAAAACGGATGTCCACCGGACGCCCTACTGCGACCCGGTCGATATCAATCGGCGAGATTTGGGCTTCAACGATCAGTTCTTCACTGGCTGGAACGATATCCAGTAAGGGTGTTCCGGGGCTGATCACGCCACCGACGGTATGGACGGTCATCCCCATGACCATGCCCGATTCCGGGGCCAAAACTTCGGTGCGTTGATCGCGATCCTGCACTGTGGCAAGCCGTTCTCGCAAGTCATAGACTCTGGTGCGCGCCTCACCTAGCTGTTCGGCAACATCACTGGCGAACGTTTTTTTCAGTTGCATGATCTTTAGCTTGGCTTCACCGATCTGTACGACGGCACGGGCACTTTCTGATTGATGCTCGGCCACTTCTGCCTGCAGCCGGGAAAGGCTGCGCTCCTGTTCGCGTAGGCGCAATTTGTCTACATAGCCCTCGTCTAGCAGGGCGCGAAGGTCGACGATTTCTTCCTCATAGGAACGGGCCAGTGTTTGCTTACTGGCGATGATCGCCTTGAAACCGCGTATCTGCTGCTCGATCTGTCCGATCGATTGTTCCTGTAAACCGATCTCTCCCTGCAGCGAGGTGCGTCGAGTCTGAAATATCCTCGCTTCGCTGTCATGGGCTTCACGCACGCGTGGATCATCAGCGTTCAGGTCCGGTACCGCGAGGGGCTCTGGTAGGCCATCGCGCTCAGCCACTAGACGTGCTTCAAGTTCCAGTGCTGCAATCAGTTGGCTGCGCATCATCTCCATTTCGGAGCGGGCTTGAGTATTGTCCAGCACCAGCAGCACATCACCGGTGTTCACTTGGTCACCATCATGCACGCGCAGTTCGCGGACGATGCCACCTTCCAGGTGTTGCACGGTCTTGCGATAGCTTTTGACGGTAACCACGCCTGGGGCTAACGCAGCGCTGTCCAGTGGGGCGAGTGTCGCCCAACTGCCGAATAGACCGAACGTCAGCAATAGAATGAGGTAACCGATACGCCGAGTGGGGTGGTCGTCCACTGGCAGTTTGGCGGCATCTTGGGATAAGGGCAGGGAGTTTTGCATGGTATGACTTTTCTAGACCTTATCGTTGCGCAGAAGCGGGTTGTGCGCTGGCGGTACCCTGTTGCGTACTTTGCAGTTTTGCCCAAACCTGGTTGCGCGGCCCGTACAGGGCCAGCTCGCCATTGCTCAGGACCAGCAGCTTGTCGACATGGGTCAGGACGCTGGGTCTGTGAGTAAT
Organism: Pseudomonas sp. FFUP_PS_473; assembly: GCF_002858665.1. Lineage (NCBI taxonomy): Bacteria > Pseudomonadati > Pseudomonadota > Gammaproteobacteria > Pseudomonadales > Pseudomonadaceae > Pseudomonas > Pseudomonas sp. FFUP_PS_473. The sequence goes on from NZ_PJQQ01000060.1 coordinate 9,624, forward strand.
CACAAATACAGTGGCACCGCTTTGTTTGAGCTTATGCAGGGCTTGAGCAAGCATTTTTTCGCCCACGTCGTCGAGGTTGGAGTTGGGTTCATCAAGCACCACCAACCTCGGCTGACGGTACAGCGCCCTGGCCAGTCCGATGCGTTGGCGTTGGCCGCCGGACAGCCCACCGCCATTTGCACCGATCAGGGTGTCATAGCCGTCGGGCAGTTGTAGTACCAGATCATGGACGCCTGCCATGCGTGCCGCTGCGACTACTGCTTCAGCATCCAACTCACCGAAGCGTGAAATGTTTTCGCTGATGGTGCCCTCGAACAGTTCGATGTCCTGAGGCAGGTAGCCGATGTACTGACCCAACTCGTCTCGTCGCCACTGGGCTATGTCGGCGCCGTCAAGGCGCACGGTACCGGTCAAGGATGGCCAGATACCTAGCAGCGCACGGGCCAGGGTGGACTTTCCCGAGCCGCTTGGGCCGATGATCCCTACTGACTCCCCGGCGGCCACGCGAAAGGTCAGCCCACGAATGATCGCCTTGCGGCCTTCTGGTGGCGCGACGGTCAGGCTCTCGACATCTACACGCCCTTCGGGTGCTGGGAGTGACATGCGTTGTGGCTCAGCGGCGATTTTTTCCAACAGTTCGTGCAGGCGCGCATACTGCGAGCGGGCGCTGACAAAGCCCTTCCAGGCGCCGATCAACTGGTCTATTGGCGCCAGGGCGCGGCCCAGCAGGATAGAGCCAGCAATCATCAGCCCCGAGGAGATCTCGTGCTGGATGGCCAGGTATGCGCCGAGCCCGAGTACCAGCGACTGCACGATCTGACGGAAGGTCTTGGAAATTGCCGAAATGGCGCCCGCCCGATCACTGGCCGAGCTTTGCAGGGATAGCACTTTGTACACCCGTGCGCTCCAGCGTTGGCGCAGATGGCCAAGCATACCCATGGATTCGACCACTTCGGCGTTGCGCAGGCTTTTGTTGGTGAAACTGGTGGCGGCCATATGCTCACGGTTGGCCGCATGTAGCGGGCCATGGGTGAGCTTGTCATTGATGTACGCCAGGCCGGCGAGCAGCAGGGCGCTGATGACACCCATCCAGCCATACCAAGGGTGGAAGATGAACATCACCGCCAGGTAGATCGGAATCCACGGCGTGTCGAAGAAGGCGAACAGACCGTTACCCGTGAGGAACTGGCGTAGGCTGCTCAAGTCACTCAGAGGTTGAGCTGACGCGTTCATGCCGCCGGTGTTGAGGGCCTGCTTGAAACTGGCATCGAACAGCCGCTGGCCGAGTAGGGTTTCCAGGCGCGTGCTGATGCGCACCATGATCCGTGAGCGCACCCACTCCAGGCTGCCGAGCGTCACCATCAACAACAGCATGATCAGGGTCAGCATCAGCAGCGTCGATAGGCTGCCGCTACCCACTGCGCGATCATAGACCTGAAGCATGTAGAAGGAGGGAACCAGCATCAGCAGGTTGACGAAAAAGCTGAAGAAACCGACTGAGAGAAAGCTGCCCTTACAGACGGCAAGAGCCTGTTCCAGCTCGGTTTTGGGTAGCGCTGACATGAAATTATTACCTCAGACCCGCCCTTGGGCCAGTCCGAAAAATCGTTAGCCGCAAGGAGGGTTTACCCTTGTGGCGGAAAAAGTCAGGCCGCTACTGAGGTAGCGGCCTGATTGGCGAGGCGTTACAGCCCTCGCCGAGTGCTCTCTAACAGCTGCACTTATGCACTCAGGCTGTAGTTATCGCTGACCAGCTTGATGGCACCGATGTTGGCATCGCCTTTGACACCGACCAGCTTGATGGCTGCGTCGGCGCCAGCAGTAACGTCAGTGTCGACGAATACATAGGCATTACCTTTGTCGTAGCCGATGACCGCTTTGACGCTACCGTCGGACGATTCAAACAGAACGTTGGCGGCTTCGAGCAACGAAGCATAGGAGGCACTGTTGCCGTTACCTGTTTTCAGGGTTTGAACCGAATTGCTGTCCAGATCGAAACCAAGGTGGTTGAAGGCAATAGTGTCTTCGTTCACGTTGAAGTCGGTGATGGTGTCGATAGTCTTGCCATCGGCATCAGCAACGGAGTCATCAGCTTCAAAGATGAAGAGGTCACGACCCGCGCCGCCGGTCAGGGTGTCTTGGCCCAGGCCGCCGACGAGGATGTCGTTGCCGACACCGCCTTTGAGGATGTCATTTCCTTCGCCGCTCAGCAGCACGTCGTTACCAGCACCGCCGTCGAGGGTGTCATTGCCAGCACCACCTTCCAGCCAGTCGTTGCCTGCGCCGCCCAGCAGAGTGTCGTTACCCTCGCCACCCAGCAGGGTGTCGTTGCCGTTGCCGCCGTCCAGCAGGTCGTCGCCTTCGTCACCGGTCAGCAAGTCGTTACCGTCGCCACTGTAGAGCTTGTCGTTACCCAGGCCGCCGAACAGTTGATCGTTGCCTTTGCCACCGTTGACGATGTCGTTGCCAGCATCGCCATACAGCACGTCATCACCGATGTTGCCAGTGATGCGGTCGTCGCCTGCACCAGCGTGAATGAAGCTTTCGCTGGTGTCGGTCACGATGAAGGTGTCGTTGCCTTTGAACAGCTCGTCAGCCAGTTGCTGCAGAACGGTGTCCTCGTTGACGGCACTCAGAGCAGACTCGGCAGCGTCCAGTGAGGTGTTGGCGTCAGCCAAAACTTCGTTTGCGTTACCTAGGGCAGTGTTCTTGTCTGCAAATACGCCTGCTGCAGTAGCGGCAGCGCCTTCGGCATCGGTCAGTGCAGTGTCAGCGGTAGCCAGCGCAGTGGTTTTATCTGTAACTGCGTCGGCGGCGGCAGCGGCAGCGCCTTCGGCATTGCTCAGTGCAGCATTAGCGTTATCCAGCGCAGTGGTTTTATCTGTAACTGCGGTATCGGCGGCAGCGGCAGCGCCTTGGGCAGTGGTCAGTGCAGTGTCAGCGGTAGCCAGTGCAGCGGTTTTGTCAGTAACTACGCCGGCGGCGGCAGTGGCAGCGCCTTCGGCAGTGGACAGTGCTGCTTCAGCAGTAGCCAGTGCAGCGGTTTTTTCTGTAACTGCGGTATCGGCGGCAGCGGCAGCGCCTTGGGCAGTGGTCAGTGCAGCATTAGCGTTATCCAGCGCAGTGGTTTTATCTGTAACTGCGGTATCGGCGGCAGCGGCAGCGCCTTCGGCAGTGGTCAGTGCAGTGTCAGCG
>NZ_PJQQ01000061.1:0-11821 GCF_002858665.1 Pseudomonas sp. FFUP_PS_473
ACAGGCCGGATATAAGACTGCTCCTACCTACGCGCCAGCATGGCTACCTATTGAGCTCCGGGAGGCGTCCATATAAGGCTCTCTAGAGAAATCTATAGTTTCGCCCACCTCAAGCCATCAAATATTTCGATCCCAGGAGCACCTTTCATGACGACTACCGGCAAGCCCCTCATTGTCATCACCGGCGCCAGTTCCGGTATTGGCCAAGCCACCGCCCGACTGCTCTCCCGTCGTGGACACCCGCTGCTACTGCTGGCGCGTCGCCTGGAACCCATGCTGGCACTGAACCTGCCTGACACCCTGGCGGTATCAGTGGATGTAACCCACCGCGCCGCGTTGCTCGACGCGGTCGCTCAGGCCGAGCAACAGTTCGGCCCGGCGGATGCCATCATCAACAATGCCGGAGTCATGCTGCTGGGCGATATCACCCGACAGGACCCATCGGAATGGGATCAGATGCTGGACATCAACGTACGTGGCCTGCTCAACGGCATCCTCGCCGTAGCCCGTGGCATGGTAGCGCGCAAACACGGCACCATCATCAACGTCAGCTCCGTCGCCGGGCGCAAAACCTTCTCCAACCACGTGGCCTACGTCGGCACCAAGTTTGCCGTCACAGGCCTTTCGGAAAACCTGCGTGAAGAGTTGGCCCCGCACAACGTCCGGGTCATCACCATTGAGCCGGGCGCGGTGGAAACCGAACTGCTCAGCCACACCACCGACGAAACCATAAAGACCGGTTACCACGCCTGGAAACAGGACATGGGTGGCGTGGTGCTCTCGGCCGACGACGTCGCCAATGCCATCGACTACGCCTATGGCCAGCCCCAAGGCGTGTGCATCCGCGAGATCGTTCTAGCAGCGACCCGCCAGCAGGCCTGATGCCCAACCACGCGCCCCTGGACGGGCCAGGCGACGCCTATCGCTGATACTGATGATAGGGATCCAGCACCATCCATCATTCCCAGTGATAGTTACCTTCGCCTCGTTCGATTCGTTGTTGACCGCTCTAGCACGCAGAATTCGCCCACTTTCAATAATTGGCGGATTCTCTCCATGGAGCAGTCACTCAAACCCTTGCGTTATCCCCTCGCCGCTTTGGCACTTCTGGTCATGAGTGCCTGCGGCCGTACCCCTGAAGCCGTACAAGCACCCAGCGCGCCCACGGTCAGTGTGGCCAAGGTGCTGGAGCAGCCTGTCAATGAATGGGACGAATTCACCGGCCGGCTGGAAGCGCCGGAAACCGTAGAGGTTCGGCCTCGTGTCTCCGGGCAGATCGATCAGGTGGCCTTTACCGAAGGCGCTCAGGTGAAGAAAGGCGACCTGCTGTTCCAGATCGACCCGCGCCCGTTCCAGGCAGAAGTCCGCCGCCTTGAGGCACAACTGCAGCAAGCCCGTGCCACCGCTACCCGCAGCGCCAACGAAGCCGAACGTGGCGAGCGCCTGCGCAGCAGCAATGCGATTTCCGCCGAGCTGGCCGAGTCGCGCACCAGCGCCGCTGCCGAAGCACGCGCCGGCGTCGCGGCAATTCAGGCGCAACTGGACCTGGCCCGGTTGAACCTGAGCTTCACCCGCGTCACCGCGCCCATCAGCGGTCGCGTCAGCCGCGCCCAGTACACCGCAGGCAACATTGTCAGCGCCGATGTCACGCCGCTGACCAGTGTGGTCTCCACCGACAAGGTGTATGCCTACTTCGATGCCGACGAGCGGGTCTACCTCAAGTACAGCCAATTGGCCCGCGATGGTCAGCGTGGCCAGAGCACCCCGGTGTACCTCGGCCTGTCCAACGAACAGGGCAACCCACACCTGGGGCAGATGAACTTCGTCGACAACCAGGTCAACCCCAAGACCGGCACCATCCGCGGCCGTGCCGTGTTCGACAACCGCGACGGGCAATTCACCCCTGGGCTGTATGCACGCCTGAAGCTGGTCGGCAGTGCCACTTACTCCGCGGTATTGATCAACGACGAAGCCGTCGGTACCGACCTGGGCAAGAAGTTCGTGCTGGTGATGGACAAGGACAACAAGGCCGATTATCGCGCGGTCGAACTGGGGCCGAAGCTGGAAGGCCTGCGCATCGTTCGTAGCGGCCTGACCAAGGACGAGCGCATCGTGGTCAAGGGCCTGCAGCGGGTTCGCCCTGGCTCGCCAGTAACCCCGCAGGACACACCGATGGCCAGCGAAGCGACCTTGGCCGCCCTCGCCCGGCAACGTCAGGCACTTGAAGCCAGCACCCAGGGCAAACCGATGGGCAACACCACGGTCAAGCTCGCCAGTAACCAGGCACCACGCGGTTAAGGGACACCACCGATGAATTTTTCCAAGTTTTTTATCACTCGGCCGATCTTCGCCGCAGTGCTGTCACTGCTGATCTTGATCGCTGGCAGCATTTCGCTGTTCCAACTGCCGATCAGCGAGTACCCGGAAGTGGTACCACCGACGGTGGTAGTGCGCGCCAACTTCCCGGGCGCCAACCCCAAGGTCATTGGTGAAACCGTCGCCGCGCCACTGGAGCAGGCCATCACCGGCGTGGAGAACATGCTGTACATGTCCTCGCAGTCCACCGCCGACGGCAAGCTGACGCTGACCATCACTTTCGCCCTGGGCACCGACCTGGACAACGCGCAAGTGCAGGTGCAGAACCGCGTGACCCGAACCCAGCCGAAACTGCCCGAAGAAGTGACGCGGATCGGCATTACCGTCGACAAGGCCTCGCCCGACCTGACCATGGTCGTGCACTTGACCTCGCCAGATAACCGCTACGACATGCTCTACCTGTCCAACTACGCGATCCTCAACATCAAGGACGAGCTGGCACGCCTGGGCGGTGTCGGCGACGTACAGTTGTTCGGTATGGGCGACTATTCGCTGCGGGTCTGGCTCGACCCGAACAAGACCGCATCGCGCAACCTGACCGCCAGCGATGTGGTGGCCGCAATCCGTGAGCAAAACCGTCAGGTTGCCGCAGGGCAACTGGGTGCGCCACCCGCACCGGGCGCCACCAGCTTCCAGCTGTCGGTCAACACCCAAGGCCGTCTGGTCAGCGAAGAAGAGTTCGAGAACATCATCATCCGTTCCGGTGCCGACGGCGAAATCACTCGCCTGAAAGACATCGCCCGGGTCGAGCTCGGTTCAAGCCAGTACGCGCTACGCTCGCTGTTGAACAACCAACCCGCCGTCGCCATCCCGATCTTCCAGCGTCCAGGTTCGAACGCCATCGAGATCTCCGATGAAGTGCGGGCCAAGATGAACGAGCTGAAGCAGAACTTCCCTGAAGGCATGGACTACAGCATCGTCTATGACCCGACCGTGTTCGTCCGTGGCTCCATCGAAGCGGTCGTCCATACCTTGTTTGAAGCGCTGATCCTGGTGGTACTGGTAGTCATCCTGTTCCTGCAGACCTGGCGCGCCTCGATCATTCCGCTGGTGGCAGTGCCGGTTTCGCTGATCGGTACCTTTGCGGTCATGCACCTGTTCGGCTTCTCGCTCAACGCGCTGTCGCTGTTCGGCCTGGTGCTGGCCATCGGGATCGTGGTGGACGACGCCATCGTCGTGGTGGAGAACGTCGAACGCAACATTGGCCTTGGCCTCACCCCGCTGGAAGCCACCAAGCGCGCCATGGGCGAAGTGACCGGGCCCATCATCGCCACGGCACTGGTGCTGTGCGCGGTGTTCGTACCGGCGGCGTTCATTTCCGGCCTCACCGGGCAGTTCTACAAGCAGTTCGCCCTGACCATCGCCATTTCCACCGTGATCTCGGCCTTCAACTCGCTGACCTTGTCGCCAGCCTTGGCAGCGGTGTTGCTCAAAGACCACCATGCACCCAAGGACCGTTTTTCCAAGGCCCTTGAGCGCCTGCTGGGCGGCTGGTTGTTCGCCCCGTTCAACCGTTTCTTCGAGCGCGCCAGCCACAGCTACGTGGGCACCGTAGGACGGGTTATCCGCAGCAGCGGCATTGCTCTGTTCGTCTACGGCGGATTGATGGTCATGACCTGGCTGGGCTTTACCTCGACGCCGACTGGTTTCGTCCCGGCTCAGGACAAGCAGTACCTGGTGGCCTTCGCCCAGTTGCCCGATGCGGCCAGCCTTGACCGTACGGAAGCGGTGATCAAGAAGATGAGCGAGATTGCCCTCAAGCAGCCTGGCGTTGCCGATTCGGTCGCCTTCCCGGGCCTGTCGATCAACGGTTTCACCAACAGCCCGAACAGCGGCATCGTGTTCACTCCGCTCAAGCCCTTCGATGAGCGCAAGGACCCCAGCCAGTCGGCCGGCGCCATCGCTGCCGCATTGAATGCCCAGTTCGCGGACATCCAGGACGCCTACATCGCGATCTTCCCCCCACCGCCAGTACAGGGCCTGGGTACCATCGGCGGCTTCCGCCTGCAGATCGAGGACCGTGGCAACCTGGGGTATGAAGCGCTGTACAAGGAAACCCAGAACATTATCGCCAAGAGCCGTGGCGTGCCGGAGCTGGCGGGGCTGTTCACCAGCTACCAGGTCAACGTGCCACAGGTCGATGCTGCTATTGACCGCGAAAAAGCCAAGACCCATGGCGTTGCGATCAACGACATCTTCGACACCCTGCAGATTTACCTGGGTTCGCTGTACACCAACGACTTCAACCGTTTTGGCCGCACCTATCAGGTTAACGTCCAGGCTGAACAGCAGTTCCGCCTTGATGCCGAGCAGATCGGCCAGTTGAAGGTGCGCAACAACCAAGGCGAGATGATCCCGCTGGCGACCTTCATCAAGGTCAGCGACACCGCCGGCCCCGACCGGGTGATGCACTACAACGGCTTTATCACGGCCGAAATCAACGGTGCCGCAGCGCCAGGCTATAGCTCCGGGCAAGCCGAGAAAGCCATGGAGAAGCTGCTCAAGGAAGAACTGCCCAACGGCATGACCTTCGAATGGACCGAACTGACCTACCAGCAGATCCTTGCCGGCAACACCGCGCTGTTCGTGTTCCCGCTCTGTGTGCTGTTGGCCTTTCTGGTGCTGGCGGCCCAGTACGAAAGCTGGAGCCTACCACTGGCCGTGATCCTGATCGTGCCCATGACGCTGCTGTCGGCCATTACCGGGGTGATCCTGTCCGGTGGCGACAACAACATCTTCACCCAGATCGGCCTGATCGTGTTGGTGGGCCTGGCCTGCAAGAACGCGATTCTGATCGTCGAGTTCGCCAAGGATAAGCAGGCAGAAGGCCTCGACCCGCTGGCAGCGGTACTGGAAGCCTGCCGCCTGCGTCTGCGGCCCATCCTGATGACCTCGATCGCCTTCATCATGGGTGTCGTGCCACTGGTGTTCTCTTCCGGTGCCGGTGCTGAAATGCGTCATGCCATGGGTGTCGCGGTGTTCTCCGGGATGATCGGGGTAACGTTCTTCGGCCTGTTGCTGACCCCGGTGTTCTTTGTCTTGATCCGTCGTTATGTCGAACGCAGCCAGGCCCGCAAGGCGGCCCGGGTTGCCCAGCGGGAGCAGCACGCATGAGCCACGTTAGACTGTTGATGCCCAGCCTGCTGGTGCTGGCCCTTGCCGCCTGTGCGGTCGGGCCAGACTACCGCGCACCTGATACCGCAGCGGCACACCTGAGTGCAGCGGACCAGCCGGGGGCGCCTAAAGCCTTCGACCGCAACCGTTTTGAAGCAGCCTGGTGGCGCCAGTTCGATGACCCGGTGCTGAACCAGCTGGTGGCTCAGTCGCTGGCCGATAACCGTGAGCTGCGCGTGGCGTTCGCCCGTCTGAAGTCCGCGCGGGCGATCCGCGATGACGTCAGCAACGATGCCCTGCCAACCGTGACCAGCCGCGCCAGCAGTGATCTGGGTAAAGGCCAGATTCCAGGCCAGAGCGACCATCGGGTCAACAGCGAGCGCTATGACCTGGGCCTGGATATGGCCTGGGAGCTCGATCTGTTTGGTCGTATCCAGCGGCAACTGGAAGCCAGTGAGGCGCAACAGGACGCTGCCGAAGCCGACTTGCAGCAGCTACAGGTCAGCCTGATCGCCGAGCTGGTCGATGCCTACGGCCAACTGCGCGGCGCCCAGCTGCGTGAAAAGATCGCCGTGGCCAACCTGAAAACCCAGCAGGACTCCAGGGCCATTACGCAGACCCTGAACGAGGCCGGCGTCGGCAATGAGCTGGATGTGGTGCGTGCCGATGCGCGTCTGGCCGCAGTAGAAGCTACGGTGCCGCAATTGCAGGCAGAACAGGTACGGGCACGTAACCGTATCGCCACCCTGCTGGGTCAGCGTCCGGACACCTTGAGCGTCGACCTGTCCCCGGCGCAACTGCCCGCCATCGCCAAGGCGCTGCCGATTGGTGATCCTGCCGAGCTGCTCAAGCGCCGCCCGGACGTACGCAGTGCCGAACGCCAGTTGGCGGCGGCGACCGCGAATGTCGGGGTGGCAACCGCAGACCTGTTCCCACGGGTCAGCCTGAGCGGTTTTCTCGGTTTCACCGCCGCACGCGGCTCCCAACTGGGCTCCTCGGCGGCACAGGCATGGGCCTTGGGCCCGAGCATTACCTGGGCAGCCTTCGACCTGGGCAGCGTCAAAGCCCGCTTGCGCGGGGCCAATGCTGAAGCCGAAGGCGCCTTGGCCAGCTACGAGCAGCAGGTGTTGCTCGCCCTGGAAGAGTCGGAAAATGCCTTCAGCGACTACAGCAAGCGCCAGCAACGCCTGCTTGCGCTGCTGCGCCAAAGTGAGGCCAGTCGCAAGGCGGCCGAGCTGGCATCCATTCGCTACCGCGAAGGTACGGTGGACTACCTGGTGCTACTGGATGCCGAGCGTGAACGGCTCAGCGCCGAAGATGCCCAGGCCCAAGCGGAAGTTGAACTCTATAGCGGTGTCGTCGCCATCTACAAGGCACTGGGTGGAGGCTGGCAAGCCGAAACCGTCGCCTCGGCGCACTGACGCAACGGCTCCTTTGGTTGGTTGCAAACCAACCCTTTGCCCCGCAGCTCATGGCTTGCGGGGCTTTTTTATCAGGACTGGAATTGCCCGCCCCCAGGCGTCACGCCGACAACCGATTTGACTCCAACAGCGCACTGCCACAAGCTGCACTTTTGGCTCCAGCCGTACACGCGGATTCAGCATGCCCAAGCGTCAAACTTACACGCTGATCAGTCTGGCCCTGCTCATTGTTCTCGGGCTGGGCAATTACTTTTGGCGCGACGACAGCCCTGAGCCTTCCCCAGCGCTCACAAACAGCTACGCTAACGCCTTGGCCCAGGCCCATGACGGCCTGCCAGGCGCCGCACGCGTGCTCTACCAGCAACTGGCCCGCAACGACTTGTCGCCCATCCGCCGAGCCAGCTTGCATGCCGAATTGCCAAACTACCCTTCTCCCTTGGCGTTGAAGCTGGCCAGCAAAGACCTGCAGCATGAAGACCCGCAGGTACGCCGCGCCGCAATCACCAGCATTGCCGCCTTGGTTCCGGCAGCGCAGCGCAGCCTGTTGCTGGGGCCGTTGCTCGATGAAAAGGATCAAAGCGTACGTTTCGCCGCTGCCGACGCCCTGCTGGGGCTCAGTCCTGATGAAATCGGCCTGTACTTTGGCCCGTTGCAGGATGTACTGGAACAGTACCAACACGTACTGCAAAGTGTCGACGACCCCTCCGCTCAAGTGCATCTGGCACGGCTGTACATCCACGAACAACGCTTCGACCAGGCAGGCATCGCACTGGAGCGCGCATTGAGCCTGGCACCCGATGACTTGCAGGCACTGGCAACCCAGGTGCGCCTGCTTGACCGCCAAGGCCATACTGACGCTTCTCGCGAGGTGCTGGCCAAGGCCCTGCAGCGCCACCCCGAGTCTGCCTTCCTGCAACATGAGCTGGGCCTCTGGCTGCTGCGTCATCATCAGGATGAATATGCACTGCTGGCGTTTGCCCGAGCGCTTGAGCTTGAACCGGCCAACAACGATTACCGCTATACCCTGGCCACCAGCCTGCACGACCTCGACCAGACCGATGCAGCACAGAAACAGCTGGAAACCATCCTTGCCCGACAACCGGCCAACCGCAAGGCCAGGGTCTTGCTGATCAACTACTGGAAGGAAACCGGCCAGTTGCAGAATGTACAGATTCTGTTGGCCCAACTGGAACAGCAGAACCCAGACGATCCGCTGGTACAACAAGGCCTCTGAGCGCTGCGGCGATTGCGCAACACTCAATCCTGAGTCAAGTGCCGAGGCAACAGCAGTCTTACCCGGGTGCCCTTGCCTGGTTCGGACTCGATCAAGGCGCGTCCCCCCGACTGCCGGACAAAACCGTAGATCATCGCCAACCCCAGTCCATGCCCCTGCCCTGCAGACTTGCCCGTAAAAAATGGCTCGAAGGCTCGCACCACAGCCTCAGGCCCCATGCCACAACCGTTATCCTCTACCTGCACGTAGGTGTAATCGCCAGGCAGCAGGCCGTCATGGCCCTGCTCGCACGCGTCATAGCGCACATTGCCGGTGCTGACGATCACCCTGCCGCCGTTCGGCAAGGCATCACAGGCATTCAAGCAGAGGCTCTGCAACGCGTGCTGCAGTTGCTCGACATCCACCAGCACCGTCCAGGGCAACAGCTCCAGGTGCATCTGCAGGGTGATCTGCGAGCCGAGGGATTGGCTTAACACTGCTGCCATGCCATCAATCAGTTGAGTGACATTGACAGGTTGAGGGTCAAGCGCCTGGAAACAAGAAAAGGCAAGTAACCGATCTGCCAGTGCAACGGCCTGGTTTGCCGCCCCCCTGGCGCTTTCAATACAGGTGTCCAGACGCTCCAGGTGCCCCTGCGCCAAACGTTGCTCCAGTAATGCCAAGCTGGAGCAAATACCGCCCAGCAGGTTTTTCACATCCTGCGCCATGCCACCCGACAACTGCCAGAGATGCTCAAGGTCGGCGGTGCGCGCCCGCACTTGCTGTTCATGGGCAAACGCCAGCATGCGCCATTGCTGCTCGGACTGAACATGGGCCGTGGTTTCGATCACTTTGTCGAGCACCCCGACAATGGCGCCACTCTCATCCCGTACAGGCGTACAACTGAAGGTGAAGTAACTGGGTTCTGATGCCCCATTACGGTTGATGATCAACGGAAGGTTTTCGATCAGCGTCGCTTCACCCGAAAGCGCCTTGAACAGGATCGGGCCAACCTTCTCCCAACTCTCACCCAGCACGTCATCAAAACTGCAGCCCAATACCTGGCGCTTGCCCAGCATCTCGTTGAAGGCGTCGTTGTAGATCGTGGAAAGTTGCGCGCCCCATACCAGGCACGTCGGCACCTTTGATACCAGCAGCATGTCCACCGCAATGCGCAAGGTCGCAGGCCAGCTCAGGATAGGCCCCAGCGGCGTGTCTTCCCAAGGGAACTGCCTGACTTTTTCACCCATTTCGCTCGGTGGCATGAGCGGCGAAGCAAGATGCTTCATGCGCATTGTCGACTCCATGTCCTGAAATGCTGCAACTGAAACTTATAGACCGATATCTTCGTTCCACAACTTCGGATTATCGGCGATAAAATCGTTCATCAGCTTGATGCAGTCGGGATCCTGCAACACTTGCAAATGCACGCCCCGCGACTTGAGCAGGGCCTCCTCCCCCATGAACGTACTGTTCTCACCGATGATCACCTCCTTGATACCGTAGAGCAGAATCGCCCCACTACACATCGAGCAGGGTGACAATGTGGTGTAAAGGGTGGCTTGCCTATACACGCTGGCAGGCTGGCGACCGGCATTCTCAAAGGCGTCCATTTCGCCATGCAGGATTGCACTGCCCGACTGCACCCGACGATTGTGGCCGCGCCCGATAATCCGGCCCTCATAGACAATCACCGAGCCAATCGGAATGCCGCCCTCGGCGAGACCGGCGCGGGCCTCATCGATAGCCGCCTGCATGAATGACGAATGGTTAGTGCTCATAAGGCTGACTCAATGGCATTTGGATAAATGAACACTAGCACAAGGCCATTAACGCGGCAGTCACCATGGCACCTTTCAAGCCGACAGCTATGCTCAAAAGTCCGAGATTGAGCTGCCGGTGTACGCCAAGACACCGATCGTCTAAGGAGGACCGTAATGAGCAAGAAAATCCTGGTGGTGTTGACCAATACTGCCAAATACCCCTCACTCAAACGCGCCACAGGGTTGTGGTTGGGCGAAGCGGTGCATTTTGTCGATACGGTTCAACAGGCGGGCCTGGCAGTTGACTATGTCAGCCCTGCGGGTGGCTATGTCCCCGTCGACCCGCATAGCCTGAGCATGGCTGCCGATATCGATTGGGCTTGGTATGAAGACAAGGCCTTCATGAACAGGCTGGGCACGACCCTGAACCCAAAGCAGGTCAAGGTGCAGGACTACAATGCCATCTATTACACCGGTGGTCATGGCGTGATATGGGACTTCCCGGAAAACACGGCACTGCAAGGCATTGCTGGAACGATTTTTGACAACGGCGGTATTGTTTCGGCCGTGTGCCATGGCGCCGTTGGCTTGCTGAACATCAAGCTCAGCGATCACACCTTGTTGGTCAAGGACCGTGAGGTCACGGGTTTCTCCAATATCGAAGAACAACTGGCAGAGTTGGACAAAACCGTTCCGTTTTTAACGGAAACCGAGTTGATCGCACGCGGCGGGCTTTATCAGAAAGCTGAAGAGCCCTGGGCGTCCTTTGTAGCCGTTGACTCAAAGGACGGCAGGCTGATTACCGGGCAAAATCCGGCATCTGCTGCGGCAGTAGCGCAGCGGGTACTGGCAACACTGCCGCGTGCCTGACCGATACGCCTGACCTTCGCTGTTGACCGATACCACGGCGGATCGTTTTCAGGGACTACAGGAGCGCCCCACAACACCCTTTATGCTGACGACACAGTCGAAAAGCTCGCAACGCCCCTCTGCGGGGCATACGAGCCCTGGCTTTCACTCAGCGTCCAGAGGTGAACCGTGGCTATCCATAAAAAACGCGCAGGCCGTGTCCTGCTCGAATTCCTGACGATCATGTTGATCGGTTTGACCCCTGTGGCCAGCGGCCTGCTGATCATTGCCCTGCAAGTAGACCGAAAGCATTTGGAGGCGGCTGAAAAAGCCGCTCATGAAGCGCTTGATCGAATCGAGACCGTTATCGAAACGCTGCACACTACCAGCAGTAAAGTGCTCAGTCTTGCAGAGCTGGCCTGTGATAAAGCAATGCCCAAACTGCGCGTGGAAGTCGTCTCCGAGCCGAATCTGCGCTCATTGGTGCTGCTGAGAGAAAACCGCGCCTACTGCAGCACTCAACATGGAGAGAGCGAAATCATCGTCGACCCAGGCACTTTCCATAACCAGAAACTGTTGCTGGCCGCCGGTAACCAGGTAACACCCGACTCCCCAGTTCTGTACTACCGCCTTCAGGAATACCCGTTCGGGGTACTGGCGCTGACCAACGGCTTGCTTTTGCAGCAAATGATCAGTGCCATCAAGGAGCCCGCGACCGTGGTCGTTCAATTCGGTACGGAATACTTGTCAGCGACGGACATTGTCGAAGATATAAGCCACACCAACATCAACGAACAGTACCTTCACGTCGTGTCCCACAAACACGGCTTTATCGTACACAGCGGCTTTGCGGACGGTAGCACCTGGCAGGAAGTGCGCAGCAACATGCTTGCCAGTGCGCCCTCGCTACTACTGGTCGGCATCATTACCTCCGCCTTTGTGTACTGGAGCCTGTTTTCCCGACGCAACCGCAAGCTTTAGGGCAGCACGAGCAGGCGTCATCACCTGAAAATCGAGTAGGAGGCGAGTTCACACCCGCCGTCCTCTCACACCACCGTGCGTACGGTTCCGTACACGGCGGTTCA
>NZ_PJQQ01000062.1:0-9015 GCF_002858665.1 Pseudomonas sp. FFUP_PS_473
CAGCTGTCTCCAGTAGAGTATGAGAAACGCTATTTCCTGAGCTTGGAGAGTGTCTAGAAAACCAGGGGCGATTCAGATAATCAATGCTATACCTCATGTACAGCCTACCTCATTTGTTGAGTGAGGAATCAGCGCCGCGGATCGTAAACAGAAACCTCAAGTTCGCAAGCGACGGGAGCATGTAGCGGATTTTCGGTACTAGAGAGCTTGGCAACTATCGTTTTTCAAGCACATACCCTACGCCCCGAAGCGTATGTATCAGTTTGGTCTCGAAAGGGTCATCTATCTTGGCTCTGAGTCTTCGAATCGACACCTCTACAACGTTTGTGTCGCAGTCAAAATTCATATCCCAAACCTGCGAAATAATTTGGGTGCGGCTCAGCACCACACCGGTATTACGCATCAGGTAATGCAGTAACGCGAATTCTTTCGTGGTCAGGTCAATGCGCTGACCGTCCCTGAATGCCCTGTGCCGGCTCTGATCAAGCTCCAGGTCAGCGACGCGAATGACCTCTACGGATGCAGGGTGATCTGACCTGCGCATCAAGGCGCGAACCCGGGCCAGCAGCTCAGGGAACTCAAATGGCTTGATCAGGTAGTCATCTGCTCCGTTCTCCAGCCCCCGGACCTTATCCGCCAGCCGGCTTCTCGCCGTCAGCATCATGATACGGGAAGGGCAGTTTTTACGACGCAACAACTCAAGGACCTGCCAACCGTCCATCTCTGGCAGATTTATATCCAGGATAATCAGCTCATATTCGTGCTGCTTAGCCAAGAATAATCCATCTGACCCGGTGTGGACGCAATCTACGACATAGCCACATTCCGTCAGACCTTGACGCACATACTCCGCAGTTTTTACTTCATCCTCAATTACCAGAATTCGCATGGGATTTTGTCTCGATATCACTGAGCAATTAACCGCGCACGCGCGCCGGCATTATTGAAAGGGATGGTAAATCAAAATGAGCGTGCCGGGGCTCAAATGACGGATTTGTAATTTCTAGGTAATACAGTTGATAGTCTGGCGGTATATCTTGTCGCGGTTTGGGTTTGACAGTTGCGGGCCCTCTCTCCAGCAGGTGATTTGACCTTATGAAGTATTGGGTTATTTTCTTCTTTGTGCTGGCTTCGTTCCGCTCAGATGACGGCGAGGTCGCTCACATTGAAGAGACTGGTCATTGGTGTAGTCATGAACTTCACCGGCATGCGATGCGTACAATCGAACGCCTACTTGAATTTTAGGCAAAAAAAGGCGCCCAATGGGCGCCAAATATCCACCTTTTACCAAAGGAGCACTTAAGCCACTCAAGGTGAATTCGTAATGCTCGTTTTACTAATAGGACCAGTTAATGAATAACTGGTCCAGTTAGCGAATTACAGAATCGAAAGCGGGTACTCAATGATCACACGGGTTTCATCCAGATCCGATTCGAATGCAGTGGCACGTGTGGTTGCCTGGCGCAACCGGAAGGACAGATCTTTTGCTGGACCGGTTTGGACAACGTATTTGACTTCGACGTCACGCTCCCAACGCTTCTGATTGTCGAGCGGGTTGCCGTTGTCATCAGTGCGCATGTAGAACTGGTTAGCGTTCGAGTAATCCGCGCCCGAGCCTCTGGCGTAGCGGGTCATGAACGTCAGGCCTGGAATGCCGTAGCTGGTGAAGTTCAGGTCATAGCGCAGCATCCAGGAACGCTCTTTCGGCGAGTTGAAGTCGCTGTACTGGATGGAGTTGTCGACGAAAATCGAGTCCGACTGACGCAGGTAGTCAAAATCGTCGTCGCCGTTGTTGCGCTGGTGCGACAGGGCTAGGGTATGGGCACCGTAACGCACGCCGACCTTGGCACTCCAGATGTTGTTGTCGAATTCACCCAGGCGCTTCTTACCTTCATCTACGGCTTTGTAGTAGTTGAAGCCACCGATCAGCGCCAGATCGTCGCTCAGCGGGTAAACCACGCTGGTGCCGGCGTAGTACTGATTCCAGACGTCTTTCAGCTGGCTGGCGTAGACGCTCACAGTCCAGTTGTCGTTGATCGAGTAGTCACCGCCACCGTAACCGATCCATGGCGAGTTGACCGGGCCGCCGTAGAACGTCACGAAGTTGTCGTTCAGGTTGCTTGAGACCGGCTGGCTCATCGCATGCAGACGACCACCCTGCAGGGTGAGGCCTTGGATGCTGGTGTTCTCAACGGTCACGCCGCGGAAGCTTTCTGGCAGCAGGCGAGAGTCGCCGGATGCAACGACCGGAGTCGATGGGAAAACATCACCTACTTTCACGATGGTATCGAACAAGCGGACTTTGGCTGCGCCGCCGACCTTGGTGTATTCGTCGCGAGCTTCGCCCTTGTTATCAACGGGTAGCACGTCGAAGGAGCTACGGCCGCCGTTGCGCCCATCACCGGTGTCGAGCTTGAGGCCGATCATGGCGAAGGCATCAACGCCAAAGCCAACGGTTCCCTGGGTAAACCCAGAGTTGAATTTGCTGATGATCGCGTGCGCCCAGGCTTCGGAGTAGCCGTTGGTGTTGCCCTTGCCACTGTTATAAGTGGGGGCAGTGCTGTCGCGGTTATCACGGTTGAAGTAGAAGTTACGGTTCAGCACTGTAAGGCTGCTGCCTTCAATGAAGCCTTCTGGCTTGTCTTCTGCCTGTGCCGAAATAGCATAGCTTCCAGACAGCGCAGAAACTGCCGCCAAATACAGTGGTACTTTGATTTTCATCCGATGCTCCTTTGATTCACGGCAGTTTTTATTATGTTTACCGGCGCGGGTGTCGTTAATTGTTCTGACCAGGCGGCGCGCCTAGCGTAGCGCGAGCTCATATTTGCAGGCCGAAGATAACGGGGGGGTGATAGGAAAATTACAATTTCGTCATCTACCTGTTGTTCGGGCCTTCGCACCGCGTGTTTGCCATCTCCGTTGCTTGTAACGAAATCATCGTGTCGGGTTTGGTTTCCCAGTATTTTCGGGCATTACAGGACATTCTTACGGAATTGTAATTTTCTAGCCACCCCTCTGATAGCTACCGCTCATTAGAGTGCCATCACCTAATCAAGTGGGGCTTGGCAGCTGTTTCGGCGTTCTCGCCAAGCTTTATCGAAGTTTGTGCACGAGGACCATCAAAGTGCCCCGGTATAACCGCAATGTCTTACCCAAGACCCCCGTCTCGCCCTGGAAGATCGCTGCACTCTGTGCAGTCATCTCTGGGTTGATGGCGCCTGCAGCCCTTGCCCAAAGCATCAGCTTGCCCCAGGCGCTTTCGACGGCCATGGATGCCAACCCAGACCTGGCCGCGGCCAGGCAAGAAATTGGGATCGCTGATGGTGCTCGCAAGCAGGCCGGGCTTATCCCCAACCCCACAATCTCGTATGACGTGGAAGACACCCGTCGTAACACCAGCCAGACGACTGTCTCTCTCAGCCAGACCCTTGAGCTGGGCGGTAAGCGGGGGGCTCGTGTTGACGTCGCCACATACGGGCAGACCGCCGCACAGCTTGAGTTAGACCGTCGCGTTAACGGCCTGCGTGCAGATGTCGTCCAAGCCTTTTACGCCGCGTTGCGGGCCCAGACAGGTCTCGACCTGGCCAAGCAATCTCTCGAACTGACTGAGCGCGGTCTTCGCATCGTCGATGGCCGTGTTCGCGCAGGTAAGTCGTCCCCAGTGGAGGCGACCCGCGCTCAAGTGCAACTGGCCGAAGCCCAGCTGCAAGTTCGACGTGCAGAAACGGAAAAAGCGACCGCTTACCAACAGCTCGCTCAAATTACCGGGAGCTCAGTCACCGTGTTTGATCGACTCGAATCGCCAACCCTCTCCCCGGGCTTGCCACCTCGCACTGAAGATCTGCTGGCTAAGCTCGACCAAACAGCAGAAATGCGTCAGGCCGTGGTGCAGATAGACAAGAGCGATGCCTCGCTCGGCTCAGAGAAAGCTCAGCGTATCCCGAACCTTACTGTCAGTGTAGGTAGCCAGTACGACCGCTCTGTGCGCGAGCGGGTCAACACTGTGGGCCTGTCTATGCCTTTGCCGCTGTTCGATCGTAACCAGGGCAACATTCTTTCCGCTTCTCGTCGTGCAGATCAGGCCCGGGACCAGCGCAATGCTGTTGAGCTGCGCCTGCGCACCGAAACCCAAACCGCGTTGAACCAATGGTCCACCGCCATGCAGGAGGTCGAGTCCTACGACAAGACCATTCTGCCTTCAGCCCAACAAGCCGTAGAGACCGCAACCCGCGGCTTCGAGATGGGCAAATTCGGTTTCATCGAAGTGCTGGATGCCCAGCGCACCTTGATCGTCGCTCGTGGCCAATACCTCGAATCGTTGGCAGCGGCGACCAATGCGCGTGCGCAGGTGGAAAGGGTTTATGGCGAAGTCGGCTCAACCGCCGGCACTCGCTGAACGGGCCAAACATTTTCTTCGGCACACAGCCTTGAACAAGCCGGTGCCTACGATCAGCAGGAGTAGCAATGGATAACAAACGCAAGATCGCCCTCGCGGTAGCCGCTGTGGCAGCCCTCGGATTTGGCAGCCTTGCCTGGAACAACAGTTCCGGACAGCAGGCCGCCAGTACTGCCGAGCATGGCGCTAACGATGGCCATGGCGACGAAAAGAAAGCCGCATCTGCCGCCAAAGAGGAAGGTGATGAGGGCCATGGTGAAGAAGGCCACAGCGAAGAGGGCGGTGAAGAAGAGGGCAAGCTGACGCTCAGCGCTGAACAGATCAAGGCCGCTGGTGTTGCCCTGGAAGCTGCAGCGCCTCGTGACCTCGGTACCGTCGTGAGCTTCCCTGGCGAAATTCGCTTCGACGAAGATCGTACTGCCCACGTGGTTCCTCGTGTTCCTGGCGTTGTTGAGGCTGTCCAGGCCAACCTGGGCGAGACGGTCAAGAAAGGGCAAGTCCTCGCGGTAATCGCCAGCCAGCAGATCTCTGACCTGCGCAGCGAACAACAGGCCGCACAGCGTCGCGTCGAACTGGCGCGTGTGACCTTCGAACGTGAGAAGCAACTGTGGCAGGACAAGATCTCTGCAGAGCAAGACTACCTCCAAGCACGCCAAGCGCTGCAAGAAGCGGAGATCTCCTTGGCCAACGCCAAGCAGAAGGTCGGCGCTATCGGTGCCTCGGTTAACTCCGTTGGCGGTAATCGATACGAGCTTCGAGCTCCCTTCGACGCCGTGGTAGTGGAGAAACATCTGACCGTTGGCGAAGTCGTAAGCGAGGCGACCAACGCCTTCATCCTTTCCGACCTGAACCAGGTTTGGGCAACCTTCGCCGTCCCGCCTACAGATCTGGGCAAGGTCACGACTGGTCGTGCGGTGAAAGTCTCTTCGCCTGACATGAACGTCGAGGTCGAAGGGAAGGTGGGTTATGTCGGCAGCCTGCTGGGCGAGCAAAACCGTGCAGCTACTGTCCGCGTCACCTTGACCAACCCCAACGGCGCCTGGCGTCCAGGCCTGTTCGTGAACATTGCGGTCACTTCCCAGACCGATCGAGTTGCCGTAGCGGTCCCCGAGCACGCAGTGCAGACCGTTGAAGACAAACCTTCGGTATTCGTACGCACCCCAGATGGCTTTGACACCCGCCCGGTAAAACTGGGTCGCCGCGACAGTGGGTACGTGGAAATCATCGACGGTATTGAAGCCGGCGCCCAGGTAGCAACCAGTGGCAGCTTCACACTCAAGTCCGAGCTCGGCAAAGCTTCTGCCGAACACGGTCACTGATGCGAACTGACAGGATGATTTCTCATGTTTGAACGTATCATCAGATTCGCCATCGAGCAGCGCATCGTAGTAATGATCGCTGTTCTGATCATGGCGGGTATCGGTATCTACAGCTATCAAAAGCTGCCCATCGATGCGGTACCCGATATCACCAACGTTCAGGTGCAGATCAACACTGCAGCGCCTGGTTACTCGCCCTTGGAAACCGAACAACGGATCACGTTTCCAGTTGAAACGGCCATGGCCGGTCTCCCGGGCCTTCAGCAGACCCGTTCCCTGTCTCGCTCTGGCCTGTCTCAGGTCACCGTGATCTTCAAGGATGGCACTGACATCTTCTTTGCCCGCCAGTTGATCAACGAGCGGCTGCAGGTTGCGAAGGAACAGCTGCCAGAAGGTGTAGAGGCCGTCATGGGTCCGGTATCTACCGGCCTCGGCGAGATCTTCCTATGGACTGTTGAAGCCGAAGATGGCGCGGTCAAAGAGGACGGTACGCCGTACACCCCGACCGACCTGCGCGTGATCCAGGACTGGATCATCAAGCCTCAGCTGCGTAACGTCCCGGGTGTGGCCGAGATCAATACCATCGGCGGTTATGCCAAGCAGTTCCTGGTTGCGCCGGATCCAAAGCGCCTGGCTACCTACAAGCTGACACTCAATGACCTGGTTGCTGCGTTGGAAAGTAACAACGCCAACGTCGGCGCCGGCTACATCGAGCGTAATGGTGAACAGTTGCTCATCCGTGCACCGGGTCAGGTAGGCAATATCGAAGACATCGCCAACATCGTGATCACCAGTGTGGATGGTGCACCGATTCGCATCAGCAGCGTAGCTGACGTCAGCATCGGTAAAGAGCTCCGTACAGGTGCTGCTACTGAGAACGGCCGCGAAGTCGTGCTCGGTACCGTGTTCATGCTGATTGGTGAAAACAGCCGCACCGTATCTCAAGCTGTCGCCGCCAAATTGGCGGACATCAACCGCACCCTGCCAAAGGGCGTGGTGGCTGTGACTGTTTACGACCGTACCAACCTGGTTGAAAAAGCCATCGCGACGGTGAAAAAGAACCTGGTGGAAGGCGCGATCCTGGTTATCGCCATTCTGTTCCTGTTCCTCGGCAACATCCGTGCGGCTCTGATCACCGCGATGGTGATTCCGCTGTCCATGCTGTTCACCTTCACAGGCATGTTCAACAACAAGGTCAGTGCCAACTTAATGAGTTTGGGGGCACTCGACTTCGGCATCATCGTCGACGGTGCCGTGGTTATTGTAGAAAACGCGATCCGTCGACTGGCTCATGCGCAACATAAGCATGGCCGCATGCTTACCAAAACCGAACGCTTCCACGAGGTCTTTGCCGCGGCGCGAGAAGCTCGTCGGCCGCTGATCTTCGGCCAGCTGATCATCATGGTGGTGTACCTGCCGATCTTCGCCCTCACCGGCGTCGAAGGCAAAATGTTCCACCCGATGGCCTTCACCGTTGTGATGGCGCTGCTGGGTGCAATGATCCTGTCCGTTACTTTTGTTCCTGCAGCTATTGCCATGTTCGTCACTGGCAAGGTGAAGGAAGAGGAAGGCGTGGTCATGCGCACAGCTCGACTGCGCTATGAGCCGGTTCTGCAATGGGTGCTGGGACACCGGAACATCGCTTTCTCGGCCGCAGTAGCTTTGGTCGTGCTCAGCGGCGTACTGGCAAGTCGTATGGGTAGCGAGTTCATCCCAAGCCTCAGTGAGGGCGACTTTGCGCTTCAGGCCATGCGTGTGCCTGGAACGAGCCTCACTCAATCTGTCGAGATGCAGCAGCGTCTGGAGAAAGCGGTGATTGCGCAGGTGCCTGAAGTTGAGCGGATGTTCGCACGCTCGGGTACCGCAGAAATTGCATCTGACCCGATGCCGCCGAACGCCTCTGACGCCTACATCATGCTCAAGCCTCAGGATCAGTGGCCTAACCCGAAGAAGCCTCGTGATGAGCTGATTGCTGAAGTGCAGAAGGCCGCAGCGGGTGTTCCAGGAAGCAACTACGAGTTGTCGCAGCCAATCCAACTGCGTTTCAACGAGCTGATTTCGGGCGTGCGTAGTGACGTCGCTGTGAAAGTCTTCGGCGATGACATGGACGTGCTCAACAACACCGCCAACAAGATCGCGGCAGCGCTCAAAGCGGTCCCGGGCTCATCGGAAGTGAAAGTTGAGCAGACATCCGGCCTGCCGGTGCTGACCATCAACATTGACCGCGAAAAAGCAGCACGCTACGGCCTGAACATCGCGGATGTTCAGAACTCGATCGCTATCGCCGTGGGTGGCCGTCAGGCCGGCACGCTGTATGAGGGCGACCGTCGGTTCGACATGGTAGTACGCCTACCAGAGACCGTTCGCACCGACGTAGCGGGTATGTCCAGCTTGCTGATCCCGGTACCTGCCAATGCGGCACAGGGTGCCAATCAGATCGGCTTCATCCCGCTGTCCCAGGTCGCCAATCTGGACCTGCAACTGGGCCCGAACCAAATCAGCCGCGAGAACGGCAAACGTCTGGTTATCGTCAGCGCCAACGTTCGAGGCCGCGATCTGGGGTCCTTCGTTGAGGAGGCGACCGCATCGCTGGACAAGAAGGTGCAAATCCCTGCGGGCTACTGGACGACTTGGGGGGGCCAGTTCGAGCAGCTGCAGTCGGCTGCCAAACGCCTGCAGATCGTTGTTCCAGTCGCCTTGCTGCTGGTCATGACCTTGTTGTTCCTGATGTTCAACAACCTGAAGGACGGCATGCTGGTCTTCACCGGTATTCCATTCGCACTCACCGGTGGTGTTGTGGCGTTGTGGCTGCGGGACATCCCACTGTCGATCTCGGCAGGTGTCGGCTTCATTGCACTGTCCGGCGTTGCAGTACTGAACGGCCTGGTGATGATTGCCTTCATCCGCGGGCTAAGGGAGGAGGGACGAACGCTCAGACAGGCAGTCGATGAAGGTGCATTGACCCGTCTGCGACCTGTTCTGATGACAGCCTTGGTAGCGTCCCTGGGCTTCATACCGATGGCTTTGGCCACCGGCACCGGTGCCGAAGTTCAGCGGCCATTGGCGACGGTGGTGATTGGCGGGATCCTGTCCTCCACCGCACTGACCTTGCTGGTACTGCCTGCCCTGTATCACTGGGCACACCGCAAGGATGAAGACGGCGACGAGGCCGAAGTGGTTAGCTAACAGCCTCCGCTAAAGAGAAGCCCACAACACGTGTTGTGGGCTTTTTTGTTGTGCGCCAGGCATGGCGCGTTGCGCGTTAGCGCAACCCGTTTGGCTGTGGTGGCTGAATGGGTG
>NZ_PJQQ01000063.1:0-8847 GCF_002858665.1 Pseudomonas sp. FFUP_PS_473
TCGCGGGCAAGACCCGCTCCTACAGCGCGAGCCGTGTTGGAGCTGGCTTGCCTGCGATGGCCTCGGTGGGGTGCCAGTGAGTTCGCGGCGTTTGCATCGCGGGCAAGCCCGGCTCCTACAGGTTGCACTTTCTGTTGGAGCTGGCTTGCCTGCGATGGCCTCGGCGCGGTGCCAGTGGGTACGCGGCGTTTGCATCGCGGGCAAGCCCGGCTCCTACAGCTGGCGCGGGCTCTGTTGGAGCTGGCTTGCCTGCGATGGCGTCGGTGGAGTATCCGCGAGTACGCGGCGTTTGCATCGCGGGCAAGACCCGCTCCTACAGCGCGAGCCGTGTTGGAGCTGGCTTGCCTGCGATGGCCTCGGTGGGGTGCCAGCGAGTTCGCGGCGTCTGTATCGCGGGCAAGACCCAATCCCACAGCTGGCGCGGGCTCTCTTGGAGCAGGCTTGCCTGCGATGGCGTCGGTGGGGTGCCAGTGAGTGCGCGGCGTCCGTATCGCGGGCAAGCCCGGCTCCTACAGGTTGCGCGGGCCCTGTTGGAGCTGGCTTGCCTGCGATGGCCTCGGCGCGGTGTCTGTGAGTGCGATGCTTTTCGTACAGCGACTAAAGCGAGATTGGTTTACGCCCGGCGAAAGAATGCGCCAAGGTACCGCCGTCGACCAGTTCCAGCTCACCACCCAGCGGCACGCCATGGGCAATGCGCGATGCGACGACGCCTTTGTCAGCCAGCAACTGGGCGATGTAATGAGCAGTCGCCTCCCCTTCCACCGTCGGGTTGGTGGCCAGGATCACTTCACGCACGCTGCTCTGCTCGGCAATGCGGGCCATCAACTGCGGGATGCCGATAGCCTCAGGGCCCAAACCGTCGAGCGGCGACAAGTGCCCCTTGAGCACAAAGTAACGCCCCCGATAACCGGTCTGCTCCACCGCATACACGTCCATCGGCCCTTCAACCACACACAGCAGGCTGTCGTCACGACGCGGGTCGGCACATTGTGGGCAGAGCTCTTGCTCGGTCAGGGTTCGGCATTGGCGGCAATGCCCAACCCCATCCATGGCCTGGCTTAGTGCCAGCGCCAAGCGCGCACCGCCACTGCGGTCACGCTCCAGCAAGTGCAGCGCCATACGCTGCGCCGTTTTCTGGCCGACACCCGGCAAGGTACGCAAGGCGTCGATCAACTGTCGGATGAGTGGGCTGAAGCTCATGGGAAAAGGCCTGAACGCGACTAAACGCGGTTTATACCCGGCTGCCGGGGTGGCGTCAAATCCACGGCAACGCCCCCCGCCACCCTGCCCAAGGGTTACTTAGCGTTCGATTTCGGTCTTTTTCTCGCCTTCGATCAGGTCGAAGGCATAGCTGCGCCCGCCGGTTTTATCGAACTCAAGCACAGCCCCTGGCAGCAAACGGTGCACAACAGCCGAGGCGCAGTTCTTGCCCTTGCTTTCACAGGCACGGAAACGGTCGAGTTCCACGGTGGCGTTACCATTGTTACGCACCACCAGCTTGCCCTGGTGCTCATCCATATCAACCTTGAACTGGGTGTTCGTTGGGCGTACGTAGAACAGCGAACCGAAACCCGCCATGACCTGCACACCGGCTTCCAGGCTGTCCTTGTAGTCCTTGGCACCGTCGGCATTCACCTCAAAGCCATCACCAACCTCAGGCACCACGGGGTTGAAGCGCAGGCGGTAGTAACGCTCGCGGTCGCGCTCACCCCGGTACAGCAAACGCACCGACTGCATGCCAGAGGCCGGGATAATCAAACGAGCGGGGCTTACCACCAGTGAGCGGCTGGCACTGTCCTGGCCATCGAGGGACACTTCACGGAACTTGCCGTCTGGCCCACGCACCAGCTCCCAGACGCTGACCTTGACGAACGCCGTGGAAGTGCCGCCATTGTAGATACGCTTGACCTGAGTGGTCTTGGAGGCATCGAGATAATCGTTCAGGGCGCCGATGTTCAGGCGTGGCATCGCTTGGGCAGCCCAGGGTTGCAACAACAGCGCAGCGGCAATGATCAGTAGTTTTTTCATGGCATAAACCCTTGTTAATGGTATTTGGAAACAACCAACTAACCGGCATGCAATGATCCCTAACCGGCGAGGCAGATTCTTCCAAACAAACAGCCGCGGACATACCGGGCTATTCCGCTAGAGGTGTAGGACTATTCCTACCAAGGGCACTACCAAAGACACTGCCAAACCACACATTCCACGCTCAGCACCCGGCGCCACATCACTCACAAGGGTGTTTCAAAGATCAGATTGACAAATCCCTGATACTGGCCGGGCGCATAGGGCCCGTCAGCGGCAGAGATCTGCACCGGCATGTACGCCTGCACGCTGCTGTCGGCGGCCGAAAGCACCTCTTGAGCGATCAGGTTCAGCTCTCTGCCGTTCACCTTCACAGTGAGCGGAATTGAATCCGAACCACTGGTAATCACCGGCTGCTGGACCAACCTGGCCTGGATGCCCCCCGAAACGCTCTTGGCGATATAGCGCTTGGTCAACGGTCGCAGGCGCTGCTGCATCACGTTATAGCTCAGCGCCTGGCTGCGCTGGTCCCAACCGCCTTCGGCTTGGACATAAAACTCCTGCGACGGAACCTGAACAATGACCTCAACCTGTTTCCGAATATCCACTGCCATTGCACTGCCCGCGACGAGCAATGCTAACGGGATAGCCAAGTACTTTTTCATATTAGGCTCGCTAAAAAATTCTCAGATACAGGCCCGACAATGCCAACGCACCTGGGCTTACCTGCCCAAGGCCGCCGCATAGCCTGCCAACAACACACACTCAGCCTTTAAGCGCGTAGGGTTTAAGGGCCTCGCCTTCGCGCAGTTCGAACTGGTACGTGCGCCCGGCCTGCTTGGTGAACTCACGCACCTTCCCGGGCCGCACATGGTAGGTATACGGGGCAGTACACTGCTCGCCCTTGCTGTCACAGTCCTTGAACGACTCCAACACCACCGACGCCGTACCGTTGTTACGCACCCGGAACATACGCGGCTGGTCATCCAGCACCGTGGCATAGCGGACGTTACGCGGTGCCACCAGCAGTACCGTGCCAAAGCCCTTGAGCACACTGACGTCCGCCGCAAGGGTTTTCTGGTACTGGGCCGCTTCTTCTTTACTCAGGGCAAACTCATCCTCGCCTTTGGGCAACACCGGCTTGAAGCGCAGACGAAAGTAGCGCTCCACCGTCCGGTCACCGCGAAACAGCAGGCGTACGTTCTGCATACCCTGGGCCGGAATGATCAACCGCGAAGGCGTTGCCACCAGCGCCCGTTGCCCGCTGTCCTGGCCATCCAGCGGGGTTTCCTTGACCTTATCGTCGTGATCGAAATGCATCTCGGCCACCGACACGCTGACAAAGGCCGTTGAGCTGCCGATGTTGTTCAAGCGCTTTTGCATCGTGCTGCGCTCTGCGCCCAGGTAGTCATACAACGTGCCGACGTAAAGCTCGGGCATGGCCTGCGCCACACAGGCCTGGCCAAGCAGCAGCGCTGCCCACAACTGACGTTTGATCATTGCCATTACGCTCCTCTTGAGCCGCCTCACCTCGCACCCCAGGTGCTAGAGCAAGGCATCGAACACCACCGTGACATTCCCACGGTACGTGTCTCCCGGGTGTTGCACCATCGCTGCCGCTTCACCAGGGGCCGTCGCAAAATGTAGCGCCCCGGGCTGGTTGAACACCGGCGTCACCGTCTCGACACGCAGCGGCATCGTGCGCCCGGTCGGGATCGGGTGGCGCTCTACCGCCTGGCCGTTATGGAGCTGAAGCCCCCCGGGCAGCGACATTTTTATATCCAACGCAGCAATGTGATTATTGCGGGGGTTTCGAACACCACATAAGAGGCCGACTGGGTACTCACATTCCATAAAAACAGACATCGGCCCGGTTTTGGTAATCCGGAACGGCAGGTCGCGCACCAACTTCTCGGGCGCAGGCCCGCCATTCAGCCAGCGCATCCAGCCACCTGGCGGCTCGAGGATCACCTTGTCGGAGTTGGCCGGGAACTGCAGTTCGAAGGCGTGTTGTACATCGAGTACAAAGTTAAGTGTCACGGTAGAAGGCGGGTTGCCCGAGACGCCATTACCCAGGCCAATATCCCCTGGCTGCCCGTTGCTGCCAACACTGAATTGAATTTGCCCCTCATAGATACCGGCACCCATGGCAAGGGGGTTGGGTGTCGTCAGCGTATAGCCGATAGAAAACTCAGTAACCGGCGAGTTTACTTCCCCTCCCGCAGGCCCCCAATCAGATGTTGAGTGGCATGGCGTCGGATTCTCAGGATTATTTACACGCCAAAGCAAGCGCCCCCAAGCAGCATTACCGTTCACAACAATATAAGTACACCCCCCAGATATATAGGGAGTGTAGACTGGCGAAGGAAGCTCAGCAGTACCTCCATCGACACGGGCACTAAAATTAGTTACTGAGAAATTCAACGCATGCGTTTCACTGGAAGCAGTATTTCTAACTTGAAAGTCTACTGCCCCAGGCAGAGAAACATAGAATTGATCTAACATATCAGGCGCAAGCCTGAAATTTTTCTTAACATAATCAATACCCAGCCCTACCGAATAATTATCGGCCGAACACTCAGGCCTGTGCGGCCAAGCATTACAAAATCCACTAATAGGTGTCGTATTCTTAAACCGCGTATTCGTAGTAGAAGGCCGATACTCCGCCGTAATCGTCACCTCGGATGCCAACGCGGCCTCGGCGCCCCCCAGCAAGGCCAGCGAAAGCGCCGCCAGGCGCATTGTTTTCATCGGTTTCATACCGACCTCTCCATCGTCGTTGTCGTCAAGGTTAGCCACGCTTGGCGCTTGGCGCCTTGGCGGGCTCTGCCGCTGCCAGCCGCTCGGGCGTGCAGGTCTGGTCGCCGACCAGCAACACATCGTGCTCACGCTCGTAGCGGTCTTTGTCCAGGCGCAGGAAGCACTGCTGGCCACCTTTGTGCCGCACTTCCAGCGTAGGCGTGGATTCGCTCATTTCCACCGAGAAGAACCCATCGGCCTCACTGACACTGCGGCTGGCATGGTTGATCACCATCGCGCCACGCAGCGGCTCGCCGCTCTTGTCGAGCAACCGACCGATCACAGTCACGGTGCGCATGATCCGCACTTTCTGGTACGCCACACCGCCCTTGTTCAGGTGGTAGCTGGCCGAGGCCGGCTGGATTACCGCCGCAGGCGCCGCATCGCCGTTGAAGTCGAACTGCAGGTTGCCGGATTTGTACGCCGACACCGGGACCAGGTTGCGTCCCGGCTTGAGGGTGCTGGCCAAGCCCTGTTGGTCGTAAGCCTGCATTTCCAGGTCGGTGAAGTCGGACTCGACATCCACCACCATCGCCGACTGTATCAGGCCGGTGTCGCCGGTCATGGCCACAGCGCCGCCGCCAATGCCCACGGTGCTTTGCAGGTTCAGGCCGCCACTCAGTTCGTTGTTGAACGATGAGGTTTGCAGGTGGGCAGAACCGGACATCGCACGGCCCTGCAGCTCTGCACTGGAACCAACGCCCACGCCGAAGCTGTCGGCGTTGAGGGTACCGGTCACGCTGCGCAGCACGCCGTGGTCGAGTTGCTGCTGATAGCTGAGCGAGGCGTTGTGCTCGCGGCTGCCGTCACGGCCAGTGCGGCTGCCAAGGCTGCCATAGGCACGGCTGCCATCGCTGCCCAGGCTCATGGTCAGGCTGACATCGACGCCGCGGTTACGCGCCCCACCGCTGCTGGCACTGCCGGGGCGGTCGAACACCGAGAAACGCCAGGTCGCATCCGAACCCATGACCATGCCACGGCGCACCCAGGACAAGTCGACACCCACACCCGAGTTGGCACCCGTGCTGTGGTTAACCCGCAGGTTGGCGCTGTTCTTGTCGTCCAGGCGCTGCTGCAGGCTGAGCGAATTCTGTTGCGTTTCACGCACTTCACGCTTGGCACGGCTGTTCAGGCGGTCTACCGAGTTACCGGTGGTGGTCTCTATCCAGGAACGGCTGTGGCTGAGGACCACGCTGCCGCCTTTGTGGGCATAGATGCTTTGCAGGTCGTAGCCATTGCCCTGGTTTTCGGTGTGATGCAGGTTACCGTACAGCTTGACGTTGTCTTTGATGTCCCAATCCAGCGAGGTGCCGTACTGCATGGCGTCGTTGACGCGCTCGGTAGAAAGCCCCAGCACGGCACGTGGGTGCAGCAGGTAGTTGGCCATCACCCCGGCGCCCAGGCTTTTCGCCCGGTCATCCTGCCAATTGCTCAACAGGTCCTGGCTTTGCCCCAGGTAGGCGTTGTAGCGCCAGCGCTGATCGGGGTTCGACCAGTTGCGTGGCTTGTACACGAACTCTTCGCTACGCGAGGTGATCTCGCCATCTTCAATCAGGCGCACTTCCACTTCATAGATACCCCCCGGCAGGCTGCGCGTGTCGAGAGTTTGCAGGCCTGGTTGCACGGCCTGGGTGTAAATCAACGAGCCATCACGGTACACCTCGACCGTCGCCGGGCGGTTGGGCGTGACGTAGATCGGGGTGGTGCTGGCCTGGCCGTCATTGATCACCAGGCTGTCGTTCGAGCCGAACATGAACCCTACGATGCCCTCCGGGCGACTGCCCAGGGTGTTCGGCTGACGGGTAAGCCCTTGAGCGCTCGGGGCAAAGTAGCCCAAACGGTAGAACCGGTCATCGACCAGGCGGTCGGCGTGCAGGTCACTGACCCGGTAGCGTTGCATCTGGCCGCCGGTACCCGAACTGCGGTCCACCTGGCCACGGGCCGTGGTGGTCCACTGCCCTACACTGCCTACACCTTCCAGGGTGTAGGTGCCATGCACGTCGCGCTCACCGCCGGAAAGGTTCAACTGGTTGCGCAGCAGCACGCCGTGGCTGCCCTGCTCGGGCAAGGCATGAAAACGCGCCAGGCTGGCATCACGCTCGGCGGCCTGGGTCAGAATCGACAGCTGCGAGTTGGCCAGGCTGTAATGCAGGGCCAAAAGGCCATTGGCGCATTTTTTGGTGCAATCGCCCAACGGCTGCGGTTCGTTCAAAGTGGCCAACCACTGTTGTAACACCTGCGCCGAAACCTCCGACTCGTGGGTATCGGTGTACTCAAGCAGTTGAACCTTCTCGTCACGGCTGAGTACCAGCATGGCTTCTGCCATGAAACGGCCGTCGAGGTCGACCCGTACGGCCAGGGGTACATCAAAGAAATGATCACGAAACTCCGCCGGCAGGCCCTGGGCCTGGGTCAGCAGCGAGATTGCGCTCGAGGGCTGCTGGTTGGCCTGAGCCGTACCCAGCCCAATGCTCAATGCACCGGCAAGTGCAAGCGCTAACAAACTTTTGGCGTACGGAAAAGTTGTCATGATCATCTCTCGGGCAATAAGTCCCCGGCTCGCGCAAAAACAAGCGCGAACAATTAAAGATGGGGAGGTTTAAACGGGAAAAGCGCAACAGCAGCCTGGGGGCACGAAGGGGAACACAATACCCCCAGGCATTCAAACTAGAGACGGTGTAGCGGTTACAGCTAGAACATCAAGGATCCGGAGTTTCAAACGTCATATTGATAGTGCCGCTGTAGTTACCAGGCTGATATGGACCGGGCTGGGCAGCAACTTTGAACCCCACGATCGATTCTGTAGCGGCAGCGGTAGCCGGGATAACTTCCGCACTGGTAGTAGTCAGTCTGATGCCGTTAAACTCAACATCAAGGAGAATGGCGTCTGCGCCGCTGTTGATTTGCGGCACACCGTCGAGTTTGGCGCTAATGGCACCCGTGGTGCTCTTGGCAACATAACGCTGCTGGACTGGCGTCAAAGTTTGCGTAACTGCGTTATAAGGCAATGCTTGAGGGGCAGTATCCCAACCCGTGTCGGCCTCAACATAGAATGCATCGGTTGGAATATTAGCAGTGATATCAACCGTCTTGCTTTTCGTATCAACAGCAAAGGCGCTGCCAGCAACGAGCATGGCGAAAGGAACAACCAGGAACTTCTTCATATGAACTCCACAGGGAATTTCGAGAAACAATGGGTTTGATGCAATCGACAGCCTTACATAAGCAAGTTTCTGTCTATGGCTTACAGCGCTATCTGTCAGACATTCATCACTGCTAACCAATGCGCACAGTATGGCGATTGCTTTACACGCAAGATGTAGGTACTAAGCTCAGAAAATGTAGGAATATTCTTACTAAAGCCCGCGATAAGCGCATAAGCCGTGACTACACCTTTGTAGGAGCAGGCCTTGCCTACGATAGGATCAGTGGGGTATCAGCACGCACGCAGCGCCTGCCACACTTGTTGGCAACACGGTCACTCTGTAGGAGCAAGGCTTGCCTGCGATGGCTTCGGTGGGGTTTCAGTGAGTCCGTGGTGCCTGCATCGGGGGCAAGCGCGGTTTTTGTTGGAGCTGGCTTGCCTGCGATGGCGTCGGTGGGGTGCCAGCGAGTGCGCGGCGTTTGCATCGCGGGCAAGCCCGGCTCCTACAGGCTAGCGCGGGCTCTGTTGGAGCTGGCTTGCCTGCGATGGCGTCGGTGGGGTGTCCGTGAGTGCGCGGCGTTTGTATCGCGGGCAAGCCCGGCTCCTACAGCTGGCGCGGGGTCTGTTGGAGCTGGCTTGCCTGCGATGGCGTCGGTGGGGTCTCAGCGAGTACGCGGCGCTTGCATCGCGGGCAAGCCCGGCTCCTACAGGCTAGCGCGGGCTCTGTTGGAGCTGGCTTGCCTGCGATGGCTTCGGTGGGGTGTCAGTGAGTGCGCGGCGTTTGCATCGCGGGCAAGACTGAACTGGTCAAGTAAAAGTGGACACCGCTTTAGGTTTCACGCCGCCAGTTTCTCCATGGCTACAGGCGACAGATA
>NZ_PJQQ01000064.1:0-8799 GCF_002858665.1 Pseudomonas sp. FFUP_PS_473
TCACCCGCGACACCCTTGCCTCCGGCTAACACTTCCCCTTGCCGGGTGTGTAGAGGACTTTCACCTCCAAGTCACCCGCTTGGCCACCACAGCCAAGCGGGTTGCGCTTACGCGCAACGCGCCATGCCTGGCGCACACAAAAACAAGATGCCTCAAGGAGACACTCGATGAGTGTAATCATCGCCCTGGCAGCGCTCGCGCTGCTGATGCTGGCTGCCTACCGTGGTTATAGCGTTATCCTGTTCGCCCCCATCGCCGCGCTTGGCGCGGTGTTGCTGACAGACCCTTCTGCCGTTGCGCCCGCCTTTACCGGGGTGTTCATGGAGAAAATGGTCGGGTTCATCAAGCTCTACTTCCCGGTGTTTCTGCTGGGTGCCGTATTCGGCAAGCTGATTGAACTGTCCGGCTTTTCCCGCTCGATTGTCGCTGCAGCCATACGCGTCCTCGGTACCCGCCAGGCAATGCTGGTGATCGTACTGGTCTGCGCACTGCTGACCTATGGCGGCGTTTCGCTGTTCGTGGTGGTTTTCGCCGTCTACCCGTTCGCGGCCGAAATGTTTCGCCAGAGCAACATCCCCAAGCGGCTGATCCCGGCCACCATTGCCCTGGGCGCGTTCTCCTTCACCATGGACGCCTTGCCCGGCACCCCACAGATCCAGAACATCATCCCCAGTACCTTCTTCAACACCACCGCCTGGGCAGCGCCGTGGCTGGGGCTGATCGGTACGGTGTTCGTTTTCTGTGCCGGCATGCTTTACCTGCATCGCCAACGCAACAAGGCCCAAAGGGCCGGCGAAGGTTACGGCACGGATTTGCGCAACGAGCCCGAAACAGCCACCGACCTGACCCTGCCCAACCCACTGTTGGCCCTGTCGCCACTGGTATTGGTGGGGGTGATGAACCTGCTGTTTACCCACTGGATTCCCGCCTGGTACGGCAAGACCCATAGCTTGAGCCTGCCCGGCATGAGCACCCCGGTACAAAGCGATATCGCCAAGCTGACCGCGATCTGGGCGGTAGAAGCCGCGTTGCTGATTGGCATTCTGATGGTGCTGGTGTGCGGCTACAGGGCCATTCGCACGCGCCTGGCCGAGGGCACCAAGAGCGCCGTCAACGGTGCCTTGCTGGCCGCGATGAATACCGCATCGGAGTACGGCTTTGGTGCAGTCATCGCCTCGCTGCCGGGTTTTCTGGTGCTGGCCGATGCACTCAAGAGCATTCCCAACCCACTGGTCAACGAAGCCGTCACCGTCACCCTGCTGGCAGGCATTACCGGCTCTGCGTCCGGCGGCATGAGCATCGCCCTGGCAGCCATGTCGGAGACGTTCATCGCTGCCGCCAACGCCGCGAACATTCCGCTGGAAGTACTGCACCGCGTGGCTTCGATGGCCAGCGGTGGCATGGACACCCTGCCGCACAACGGCGCGGTGATTACCTTGCTGGCAGTCACCGGGCTGACCCACCGCGAAGCCTACAAGGACATTTTCGGCATCACCCTGATCAAGACCCTGGCGGTATTCGTGGTTATCGCCACTTTCTACGCCACGGGCATCGTTTAAGGAGCACAACATGAACTTCAACGGAAAGACCGCATTGGTGACCGGCTCTACCAGTGGTATTGGCCTGGGGATCGCGCAGGTATTGGCCCAGGCCGGTGCCAACCTCATACTCAACGGCTTCGGTGACGCCAGTGCGGCCATCGCCGAGGTTGCCCGTCACGGCACCCGCGTGGGCCACCACCCAGCCGACCTGAGTGATGTGCAGCAGATCGAAGACCTCTTCGCCTATGCCGACCGCGAGTTCGGGGGTGTCGATATCCTGGTCAACAATGCCGGCATCCAGCACGTCGCGCCGGTTGAGGCCTTCCCCACCGAGCGCTGGGACGCGATCATCGCGCTCAACCTGTCGGCCGTGTTCCATAGCACGCGGCTGGCACTGCCGGGCATGCGCCAACGCAACTGGGGGCGGATCATCAATATCGCCTCGGTGCATGGCCAGGTCGGCTCGGTGGGTAAAGCCGCCTATGTTGCGGCCAAGCACGGGGTGATCGGGCTGACCAAGGTGGTTGGGCTGGAAACCGCCACGACCCCGATCACCTGCAATGCTATCTGCCCTGGCTGGGTGCTGACGCCGCTGGTGCAAAAGCAGATCGACGACCGCGCCGCAGGTGGCATCGATCCGCAGCAGGCGCAACACGACCTGTTGGCCGAGAAGCAGCCGTCACTGGCCTTCGTTACCCCCGAACAGCTGGGTGAGCTGGTAGCGTTCCTCTGTAGTGAGGCTGGCAGCCAGGTTCGCGGCGCCGCCTGGAACATCGACGGCGGCTGGCTGGCCCAGTAAGGCAGGCGCTTTGCCGGGCGGGCTGCGGCCAACACAGCAATTCTGGCTGTCAGCCCCGAGGTTCGCGAATACACTGTTCTCAGGACGATAACAAAGAGGACATGGCATGAACGAGGTGCTCTGGCGCCCGACCGAGGCGCAAATCCAGGCCAGCCCGATGGATGCCTTTCGTCGGCAGATCAACCGTCGCCATGGGGTGCACCTTGACGACTATCATGACCTGCACCGCTGGAGCATCGAGCAGCGCGAGGCCTTCTGGCAGGCCCTGGCCGACACGTTCGAGGTGCGCTGGCATCAGCCACCGCGGCAAGTGCTCGAGGAAGGCCCGCACATGCCCGATGCTCGCTGGTTCAGCGGCGCGACCCTGAATTTCGCCGAGCACCTGTTGCGCCGCGACGACCTCCGCCGTGATCACTGCGCCGTGGTGTCACTGCGCGAAGACGGCAGCCGTTTCACCCTCAGCCACACGGAGCTGGCCGCCCAGGTTGCAGGGCTGCAGCGCAGTTTCAAGGCGATCGGTATCGGTGTCGGCGACCGTGTCGCGGCCTGTCTGCCTAACACCTGGCAAACCCTGGTGGCGATGCTCGCCTGCACCAGCCTGGGCGCCGTCTGGTCGTGCTCCTCGCCAGAGTTCGGTACCCATGGCATTGTCGACCGCTTTGGCCAGATCGAACCCAAACTGCTGATCGTCTGCGCGGGTTATCACTACGCCGGCAAAGACATCGACCAGACCGATAAAATCAACGAAGTACTGGCCCAGTTGCCAAACCTTGAGCAGGTGCTGGTGCTGCCGTACACCCGCACGCAAGCGCAGACTGCGGACTTCCACTGCGCGGCCAAGGTCAGCCTGTGGGACGACTTCTATCAGCCAGGCGGTACACCGACGTTTACCCCCCTGCCGTTCGACCACCCGCTCTACATCCTGTACTCCAGTGGCACTACCGGTGTGCCCAAGTGCATCGTTCATTCGGCCGGCGGTGTGCTGCTGCAACACCTGAAGGAACATGGCCTGCACAACAGCCTTGGCCCGGACGACACCCTGTTCTACTACACCACCTGTGGCTGGATGATGTGGAACTGGCTGGTCAGCGGCCTGGCCCTGGGCGCGACACTGGTGCTCTACGATGGCTCACCGCTGTACCCTGACGCGGGACGCCTGCTCGACCTGATCGACAGCGAGTCAATCAGCGTGTTCGGCACCAGCGCAAAGTACCTGACTGCACTGGAGCATGAAGGCCTGCAACCGCAGCTCAGCCACCGTCTGGAGCGCTTGCGCCTGCTACTGTCCACCGGCTCGCCGTTGTCACCGCAGAGCTATGACTACGTGTACCGCGCGTTCAAGCACGACCTGCATCTGGTGTCGATGTCGGGTGGTACCGACATCGTCTCCTGTTTCGTGATCGGCAACCCCACCCTGCCCGTGAGGCGTGGCGAGATCCAGTGCAAGAGCCTGGGCATGGCGGTAGAGGTCTGGAACGATGAGGGCCACCCGGTGATTGGCGAAAAAGGCGAGTTGGTCTGCACCCGACACTTCCCGGCGATGCCCCTGGGGTTCTGGAACGACCCGCAGGGCGAGCGTTTCAAGGCGGCCTACTTCAGCCAGTTTCCCGGTGTGTGGGCACAGGGCGACTATGCCGAGGAAACGGCCAACGGCGGCATTATCATCCATGGCCGCTCCGACGCTGTGCTCAACCCCGGTGGCGTGCGCATCGGCACGGCTGAAATCTACCGTCAGGTAGAAAAGATCGACGAGGTGCTGGAAAGCGTCGCCATCGGTCAACACTGGCAGGGCGATGTCCGGGTGGTACTGTTCGTCCGGCTGCGCGAAGGTATCGTCCTCGATGATGCCCTGCAAACACGCATCCGCCAGACCATACGTGCCAACACGACACCACGGCATGTACCCGCAGTGATTGTGGCAGTCAGC
Source organism: Pseudomonas sp. FFUP_PS_473 (assembly GCF_002858665.1). Taxonomy (NCBI): domain Bacteria; kingdom Pseudomonadati; phylum Pseudomonadota; class Gammaproteobacteria; order Pseudomonadales; family Pseudomonadaceae; genus Pseudomonas; species Pseudomonas sp. FFUP_PS_473. The sequence continues at coordinate 4,268 of NZ_PJQQ01000064.1, forward strand.
GATATCCCACGCACCATCAGCGGCAAGATCGTCGAGCTGGCAGTACGTAATGTGGTTCACGGTCAGCCGGTGAAAAATACCGATGCCTTGGCCAACCCCGAAGCACTGGCACATTTTCGCGACCGCGCAGAGCTGCGCGATGAGGCATAATCGGCGCTTTTCTCAGGCGTCACAGAGGTACCTACAGCCATGAAAGCACAGGCCCGCCATATTCTGGTCAAAACCGCCGAAGAGGCCGAGCAACTCAAGCAACGCATTGCCAAGGGCGAAGCCTTTGACGTGCTGGCCAAAAAGTTCTCCACCTGCCCTTCCGGCAAGCGCGGCGGCGATTTGGGCGAAGTGCGCCCCGGGCAGATGGTCGGTGCAATTGACCAGGTCATTTTCAAGAAGCCCCTGCGTACCGTGCACGGGCCGATCAAGAGTAAATTCGGTTACCACCTGGTGCAGGTGTTCTTCCGCGACTGAACCCGGCCCGGGCTTCTCCAGCGGCGAGCCGCGGTAACCGTTCACCACCTGTCATTTCTGTCAGTTGTCAGTTTCGGCCATTGGGTTATACCCCTTGGAGCACACAGACGTGCGCCATTGAGGTACTCAAGCATGCGAAAATTTCGCTGGTTCATGACCCTCGGGGCCTTGCCCCTGTTGGGTGACGCCGCTTTTGCAGCCTGCAGCTTCGCCCCGGGGAGTGGCGACGATGCTTACGTGTGTGACAGTGGCATCGCTGCATCGCTGTCCGACACCTCAGGCGACAACAGCCTGCTGATGCCCACGGATGGCACCGGCAGTATTACGGGCAACGTGACCTTTGGCGCTGGACGTGATCGGGTGCAGATTGATTCCGGCACCATTGCGGGCAACGTCGGCCAAGGGGGCGGTATCGACACCTTCGTCATGAACGGAGGACAGATCACAAAAGCACCTGGATGGATGTCGGCGCAGGCCTCAGCGTCCAGCCAAGCCCTTCCCTCAGCGTGTACGCCAGCCTGGATTACGGCTACAACCTCGACAGCCGCCAACAGGAACAGGTCAGCGCCAACCTCGGCCTGCGTGTGAGGTGGTAGCGGGCCTCACGCGCGGCGAGCAGCCAGCAGACCAACACCTGCGCAGGCAAGCAACGACGCACTGACCCGGTTGAACAGCCGGCGCCGAGCCGGCTGGCTGAACCAGCGCTGCATGTACGCCCCCAACCAGGCATAAATAGCAATGGCCAGCCATTCCAGCAGCAGGAACAAGCCACCCAATACCGCAAACTGTTCACTGACTGCAGTGTCGCTGGACACATTGACGAACTGTGGCAGGAACGCGGTGAAGATCAAAATGGCCTTGGGGTTACCAGCTGCGACCCAGAACTCCTGACGCGCCAGGCGCAGGGTACCGGCATCGCGCTCGACGGCCACGCCGTCTTGCCCGACCGGCGCCCGCCAGAGCTGCCAGGCAATGTAGAACAGGTAGGCCGCCCCCAGCACCTTGATCATCAGGAACAGGTATTCACTGGCGTGCAAGACCACGGCCAGCCCGGTCGCGGCCAGGGCGATCATCCCGGCAAAGGCCAGCAGGCGACCGGCACCCGCCACGCAAGCGGTACGCAGACCGTAGCGGCTGGCGTTGTTAAGGGACAGCAGGTTGTTGGGCCCCGGCGCCATGTTCAAGGCAAAGCAGGCGGGCACAAACAGCAAGAGGCTCGAAAGGTCCATGGGCCACTCCAAAAACCTCAAGACTCTCGCCTGGCCGACCTCACGTCAAGCGTGGCCAACTCCAGAAAAGAGAAATGCCCGTTCAACCAGCCGCCGGTATCGATATGCCAGACATTACCGAGCACCCGCACTGATGGCCCTGGCGTATGCCCGACAATCAGCGCCCGCAAACCCGCGACAGGTGTCGGGTCATTCTGCTGCAAGCGCCGACGTGACCACTGGCAAATGTCCTGCGCAGCTTTCACCGGACCGACAGCCAGTTGATCACACCACGCCTGCCAACTGGGACTCGGGCAGTCGGCGTGCAGCACACCGACCGGGCCAGCAAGCGTGTCGATCTCCAACGCCAGCGGCAAGCGGGCAAATTGCTCGGCATATCGGGACTGCTCTGCGGCGGGGCTGTCCAGGAACCAGGCACCACCATTGGCCCGATACAATTCAACATCGAGCCACTGTCCTTGAACATGGGCCACGGCAAGTGCCTCGTGATTGCCCTGCACGGCAAAGAACCAGGGGCGCTGCAACCAGACAAGCGCCTCTTCGCTGTCTGGCCCGCGATCGACCAGATCGCCCACGCTGAACAGGCGGTCACTGCTGGCATCGAAGCCAATCAATGCCAGTGCCTGCTCCAACCGCCGAAAATGGCCGTGAATATCACCGACCGCGAAATCCCGGCCCCATTCATTATGCGCAACGCGCTGCAAGCGTCCCACCGCGCCCCTCCTGCTGATACGAGGCTCAGGTTTTCACGAAGACAATCCAGAACGGTAAAGAATCGATGATCTGCTCCTCGAACGCGAGCTGAACCTGACCAAGGCCGAAAGGGGTTATTTACTTCAAGCATAGCCCGCCCTGAACACGTGCCTTCACGCCTCAGGTAAGCCAATCCGTGAACGGAGGTTTGCAAACGGGGAACTACAGGCACTCGTACACAGCACGTTTAACCGACGTATGCCAAGGCGCGCCCTCATAGAAGGAAATCAGGCTGCCCTCACCTTGCCGATGAACCTCAAGGTAGTCACTGGCAGTCACGCTGCCTGACACGCTGAGCTCATAGCCTCTGGAGATCGCCTTGCGATCCACCTGAGCATGCTGCTGTTGCTGCCAGCGCCCCATGACACACGCGCTATAGTCGTCAGGCGACTTTGCCGAGTGCTCTGAAATCGTTGGAGAATTGGGCGTGAGGGCCACTGGCAATGAGCATCCCGCCAGGAGCACGCTGATCATCGCGGCGACGACTGTCTTCTGCATGGCGCACCTTGAGCAAAAGCCGGCACTTTAGATCAAAGCGGCGGGGTTGTGACCTCACCAAAGGTCTAGCAAGGGCGGATAGGCGGCAGCGGCTATTAGCCCACGGCGTGACTGCTGACTTTTCGATTACATCACTTTCACGCAGCCTTCACGGCCCAACGCCTAAGGTCGCAACTGCTCCTTTGGAAACTCCACATCAGCCCGCCTCCCCTAGCGGGCTTTTTTTTGCTCGCCAGGGCTTGAATGCGTGTGGAGACTGGCGGTAGGCATTCGGCGTTACAGCGTTGCCGTTCAGCATCAGGTTGTTGCGATTGCCGGTTCAGGCATCATGTGATGTTGCCGCAAAAGAGATTGACACTCCCGTCCATCGGGCCGGCCCTCAAGACCAGGACATAGCCACCGGAGCGAAGCGCAGCGAGTGAAACAGGCGCTATGGTGGACAGCCGCATTGGTGACGACATAGACCTTGTCGTCATCGACTGATTCATCTCATAGACCGGCTTTGGCCCCATGCGCTCACACGTCCCTGAGTAGATGTACGTGTCGATGTGTACAGGTAATGCCGTACCGCTTGGCACCCCGCCCAAAACAATCGAAAGCCCTGTCCTGTTTCCTGTCGTTGGCGACAACAACGCTGATGCCACATGGCCGGTGTTGTACTGAGTGGCGTTCAGAGCAACGTTGACCACCTGATGATCGCCCGCTGTTGCCACGCCTGAGAGCAAGCCGGCTGCCACCAGCAATGCCAGTGAGGGTACTCTGTTCATCGTAAGCCTCCTGATTTTTCAGGTTACGTTGACGTGATCCCCCCACTAGATTCTAGCCAGCCAGCATCGGCTTGATTATCTTTCGACGACCGGTCCCACGCTACGCCCAAATGACCGTCTCGCTATTGATTAACGGTATTCGATCAGGGTTGATTTCACGCTCACAATGAAGAAACGTCTGAGTTCTCTCGACATCAAACGCCCGCATGGCCCTCTGCTTCATGATCAGGGATGAAACCCCGAAGTGCCCGCACTCCGGGCATACGAGCTCAATGCCATCCATTTCAGAGTCCACTTCCCGCGCGTCTGCAGAACAGATCAAGCACTTCATGTGTTATCCCCTTAATCAGCACCACACTATAGCCTCGCAACTGCTGATAATTCCTGGTTACGATGCCGCAGATCCGGAGCGCGGCGAAGGATATGGCCCCTTCCCAGATACCCCCAGTGCGCGCTGCTGGTAGTGTTGCACGGCCCGCATCAGCGACTCGGCTTCCAGGCGAAGACGCTCAACCTCTTCAGGTGGCGTCGAAGAATCTCTAGCTTTGTGATACGCGCAAACAGCCTCAAGGGCTCTTTTTAGAAGCTGCTCACCCGCCTTCATCATCTCGGTCAGATCCATGGTGCAACCCCCAGGCTTGCTCGCTCGTCTGGAGTATAGGCAGCGATCTGGCTGCCCCCCTGCATTTAGGCGCTAATGCCCTGTACCCCAGGGTCCTGGAAAGCCTTCCTGTGCCGTATACGGCGGCCTCAAGGAGCAAGTGCAACACCTGATGTAAGGTGTTGCCATGTCTACCCAATACAGTCACCTGAGTACCGA
>NZ_PJQQ01000065.1:0-8214 GCF_002858665.1 Pseudomonas sp. FFUP_PS_473
TGCAGTTATCGCCAGTAGAGTATGAGAAACGCTATTTCCTGAGCTTGGAGAGTGTCTAGGGAACCAGGGGCGATTCACTAGGCCAGAGAGCCCAAAGCTCGGTGGGCTGAAATGGCAGCTTTCCTCTGCGATTTTGTTTAAAACGGAGTATGGGAGTGGTTACGCTTAGGGACTTTGTCTTCAACTACTTTGCGCAGAACTTACCAGACCGCTTCCTCTGCTTTGAAAAGGAGTTTTTATGAGTACTGAAAATATTGAGATGTTTCTAGAGCGGCTTGTTGCTATCAGCGAAGAGGTCTCGCAGAAGTTGGATGATATAAAATATGATTTATCAGAAATCAAAAATGAGCTGAACTGGGTTGGTGAGCATTCCTATGCAAAAGTTGTATATGATGGCTTGAACAGTATTGAGATGAGGTTGATAGGTATTGAGTCCAATACATCTAGCTTGTAGTTTGTTGAGATGTTTCGGGTGGCCTGGCTTTTCCTGAGCTAGTTATTGATTGTTTGAGATGGTCTTGGTGTTGCTTTTGGCAGTTTTGTGCCACTTTTGAGAAACCGTTGATCCTAATTTTTTACCCCCGGTATAGCTGATAGGTCTGTGGCAAGTCGTGGTGCATCTGCACCTTGCTGCAGATCGCTGCTTAGCTGAACAGATTAAGCATCAGCGAACGACCAAAGGATCATTACGCCTGAAGCAGGAAGCGCTATCATCCCGCCATCAGCTCAAGAGGAGCCCCCCTTGGCCGGTCAACCCCGGCACTCCCTTGGGCATCACAACAAGGAAGGTTGCGCATGGACGACATCGTTCAGCCCCTCGCTGCTCAAGAAGAAATCCCGCCTAAAGAAGTCAAGATCCTGGCCACCTTGGTGGCGAAGCTGAACCTTGCGGACTTCCAAAACGCCATTCCTGTAATTCGAGAGCTTCGTATCTCAAACGAGACCGAAGATCGCTTCGTCAATGCAACACTGACCTTGACCTCCGAACCAGAGGTTTTCAAACCCAAGGTATGGCGGATTGATGAAGTCGCTGCGGACAGCTTCCGGATCATTCCTGGACTCGATTTGGTTTTGGATGGCCCGCTGCTGAGTCGCCTGACTGAGGCAGAGCTGTCGACGTTTACGTTTGTCCTCGAGGCTGATGACAAAGAAGCCGGGGGCGGCAGAAAGGAGGTCGCCCGTCTTGAGCAAGTCGTAGACCTTCTGCCGCGAAATCAGTGGGGTGGTCTGCGCCATATCCCCGATATGACCGTTGCGTTCGTCCAGCCAAACGATCCGGCTGTAGATCGCTTGTTGAAGCAGACGGCCGAGCTGCTTCGACTCAGTGAGTTGCCGTCATCGCTTGATGGGTATGAGGGCGGGGCCAAGCGTGCCTGGCAGCTGGCTTCTGCGGTCTGGGGCGCAGTGGCGCGCATGAAGCTTGATTATGCGCTACCGCCGGCAAGCTTTGAGCAGTCAGGGCAAAAGGTACGAAGTCCTAGCCAGATTGCAGATACCGGCTTGGCCACCTGCATGGATCTCACCCTGTTGTTCTGCGCAGCTCTCGAGCAGATCGGACTCAACCCGGTCATCGTGTTCACCCGGGGGCACGCCTTCGCGGGCCTGTGGATGAAGCCAGAAGAGTTCACCACTGCTCTGGTCGATGATGTGACGGCAGTGCGCAAACGGGTGAAGCTGCGTGAGCTGGTGCTGTTTGAAACCACGCTCATCACCCAGAACCTCGTCCCATCCTTCTCTTACGCTGTTGAGAGAGGGGAGAAACAGGTTGCTGAAGACGCGGACAGCGCCTTTGAATTGCTCCTGGACATTCGCCGAGCTCGACTGCAACGAATCAAACCGCTGGCAAGCTCCGAGGCCCAGATCGCCCGAGTTGCCTCAGAGGTGACAGACGAAGCCCCACCGCTTCTGGTGGAGGAAGGTGCGGGCATTCCAGATGAAGTGCATGAGGTGGTCGTCGAAGATCTTTCCAAGCTCGACCCTGCTGATCGTCTAGGCCGTTGGCAGCGCAAACTGCTGGATCTTTCTCTTCGAAACAATCTGCTCAATTTCAAGATGGGCAAGCGGGCGTTGAAGCTTGAGTCGCCCGACCCGGGCGCGCTCGAGGATATTCTGGCAAGCGGGCAGACGCTGAAGCTGCTGACACGGCCTGATCTTATGGATGGAGCCGATCCGCGGGAACGCGCACTCTACGAACAGCGCGAGCGAGAGGATGTTCGCCGCCGCCATGCCGAGGATGCGCTCAAGCGGAGAGAGGTGTTCGTTGCGCTGACGCCCAATGAGATGGATGTGCGACTCACCGAGCTCTACCGGGGGGCTCGTACCGCCTTGCAGGAAGGCGGCTCCAACACTCTCTTCCTGGCCATTGGTTTCTTGAGCTGGACGCGTGAGGACAGGGCGGGGCAGAAATACAAGGCGCCTCTGGTTCTGGTTCCGGTCACGCTGGAGCGCAAGAGCGCTCGATCCGGATTCACCATGGTGCTCCACGACGATGAGCCACGCTTCAACCCGACGCTGATTGAGATGCTTCGGCAGGATTTCGAGCTTGGCTTGGGCTCGCTGGAGCACGAGCTGCCTCGGGACGATTCAGGTCTGGATATCGTCGGCATCTGGAACAAAGTTGGTCATGCCATCAAGGACATTCCAGGCTGGGAGCTGAGCGAAGATGTCGTGCTGTCGATGTTCTCGTTTGCCAAGTACCTCATGTGGAAGGATCTGGCCGAGAACGCCGAGCACCTACGGCAAAGCCCAGTGGTTCAGCACCTCTTGGATACCCCACGAGACTCGTTCATCTCGGAAACGCCGTTCCCAGAGGCCCACTCGCTGGATCGTGATTACGGCCCGACCGACGTCTTCTGCCCGCTGCCCTCTGACTCGTCCCAGCTGGCGGCAGTGATGGCGGCAGCCAAGGGCAAAGACTTCGTACTCATCGGCCCACCTGGTACCGGTAAGAGTCAGACGATTTCCAACATGATCGCCCAGTCGATTGCCCAGGGCCGTCGCGTGTTGTTTGTCTCGGAGAAGATCGCGGCGCTGGATGTCGTGTACCGTCGACTACGTGAGATTGGCCTGGGTGAGTTCTGTCTTGAACTTCACTCAAGCAAGGCTCGAAAGACCGACGTCCTCGCCCAACTGCAATCTGCCTGGGAAGCCAAGGGGCAAGTTGATTCCGCGGCATGGGAGGTTGAGGCGAAGCGCCTTGCTACGCTGCGCGATAGCCTGAACATCTACGTCGAGCGCCTGCACCGACGCCATCGGAACGGTTACACCATCTACGATGCGATCGGCACGGTGACATCCGGTGGCGACGAAGCTGTCGCTCCGTTGTCCTGGGCATCGCCTGACACGCACGACCAGAAAGCCATGCTGGAGCTTCGTGAGTTGGGCGATCGCCTCGAAGTGAACGCGCAGGCGGTTGGGTACAGCCAGCTTGCTGGCAATGCGTTGTCCGCGGTTGGCCAGGCAGAATGGTCACCCCATTGGCAACAACAGTTCGTGCAGGCGGCTCGAGATATGCTGCCCGCCGTGCTGGATGTGCATCGGGCGGCTGATCGATTTGTAGAGTTGGCCGGGCTTCCAGTTACGGAATACACCCCGACTGCACTGGAGGGGCTCTCAGTCCTTTCCCGGGTACTCCCCGCGGCTGCAGGACAAGATTGGCGATTCGCGCTGCGGCCTGATGCCCGTTCGATTTCCCAGCGGTTGAGCGATGGGTGTGCGTGGGTAGAACAGCACCGAGAGCTCAACGCTAAGCTTTCGCCGCTCTGGCCTTCGCGAGTTGTGGCAGATGCGAAACAGGGTATCGAATTGCTGCAGCAACGTCGTACCACGTTCGGTGAGCTCAGCCCGGCCTGGCCGCAAAGTGTCACCGATGTGCTTGCTCAAGCAGTCGCACTGCTTGGCCAAATAGCGGAGCACAAGCAGCAGCTCAGTGCGACATATGGCGATACGATTGAGTCGCTCGACATCGATCTGTTGCTGCGTGAGTGGAAGGAAGCTGAGGAGTCGTTCTGGCCAAAATCCTGGTTCGGAAAGCGTCGTATCGCGGGTTTGCTAGCCCCGTTTCAAACGACCTCGGGTGAAGCCGATCACGGTAAAGATCTGGCCACTTGGGCAGAGATCCGCGCAGTGCGCCGCGCTATTGATGAGCTCGAACCTGGGCACGAGTGCGTTGCCGTCTGGCAAGGTTCAAAATCTGAAGCTGAGCAGCTCTCGACGGCTATCAAGCTTCAAGAGGCCATTCGGCTCCAGCGAGCTGAGTCGGATTGGATCGATGATGGATTCCAGTTGGTCGAGCAGGGCCAGCTGGGAGAAGCGTTGAAGGAAGAGCTCCGACGGCTTCGCACGCTGACTCGTTTGGATGCTGATATGGCTGCGTTGTCCGAACTTGGCTCGAGCACCCAACAGCTATGGAGCGGTCAGGGCACTAACATCGATCACCTCACCGCAGCACTGCGTTTTCAGACTGAGCGTCGGGATATCGAAGAGCGCGGTCGCCTCGTTGATGATCACCCCGAAGTGGAGGAGGGCCGCTGTGGGTCGTTGTTGAAGGGTGACTTCGATCTGCTGAAGCAGCGGGCAGCTGTTGAGCGCGATCTGTCCGACCTGGCTGACCTGCGAGAGCTGGTGCCTGTCTGGAGCGACCTGAAGACCAAGCTGGAGATAGCTCGTCAGGCGCTAGCATTCCAAGGCCAGATCGCAACTGCTATTGCGAAGCTTGCGCTAAACCCGGAACAGATTGCAGCTTACAAGGCACCTCTGCAAACACTGTTGGGCGATGGCAACGCGCTGCTGGAGCCGGAAGGTGCGATAGCACTTGCTGGTGTTGCCCTGAGTGAAAAGCTTGGGCTGCTACAGGAGCGTTCGTCGCATCTGACTTCGATCGGCCACTTCACCGAAGCAGGTGTTGATGAGACCGCTCACCTGTCGTTGAATGACCTCAAGAAAAATTGCGAAACCGTGGTTTCTTCCGAGGCACGACTCAAGGCATGGTGTGCTTGGAGGAAGGTGCGCGATGAGGCCTTTGCCGTTGGCCTCGCCCCGATTGTCCAGGCCATGGAAAGCGGAGCGATCACCTCCGGAAAAGTCCGTCGCGTCCTTGAGGTGAACTACGCTCGCTGGTGGCTGAATACCACCGTAGACAATGAGGAGGTCATTCGGACATTTGTCAGCGTCGAGCACGAACAGCGCATTCGCGACTTCCGCGCACTGGATGACAAGTTTACCGAGCTGACGAAGGACTGGCTCCGTGCTCGGCTGTGTGCCGATCTGCCAAGTCAGGACAGCGTGAGTCGCTCTTCTGAGTGGGGCCTGCTGCGCCATGAAATGGGCAAGAAGACCAAGCACATTCCATTGCGTGAGTTGATGACTCGAGCACCAGAAGCGCTGACGAAGCTGACGCCTTGCTTGCTTATGAGCCCGCTCTCGATTGCCCAATACCTGCCGCCAGCATCAACCCCGTTCGACCTCGTCATCTTCGATGAGGCCTCTCAGATTCCGGTCTGGGATGCAATTGGTGCGATGGCGCGAGGGAAGCAGGTTGTGATGGTGGGCGACCCGAAACAGCTCCCGCCGACCTCCTTCTTCGATCGTGCCGAGTCCACGGCTGATGATGAGGATGTCGAAGCCGATCTCGAGAGCATCCTGGATGAATGCATCAGCGCGAACCTGCCGATGCGCAACCTGAACTGGCACTATCGCAGCCGCCACGAGAGCCTGATCGCCTTCTCGAACCAGCGTTACTACGGCTCGAAGCTGGTGACCTTCCCATCGCCGTTCACGGCTGACAGGGCAGTGCGGTTGTGCCCAGTGGCAGGTGTCTACGACAAGGGCGGCTCACGTACCAACCTGATCGAAGCGAGAGCACTGGTCGCTGATCTGGTGGCCCGCCTTCAGTCTCCAGCGTTCCGTGAAAGCCGTCGTACCGTGGGTGTCGTCACCTTCAACGGTGAGCAGCAGAAACTGATCATGGACATGCTGGATGAGGCATGCCGAAAAGACCCGTCGCTTGACTCCTACTTCGCTGAATCTGAGCTTGAGCCTGTTTTCGTCAAGAACCTGGAAAGCGTCCAGGGCGACGAGCGCGACATCATCTACTTCTCGACCACCTATGGGAAAGACGCTGCCGGCATGATGTCGATGAACTTTGGCCCGATGAACCGTCCGGGTGGCGAGCGCCGACTCAACGTTGCCATCACGCGTGCTCGCCAGGAATTGGTGCTGTTCTCGACCCTGCGTCCAGAGCACATTGATCTCGCCCGTACGCAAGCTGTCGGGGTGCGTGACCTGAAGCACTTCCTCGAGTTTGCCGAGCGTGGGCCACGAGCCTTGGCGGAAGCTAACTTCGGAAGCGTGGGTGGATTCGATAGCCCGTTCGAAGAGGCGGTCGCCGCTGCCTTGGCCAAGAAGGGCTGGCAGATTCACACGCAGATTGGTGTCTCTTCCTTCCGAGTAGACTTGGGTGTTGTGCACCCTGATGCTCCAGGACGATTCCTTGCCGGCGTGGAATGCGACGGCGCTACTTACCACCGCAGTGCGACTGCGCGAGATCGCGATAAGCTTCGAGAGTTTGTGCTGCGAGGGCTTGGATGGGAGATCGTTCGAATCTGGTCGACTGACTGGTGGGTCGATGCCATAGGGACTGCGGAGAAAGTTCACCAACAATTGACGGAGTTGCTCGCTAACTCGAGAGCCAAGCAAGCTGTTATCGATGCTGCGCAAGAGGCAGAGCGTTTGAAAGTCGATGCCGCTATGGCTGAAGTAATCGAGGTGGTGGATCAGGTTGCTGTTGTCGCTTCGACCCATGCTGCGGAAGCCAATGATCCGACTGGCGCGTTGCCTGAACTGAAGTACGCCAGAGCAGCCACTGCTCAAGCAGTTGAGGAGGTGGTCACTCCTTATTTGCCGGTGGAGCATTTGGTTTACAAAGAAGCAGACCCTACCGAGGCTGTAGAAACGGTTGACCCAGACCGATTCTTTGAAGCGAGCTACACAGCCACTTTGGAGCAGATGATTGCCCATGTGGTTGCAGAAGAGGGGCCTGTGCTCAATACGGCGCTTGCACGGCGTATCGCGCGCGCTCATGGCTGGGTCAGAACGGGCTCACGCATTCGCGATCGCGTCGATCAAATAGCGCGGGCACGATTCCGATCCCATGAAGAAGAGCAGGCCGGAACCTTCTTCTGGCCAGCTCATCTCGACTCGGATGCGAATGTTGTCTTCCGTAGGCCTGGTGATGATGATGCAACTCGCCCACTCGCCGAAATCTGCTTACCCGAACTGGGTGCCTTGGTAGACGAAATGACCAAACACGGTCACGTTGGAGAGGGGTTGGTTTACGCGGTGGCCAAGGAGGCTGGTGTCAGTAAGCTTGCCCACGCGGGGCGTCAGCGTATCGAAAAAGCCATCAGGCGGGTTGCTGAGTGATACTCGAGGGGCGCTTTACCAGCGCCCTTTTTTCATACTGGAGAGCTCTGCTTTCGTTGCCTATATGGTTGCGCATCGCTCAGATTAATCCCCACCAACCTAAGGATTCAGAATGACCAAACCTCATGGTGTGAACGGTGAGGCGTTCATCAAAGGTGAGATGGTTCTGCATTTTAGCCGGATTACATTGACCCAATGGTGCACTGAGAAGCCGACTGTATTTACCGGCCCGGGGCACGTGCAGCTTGAGAAGAGGAAACTGCGGTATGTGATTTATCACTCGTGCGTGGCTGACGAAGCTAATCGGCACATGGCCATCAGCTTTGGTGGGCGAGCAGGCGAGCTTGTAAAGGAGAATTCGCTCTTCGATTTTGAAGGCATAGATTTTTCGGGCACGCTTTGGACGGCAGAGGCCGTGAATACGACTGGCGGTAGCTCAGTCGGTAGAGCAGGGGATTGAAAACCCCCGTGTCGGCGGTTCGATTCCGTCTCTGGGCACCAAATACCGAAGCCCCTGATTCCGCAAGGTCTCAGGGTTTTTTCTTTTTTAGCGACCGCAGCTATTTAAGAACACTCGGTCTATCCAACCTCTTTAAGAGCGCAGGAATCCACCACTACTGAAAAGTGGCTGCTGGAGCGTCTTCTCCAGCACGAATATGGAGATTGCCATACGCTCTTTGAAGCATCAGATGAACGCGGCCAAGCTGGCCATGCATCGTATCCGTCCGGCCAACTCACCTTCCGAACTCCAGCATTAAGGACGATGGTGTCCGCGTATTTTTAAGCGGACGC
>NZ_PJQQ01000066.1:0-6768 GCF_002858665.1 Pseudomonas sp. FFUP_PS_473
CTGGTAACAAAATCAGCAATCCGCCCTGGGTCAAATTTCAATCGGCAGGGTGGGTCAATTTTCCATCAGCGCCAACAGGTGATGTCCTTTTACGATGGGCAATGCGTTATGTGAGTGTTAATCCGCACGGCTGGCAATGAAGCCCCGACGACCTTTCAGCCAGCGCAACGCCTCGTCGGCATCAACTACTGTCTGGGTCTTCTCCTTGCGGGTCCGCAGCCGATCCGCCGCCGTGGGTTGGGCTGCATTGCGCACGGCCCGCTCCGACATCTGCCCTAACAAGGCAATCTCTTTCAGTGTCAGATAGCCAGTGATGGGCTGACTAAAAAAGGTCGGTACCGAATCCTCGTCAAATTCAGGGACGGTAGAGAAATCCAGCAGAGCCCGTATCTGCGCATGGAGTAGGAGCTGCTCGAGCTTTGCCGGTACGCCAATTGGGCGCCCTCTAACGACTAGGTTGAACTCTTCTATGCCGGGGCGGGCAGACCGCACCAGGATGGCCAGACAGACCCAGTCATCATTCATTTGCTCATGTTCCTGTCCATCCTTGGCAAGCCTGAAACGTCCATTGATTGCATAGTCATAGCAATCTTTGGCAATGGCGCGGATGCGACTTTCGCCCTGAAAAATCCGATCCAGGTTATCGACTTGGTCTTCGGAAAAATGACCGTGGAACGCTGTCAGTGAAGCGGCCAACCAACCCAGATAAGCCTCCTGAGCCTCCTCAAGGATTTCGTCTAGGCTGATTTTTTTCTCGGGCACTACGTAGTGTTGTTCGAAGCGGTCGCGCCAGGACTTGATCATTGATTCTGCTCTTGTTCAGAAGGTGTGAGCAGAGATTAGTGCACTAAAATGATATTGTAAATGATTATTTTATGATGTCTTGATTGATTATTAGGCCTGCCGAGATTACAAGACTCTCCCTAGATTGCAGCGCCGGTTTTTCGGCTTTCTATATGTGCACCTGCTGGAGAAATGCCTGCACGCGAATTGCTGCAGATTGGAACCGAGGGTTATCTGAAAGGGCCACTTTTTCGCACCATTGGGCGCGGTACCGGGCTGCTGAGCTCTGCCGTCCTGCCTGAGGCCAACGCGGATGCCATGGTGCGTCGGCGCGCCTTGGCGGTTGGGATCCAGACCTTGATAGGCAACCACATCTTCAAAGCGACGGGTATCACGGCCGACCTTAAAAACGGTGACACGCTGGTGAACGCGGCGGCGATGCCCCCTCCGACGTTTAATGTGCTGCCGCTCGGTGGCGATGGTCGGTGTGATGATCGTTCTGAGGTGTCGCTGTTCAGCATCAGTGATGCCAAAAATATCAATAGGCGTCTGATTTTTCGGCGGGTACAGCGCCATCCACTACTGACTACCGTGACCCGAGACGTAGGTCTGTGCCTTGCCTCGTAACGGGCTTAGCTCCTTGGTTTCTAAATGAAACGTCGCTGAATTTACCGCGCCGGATAAGCACGGGAAATTCAGCTGTCAGTGCTACGCGCTCTGGACATCAACCTGAGCTATTTCAGCCGATATACGATTCTCTGCATAAGTTACGTAACCTGCATAACTTATGTTGAATGTGAAGCGTCTTGATTGCATAAGTTAAGTAACTTACGCACTCTCAAGGTATCTGATGTTCTTGAGCCGTACTGCCGCTGACGCTGATTTTTCGACATTGCGAATTGTGCCATCGCTAGGGGATCGAGTTTTCAAGGTCTGCTGCCCCCGTAAATACGGGGCCGGCAACTGACGAAATGTGCCATCGCCAGGGGGGGGCTAATCAGGCTGAAATGTGCCACCGCTAGAGGGTTTGGGGGGTTAATCAGGCCGAAATGTGCCTTCGCTAGGGGATAGGGTTTTCAAGGCCTGCTGCCCCCGTAAACACGGGGCCTGAAAATGCTCAAATGTGCCATCGTTAGTGGATAGCAGCACTTTCCGCTGTTCTCAGTGCAAGGGGTATACCCGGTACCACCATGGCCTTGCCGGGCATTTGCCCCATGCTCACCACTCCCTGGTTACGCTCCTCGAAGTGTGTGACTAGATCGGCGGCCACGCTGTGAATCCGTGGCTCTGCCCCGACCACTTTTTCCTGTGCAGCCCAACGGCTTTTCAGGCGAGACTGCTGGTCGTCCTCTTCATCTTCGGCCAGTTCATCGACCTGATCGTCAATCGCGGGTAGCTCATTATCGTTCAAGGCCAATTTGGCCAGACGCGATTCGTAGTAGATGGCGACAGTCGCACCGTCTTCGGTGGCCTGCTGCATGTCGTAGACGTGAATGTATTCGCCAAACACCGAGCGGGTGTCGCGGTCTTCGTTGGATACCGGAGTTCCGGTAGGTAGTTGTTGCGGAAGGTGGGACGGTGGGCGAGTCGCAAGTGCTGCATCAGCTCTCCCGCTTTAAGGGCAACACTGCCGTCCAATACGTGAGGCAGTCGGCCTACTTGGTCGCTTACTTGATCGTTCTGTGAGGTATCCAGCAAAGCCTGTTGCAATGCCTGCAACATGAACTCTACAAAAGGTGTGGACTCGGCTTGTTGATCGGCTGCAGATAGGGCGGCGTAATAGGCGTCCTGTTGCTCACGAATCACCGTCTCTACCGGTAGCCAGGCAAGGATGGGACGCCACAGGCTGAGTATCAGCGTTTGGCTAAGCCCCCCCCTGGGGTCTTCATGTCTCTTTGTCCCTTGACTCCGGCCCTCTGATCATTACTTCTATATATGTGATAATGTCCTTTATCAAATATAAAAAAGGCTCTCCCGATGGTCCGAGCAATTCTCCCAACACCTCCCCTTCGCCTTCAACTGCGCTTGTTGAAAGCGCACGACGATTCGGCCGTCTTCGCTGAGGACTACCAGGCGGAACTGCGCCAATTTAAACAGCAGCTGGAAACGGCCGGATTGGATGTTTCCCCGACGTTTGCGGTGGTCGATAATGCCAGTGCCGTCAAAGGGCTGACCGGTCAGTTTCTGCTGTCGTGGATCTCTACCCCCGACTCGCCCCTAAAAACCTTCGGCGAGATCGCGATGGCTTGGGTCAACGGCCGGACCGGGCGCACGTTGCGCCTGCAGGTGGGGGACGTCGAGCTGGAGGCGCACAGCCCTGCGGATATTGAGCGACTGGTGGCGCAGGCACTCGCGCTTAAAGCGCCGTTGCTCGAGGCGGAGGCCAGGTGATGACTCTACTGGTACGGACGTCCCCGGTGACTCACGCGCTCCCGGCGCTGGTCAGTCACGCCGGCGAGCGCGCCGGCGTGCGCTTTCTGGAGTTTTTTACGGCCAGCATCCGCAATGCCAACACCCGGCGCGCCTATGCACGCGCAGTGGATGAGTTTTTGGCCTGGTGCGCGGAGGTCGGGGTACCCAGCCTAGCTGCAGTAGCGCCCCTGCATGTATCGACCTGGATCGAGTTGCAGATGCAAAGGCTGGCCGCTCCTTCTGTGAAGCAACGCTTGGCCGCGCTCCGGCATTTGTTCGATTGGCTGGTGGTCGGTCAGGTCGTGCCGCATAACCCTGCGGCCTCGGTGCGAGGGCCCAGCTATAGCTCCCGTGTCGGCAAAACCCCGGTGCTCGATCCGGCCGAAGCGCGCCAGTTGCTCAACAGCATCGATGTCAGCTCGCCGGCCGGGCTACGGGATCGAGCACTGATCGCCTTGATGGTGTTTTCGTTTGCCCGTATCGGCGCCGCCTTGGCGATGAAGGTTGAGGATGTCTATACGCAAAACCGGAGATTGTGGGTGCGTCTGCGGGAGAAAGGCGGCAAGCAGCATGCCATGCCCTGCCACCATCTGCTGGAGGAGTATCTGCATGTGTACCTGGTTGAGACGGGGATTGAGGTCGATCTCAAAGGGCCGTTGTTTCGGACCATTCGGCGCGGTACCAACCAGCTAAGCGTCACAGCCCTGCCGCAGGCCAATGCGCATGCCATGGTGCGCCGGCGAGCCTCGGCGGCAGGCATCAAGACGCTGATCGGCAATCACACGTTTCGTGCCACGGGGATCACGGCGTACCTCAAGAATGGCGGCACCTTGGAAAATGCGGCGGCGATGGCCAACCATGCGTCGACCCGCACGACCCAGCTTTATGATCGGCGTCGAGACGAGATCAGTCTTGATGAAGTGGAACGCGTTCGTTTATAGCCTTACCGGCGCTCCCTGAGCGGCCATCGGATCATGGCGAGCCCATCGTTAACCCGACAATCGCCGCGGTTGCTAAACCCCTTGACCGCGAAACTTTCCTTGTCTGCGGAGCGCCTACATTTATCAAATGTGCGAGGTCTGGCCTCGTCATGTAGACGTCAAGACTTTTTCGGTTTGTTAAAACTGGCCACTACCAATGGTGCGCGACTGATTTCAGTTGTAGGTCAGAGGCTTTTTTGCATTTGCTCTCGTACAGCCTTTATAGCTCCGGTCAGTGGCGCAAAATACATGGCCGGGGCTGCTTTGGCTGCCTTGGAAAACTCAGCGGAAAAGGCCTTAGTAAAGTTTTTCAGCTTGGGAAACATGTTCAACCTCTTTATCGTTTCAGCCGTAGCCACGGTTGGCCTGTGCTGAGGGTTAAAAATCTCTCAGAGCTTATTTTGCAAGGTTCAGGCTGCGTATTTCGTATTTCGTATTTCGTATTTCGTATTTCGTATTTCGTATTTCGTATTGAGTATGCTCTTTTTGCTCATTCATAGTCAGCAACTCGCTTTGTAAATCTTGCAGCTGCTGTTGAGCGACCTTCAGCGCCTTTTCGATCGCATGGTGATTAGCATTGGCTGTGTGGGTCCGTTTTTCTGCGTTTGGCTTTGCTTCCAGGAGAAATTCCTTCATGAGGTCAGGCCGGTCAAGATGAAGAGGAGCTTGCCAAGATGACCTGCTGGACGTGCCATCGAAGATCATGAACAGTGCGGGCCGGGCCTTGTAGTGAGATGTCGTAAGACAGAACAGCGCATGTGTGAAGCGATCTAAATAGTCCTCCAGCCGCACTCTGAGCGAGCGTTCATCACAAGACACCGAGCGCTTGCCACACCGTGACTAATGTTTTCGGAGTTCGCAAGACGGTCGAGCGCCACTCCCCCTTGGCCTAGAGGCTCAGATCAAGGTCAGACGTGAACGCCATGAAATATTTCGACACACAAGACTGCGCATCTGACGCAACAGATCTTGCGCTGCCCAGCGACGCCTTCACTCCATGAAACACGCGGAAAGCCAAAGCTAGACGTACTTCTTACGGCAACAATCATCTGCAAAAATCTAGTGGTTCCGTCGGAGTATGCGCACCTTGTCAAGGCGAGGAAATGAAGAGTTTTTTTGCATAGGGATTTTTTTCCCCTAGCAAGCTGGTATGATCAAAAAAGGAAGTCATTGTGCCATCATGGATGGATACTGAAATTGCAACCGCCGAAATCAACTCTGTTCCCTGCGAAACAAACGTCAATTATGGCTGTTTGCGGGCTGCTGCGCGTCTTCAAAAAACCACTTGAAAGGCCGCAGGCGCGTACATTGTTGAAAACAAGTCTTCACTAGATCGGTTGAGTTGGCCAGTATGATGATTACAAGGACACAGTTTATATTAGCAATATTGAAGATTCAAATATTTAATTTGCTCTTAAACTCGAAACACTGCGTTGAAATTGCATTCCAAATAACGATTATCGATGCACCCACCGCTAAACATGGAGTTATTAATAAATGGCTGTAATCAAGACCGGCAATACAACCCAACTAGTCGAAAAACTGTATTCGCAGATTGCCGATGCCGTTGTAGTCACCAATGAAGTCCAGAACGCTGTTCAGGGTGCGGTGAATCAGATCAGTAACCTCGATCAGGCGCTTCCGGTAGCAGGTATTACCAACAAGCTCACCGACACCGCGAAAAATGTCACGCTGAACCAAACCCTCAAAAACGCAGTGACCGGTGAGGACGAAACCACCAACGGTACCAACAAGGTTTCGCTGACCGGCACCGGCTTGGACAGCAAACTGGCTTCCGGCAATGTTACCGGCTTGGTGGTCAGCTCCAATACCACGGCGACCGAAAAAGGCCCAGTGTTCCTGGGTACCGAGACCTATGTAGAAAACCTCTCGGCTAAAGTTTCCGTTGACCTGACTAAACCAGGCAACCTGACCGTTGGTAACTTCACCAGTAGCGAAAGCCAAAATAGCTCGGAATCGGGTTACAAGATTAACGCGGGGCAAGCAGTACAAGGCGCCACCACAGCCGAAACTCTATCCGAAAGTACAGCTTTCGTTGGTCAAGCCACTTATGTGGATGGCAATCTGTCGTCCAGCACGATCAAATCGGTGACGAACAAGGTCAACGATAAGCTCACCAGCGATGGAAGTGTGAATGACCAGGCAATCAGTGCCTCGCATAGCGAGTCTTTCACACTGACCAGCAAGCAAGGCCTGACACTCGACGCTACCCCTGGCAACAGCGGCCTGAAGGGTTCGATTGATAGCCTGACCTTCAACGAAAAAAACTCGTACACCGACGATTCCTTCCAGTCGACCAACCTGGGTAATGCTGTCGACGTTATTTCCGATTCTGTGACACTAGGCCTTGTTGTCAACCAGGCACAAGCTGCAGTGGACAAGGCATACATTGCCAAAACCACCGCAGAGTCGGATCTGGACACCGCCAACTCAGCCAAGACTGCTGCGGACCTGGTTGTAGGCAATGCCACTGCTGACAAAGCCAGCGCTCAGTTGGCTCTGGACACCGCCAACTCAGCCAAGACTGCTGCGGACCTGGCTGTAACCGAGGCCACTACTGCCAAAACCAGCG
>NZ_PJQQ01000067.1:0-6599 GCF_002858665.1 Pseudomonas sp. FFUP_PS_473
CAGGCCGGATATAAGACTGCTCCTACCTACGCGCCAGCATGGCTACCTATTGAGCTCCGGGAGGCGTCCATATAAGATTTTCCCTACAAATAAACTTAAAAAAGAGGCTTTCAGGCGCTGTGAAAACGCGGCCCCAACACAATGAGGGTGGCGCCCAGCACACACAGCAGCGCGCCCATCCAGTCAGTGCTCAACGGCCTGGCGCGTTCGATGACTGCCAGCCAGATCAACGAGGTGACAATGTAAATACCGCCATAAGCCGCGTATGCCCGACCGGCATAGGCCGCCTCGACCCGGGTCAGGATCAGCCCAAACAGGGTCAGGCTGAACAACGCTGGCGCGATCCACCACGCGCTCTTGCCCAGTCGTAGCCAGAGATAGAAGGCATAACAGCCACCAATCTCGAAGACTGCAGCAAGGAAGAACCAGAAGTAATTGATCACGCCAGGGCACCTTGGGTTGTTCAGCAAAGGCGCCCAGAATACCTGAGGCGAACGCTCAAGCCTGCGTCGAGCGAGCCTTGCCGCACATTTTCTCGGCCATTGTGGCCATCTCGTCATACAGCGCCTGAGGATTTTGCTGCTTGAGTTGCCAGGCCTGGCGACCTTGTTCGTGAGGGAGGATCATGAATTCGCCTTGCGCGACGCGCTGGAAGATATAGTCGGCGATGTCACTCGCCGTAATCGGCGAGCTTTCCAGCAACTTGCCCACTTGCGCTTTCATTGCTGGCGTCGGGCCACGGAACGAGTCCAGCAGGTTGGTCTGGAAGTACGAGGGGCACACCACGTGCACAGCGACCTCCTGTTGGCGCAACTCCACCAGCAGGCTTTCCGACAGGGCCACCACGCCCGCCTTGGCCACGTTGTAGTTACTCATGGCAGGGGCCTGCATCAAGGCCGCCATGGACGCAATATTGATGATCCGCCCCTTGCTGCGGGTCAGCAGGGGCAAGAACGCCTTGCAGCCCTTGACCACGCCCATCAGGTTGATTGCCAGTTGCCAATCCCAGTCCTCCAGCGACAACTCGGCGAAAAAGCCGCCAGAGGCAACGCCGGCATTGTTGACGACGACATCAACGCCACCGAAATGCTCTTCGCAGGCCTGCGCCAATGCTGTCAGCTGGCTGTAGTCGCGCACGTCGCAGCGCTGGGTAAAGCCTGTTCCACCGGCCTCACGCACCAGGGCCAGAGTGTCCCGCAAGCCGGCCTCATTGACATCGGCAAGTGCCAGTTGCCAGCCCTCACGCGCCCAACGCAACGCAATTTCCCGGCCCAGCCCCGAGCCGGCGCCAGTGATCATCATGCGGTTTTGCATAGACGGATGCCTCGTTCACCATGGATACGTTCGGCGAGTGTAGCGAAGGCATGGGCCGGCCCCATCCTTCATCAGGTTGCTGAATGGCGCAGGCAAAATGAACGGCGTGACCTGAAAGCACCGTAGGGCTGGAGACTTGAAACCAGCACCTGCGACGCAAAAGCCCCAAAAAAAATGCCAGTCAATCGACTGGCATTTTTCTGTGGCTTAACCGCTCAGCGTCTTAGTGCGATACCGCACCGCTGGCGCCCAGGCCGGTTTGCGAACGAACGAACTGCGGGTAGAACAGTGCACGTTCTTCATCAGCTGCTTTGGACTTGTCGGTGATCGAGAAGAACCAGATACCGACGAAGGCAATCAGCATCGAGAACAGCGCTGGATACTCGTACGGGTAGATGGCTTTCTCGTGACCGAGGATCTGTACCCAAATGGTTGGGCCGAGAACCATCAGGCCTACTGCGCTGACCAGGCCCATCCAGCCGCCGATCATGGCGCCACGGGTAGTCAGTTTCTTCCAGTACATCGACAGCAGCAGTACCGGGAAGTTGCAGCTGGCAGCGATGGAGAACGCCAGGCCTACCATGAACGCGATGTTCTGCTTCTCGAACAGGATGCCCAGGAAGATTGCCAGTACCGCCAGAGCGATCGTGGTGATCTTCGAAACGCGGATCTCGTCCTTCTCGTTGGCGCGGCCTTTACGGAACACGCTGGCATACAGGTCGTGGGACACTGCCGAGGCACCGGCCAGGGTCAGGCCTGCAACCACAGCCAGGATGGTCGCGAACGCCACCGCCGAGATGAAGCCGAGGAAGATGCTGCCGCCCACCGCTTTGGCCAGGTGGATAGCTGCCATGTTGTTACCGCCCAACAGCGCGCCAGCCGCGTCCTTGAAGTCCGGGTTGGTGCTGACCAGCAGGATCGCGCCGAAGCCGATGATGAAGGTCAGGATGTAGAAGTAGCCGATGAAGCCCGTTGCATACAGCACGCTCTTACGCGCTTCCTTGGCGTCGCTCACAGTGAAGAAGCGCATCAGGATGTGCGGCAGGCCAGCGGTACCGAACATCAGTGCCAGGCCCAGCGAGAACGCCGAGATCGGGTCTTTCACGAGGCCACCCGGGCTCATGATCGCTTCACCTTTAGGGTGAACGCTGATCGACTCGGAGAACAGCATGTTGAAGTCGAAGTTGACGTGTTTCATGACCATCAGTGCCATGAAGCTCGCACCGGACAGCAGCAGTACAGCCTTGATGATCTGTACCCAGGTGGTCGCCAGCATGCCGCCGAACAACACGTACAGCGCCATCAGGATGCCCACCAGGATCACCGCAACGTGGTAGTCCAGGCCGAACAGCAGTTGGATCAGTTTACCTGCACCCACCATCTGAGCGATCAGGTAGAACGCTACCACCACCAGCGAGCCGGAGGCCGACAGGGTGCGGATTTCCTTCTGCTTCAGGCGATAGGAAGCGACGTCGGCAAAGGTGTATTTGCCCAGGTTACGCAACCGCTCAGCGATCAGGAACAGAATGATTGGCCAGCCGACCAGGAAGCCGATCGAGTAGATCAGGCCATCGTAGCCAGAGGTGTACACCAGTGCGGAAATACCCAGGAAGGACGCCGCGGACATGTAGTCACCGGCGATTGCCAGACCGTTCTGGAAGCCCGTGATACGACCACCCGCAGCATAGTAATCCGCTGCCGAGTTGTTGCGCTTGGATGCCCAGTAGGTAATGCACAGGGTGGCGCCAACGAAAACCACGAACATCACAATGGCAGAGATGTTCAGGGGTTGTTTGTGGACCTCACCGGTCAGGGCTTCTCCCGCCCAGACGGCCGGCGCGAATACGCCGAAGGCCAGTGTTGCCAGTACACGCCGGATCATTGCTGAGCCTCCTTGAGAATCGCGTTGTTCAGGTCGTCGAACTCACCGTTCGCGCGACGTACGTAGATCCCAGTGAGAATGAAGGCCGCCACAATAATGCCGACACCCACAGGAATGCCCCACGTAATCGAACTCTCAGGGCTGATCTTGGTGCCCAGAATCTGGGGACCATAAGCGATAAGCAGGATGAAGCCAGTGTAAAGCCCAAGCATGATCGCCGATAGAATCATGGCGAACCGCTCCCGTTTCGAAACCAGCTCCTTGAACCGCGGGCTGTTTTGTATCGAGAGGTAAATGCTGTCGTTCATTGTTTTTGTCCTCGCAGCACAGAGTAGAAAGAACTCACCGCTACTTTATGCTGCCTTGGGACTCACTCCAGACGACCTTAGTCTTAGATGTAAAACTCTTTTGCAGTTTCTGTAACAGCCAGAAATGCAAAGGGCTGCATGATCGCAACGATTCATGCAGCCCTGGAGCCCCGAAAAAAGGGCTTGAAGCCGTTACTTGGCGGTCCACTCCGCGACGCGCTCAGGGTGCTTGGCAACCCAATCCTTGGCGGCGGCCTCAGGCTTGGCGCCCTCCTGAATCGCAAGCATGACCTCGCCGATTTCGTCTTTCGACTGCCAAGAGAACTTTTTCAGGAACGTGGCGACTTCTGGCGCCTTGGTCGCCAGCTCTTTGCTGCCAATGCTGTTGACGGTTTCAGCAGCGCCGTACACCCCTTTTGGGTCTTCAAGGAAGCGCAGTTTCCACTTGGCGAACATCCAGTGCGGTACCCAGCCGGTGACCGCAATCGACTGCTGCTTGGCATAGGCACGCCCCAGCTCAGCCGTCATCGCCGCACCAGAACTGGCTTGCAGCTTGTAGCCGGTCAGGTCGTAGTCCTTGATCGCTTGATCGGTCTTGAGCATCACGCCGGAGCCGGCATCGATACCTACAATCTTTTTCTTGAAACTGTCGTCAGTCTTCAAATCGGCCAGCGAAACAGCCTTGACGTACTCCGGCACGATCAGGCCGATCTTGGCGTCCTTGAAGTTAGGGCCGTAATCGACCACGTTGTCTTTGTTTTTGCTCCAGTACTCGCCGTGGGTGACTGGCAGCCAGGCGGAGAGCATGGCGTCCAGTTTGCCGGTGGCGACGCCTTGCCACATGATGCCGGTCGCAACGGGCATCAGCTTGACGTCATAGCCGAGTTTTTCCTTGATCACTTGTGCCGCGACAAACGTCGTCGCGACGCTGTCCGACCAGCCATCGACGTAGCCGATGCTCACTTCCTTGGCCATCGCCTGCGTGGCGCCCATTGCCAGTACCAGGGCGGAGGCCGCCCCCAGGAGTCGTCGCATTTTCATCAAAGCTTCCCCTCGTTACTTCACGGAAAGTGCAGCGCCCGACGATGGTCGAGCATCGTCACGTTGTTTTGGTGCATGGCGCCCCCGTCACGCCCACTTACCAGGACAGCCGAAGCATCAGCGGAGTACTGATGCAAGGCATCATCAACCGACACGTCTCGGGAACCTGCTCTGGCAGCGACCTCAAGACACCGAGAAACGACATCATCAGGCCAGCAGGCCGGGGCGTGGTTCGAACGGCTGCCGGTTATGCCCGAACTTTGCATGCCAAGGCTTTAGCGGGCGGCGTTTGCAGGTACTATTGGCGGCTTTGTTACCAGACGGCGTCGATTAATGTCCTCTACCGCCCGCTTCCCCGTGCTGCCTTACCTGTTCGCCTGCCTGCTCGGCCTGTTTGCCCTTGCCGGGCTTTGGTACGGACTGGGGAAACCGGTGGTACTGCCCGACGCCGCCAGTGCCACGCACAAACTCCAATGCGCGTCCTATACGCCGTTCGATAAAGACCAGTCCCCGTTCGACCAGCCTTTCCAACTGCGCCCGGCGCGCATGGATGCCGACCTGGCATTGCTGGCCAAACGTTTCGAGTGCATTCGCACCTACTCAATGACCGGCCTTGAGGCGATCCCTGAACTGGCACGCAAGCACGGCCTGAAGGTAATGCTGGGTGCCTGGATCAACAGCAACCCGGTAGACACCGAGAAGGAAATCCAGGCACTGATTGCCTCGGCCAATGCCAACAAGGACGTCGTTCGTGCGGTGATCGTCGGCAATGAGGCGCTGCTGCGCAAGGAAGTGACCGGCCCGCAACTGGCCGGCCTGATCGCCCGGGTGAAAAGCCAGGTCAGCGTGCCGGTGACCTATGCCGATGTCTGGGAGTTCTGGTTGAAACATCCTGAGATTGCCCCGGAGGTGGACTTTCTGACCATCCACCTGCTGCCCTACTGGGAAGACGATCCGAAGCGAATCGACGACGCCCTCGCCCATGTCGGCGAGATCCGCCAGGTGTTCGGCAACCGCTTCGCGCCCAAGGATATCCTGATTGGTGAAACGGGCTGGCCCAGCGAAGGTCGCCAGCGCGAAACCGCCCTGCCCAGCCGGGTCAACGAGGCACGCTTCATTCGTGGTTTCGTGGCCATGGCCGAGCAGCAGGGCTGGCATTACAACCTGATCGAAGCCTTTGACCAGCCGTGGAAACGCGCCAGCGAAGGTGCCGTCGGCGGTTACTGGGGGCTATATGACGCAGACCGTCAGGACAAGGGCGTGCTTGAAGGGCCGGTGTCGAACCTGCCGCTCTGGCCGCAGTGGCTGGGCTTCGGTGGCGTACTGTTCCTGATCACGCTGTGGCTTGCCGGCCCGGTGCGCGGCACCCGCTCGGCCTTGCTGCTGCCGTTGCTGGCAGCAACCGGTGCCGCCAGCATCGGGCTGTGGGGTGAGCTTGCGCGAATCAACAGCCGGTTTGCCGGTGAGTGGTTGTGGGCGGGCCTGTTGGTCGGCCTGAACCTGCTGGTGCTGGCCCATGCGGCCTTGGCACTGGCGACACGTGAAGGCTGGCGCGATCGCGCCTTCAACTGGCTGGAGGCCCGGGCGGGATGGTGGCTGGTAGCGGCAGGCTTTGCGGCAGCGGTAAGCATGCTGGCGCTGGTGTTTGACCCGCGTTACCGCAGCTTTCCGAGTGCGGCATTGGTGTTGCCAGCACTGATCTATGCCCTGCGGCCGGTACGTGCGCCACGGGCGGAGGTCGGCGTGCTGACGTTTATCATCGGGGCCGGTATCGCGCCGCAACTGTTCCGTGAGGGCCTGGGCAACCAGCAGGCGTGGATCTGGGCAGCGGTCAGTGTGGTGATGGTGGTGGGATTGTGGCGGAGCTTGAGGGTGCGTCAGTAACCTACAGACGTCACCAAAGCTGGCGCGGGCGCTGTTGAAGCAGATTTGCCTGCGATGGCCTCGGCGGGGTGTCAGCGAGTACGCGGCGTTTGTATCGCGGGCAAGACCCGCTCCTACAGCTTGCGCGGGCTCTGTTGGAGCTGGCTTGCCTGCGATGGCGTCGGTGGGGT
>NZ_PJQQ01000068.1:0-6314 GCF_002858665.1 Pseudomonas sp. FFUP_PS_473
TGAACCGCCGTGTACGGAACCGTACGCACGGTGGTGTGAGAGGACGGCGGGTGTGAACTCGCCTCCTACTCGATTAAAGTGAAGTAGATGCACTTACCTTTCAAAATTGTAAGTTTCTCGTCATGCCGGTGATGCCTATGCATTGCTAAGGTTACGCCCGAGAAGTTTTGAAATTGAGAGGGTTTTATGAAAAAGCTAATTATCGCTGCTGCACTTGTTGTTTTCTCGGTGGCTTCGCAGGCCAACACTTTCTCCGAGAGCAAGCAGCTTCAATACACCAAGGAACACCAGACCGCAGTGGCCAAGTACGCGGAGAAAAATGGCAAGCCAATGCCAGAGATTCAGGATTACAAATATGGCATGAAGATAGACGTTGCGAAATTCGTACGTCAGTCGCAGGACCCCCGTACCTGCCAGGTCTATCCACGGTTGATGACCTTCGAGGACTCCCAGGGCACGCTCAAGACTGTTCGTTACTCGACGTATTCGCAATGCATCAACAACAAGTAGTAAACGATTTGAACAGAACAATTAGAGAATTCATAAATGCCAGGCAGTGCCTGGCATTTTTTATTACGCCCGATACCCCATAGCTTCGAAATGTTAACGCCTGGGCTCGGGCAAACCGTGCAATAGATCTTAGCCAACCAACAGAGACGGCTCCCCAACTGCAGAGGGCAATTGGAAGCCTTGACCCCAGAAGGGACGAGTTATGAAGAGTTTGCTTGAACGCCCTGATGACCAAGCCGGGCATGAAGGTCATAGCCATGAGCATGGCGGCATTTTTGGAATGAACACAGAGCTGATTTTCGCGCTGATCTGTGGTGCTCTCCTGGGTGCCGGAGCTCTCGCAGGAAAACTTGGCCTGATTGATCGTCTGCCTCTGATTCTGTACGTGTCGGCCTACGTGTTCGGTGGATGGTTCACCACTAAGGAAGCGGTTACCAACATCCGTCAGAAACGCTTCGAGATCGACTCGCTGATGCTTCTCGCCGCAGTCGGTGCCGCGAGCATCGGCGCCTGGGCGGAGGGGGCTCTGCTGCTGTTCCTGTTCAGTCTGGGGCATTCCCTTGAAAGCTACGCGATGGGGCGGGCCAAGAAAGCGATTGAGGCACTGTCCAAGCTCGCACCAGCCACCGCGATCGTACGCAGAGCAAATGGCACGGTGGAGATGCCCGTGGAGCTGCTGGTTCCCGGTGACGTTGTCATCGTGCGCCCCAATGACCGCCTGCCGGCCGATGGTTTTGTAGTCGTAGGCTCCTCAAGTATCAACCAGGCGCCAGTAACCGGTGAGAGCGTCCCCGTGGACAAGCAACCTGTTCCTGATGCCGAACTCGCACGCAGCAAGCCAGATGCAGTGGATGCAGCCTCGAAAGTCTTCGCCGGTACCATCAATGGCGAAACGCTCATCGAGTTTGAGGTAACACGGCGCTCTACGGAGAGTACCTTGGCGCGGGTCATCAAGATGGTCAGTGAAGCCGAAGTCAGGAAGTCACCGACCCAGCGATTCACGGACCGCTTCCAACGCATATTCGTCCCGTTGGTTTTACTGCTGGTAGTCGGGCTGCTATTTGCCGGCATTTTCCTTGACGAGCCGTTCCGTGACTCGTTCTACCGGGCGATGGCCGTACTGGTTGCAGCCAGCCCCTGCGCGCTCGCGATCGCTACACCAAGCGCCATTCTCTCTGGCATCGCCAGGGCAGCCCGAGGTGGCGTGCTGATCAAGGGCGGTGCGCCACTTGAAGAGCTTGGATCATTGAATGCCATGGCATTCGACAAGACCGGTACCCTGACCGAAGGGCGCCCACGTATCACCGATGTAATACCCATAGGCGGCACGCAGATCGAGGATCTGCTAAACGTCGCCATCGCTGTGGAGTCGATGAGCGACCATCCGCTGGCTGCGGCAATTGTGCGTGACGGTGAAGAGATGATTGGCACACGGCGCCGATTCCAAGCCAAGAACATGAGCAACATGATTGGCCGCGGCGTGCGTGCTGAGCTTGATGGGCAGTTCGTCTGGATTGGCAAGGTCGAGATGTTCGGTACCAATGGTATTCCCGCACTCAGCAAGGCAGCCCTGGAGGCTGCGGAGCGTCTACGTCAGTCAGGCCGTACCACCATGGTGGTACGGCGTGCTGACAAGGATCTGGGCGCTATCGGGCTATTGGACACACCCCGGGAGGGGGCCAAAGAGGCACTCCAGAAGCTTAGAGAGATGGGCATCGAACGCATGGTCATGATTTCTGGAGACCACAACCGCGTTGCAGAGGCTGTAGCCAAACAAGTTGGCTTAGATGAAGCGTGGGGAGACCTGATGCCGGAAGACAAGGTCAAGGCCATCAAAAACCTGCGCCTTAGCGCCAAGGTGGCCATGGTGGGTGACGGCGTCAATGATGCCCCTGCCATGGCCAGTTCGAGCGTTGGTATCGCAATGGGGGCTGCTGGATCTGATGTTGCCCTGGAAACGGCTGATATCGCGCTTATGGCTGACGACATCAGGCAACTCCCATTTGCGGTGGGGCTGAGCCGTCACACGCGATCGATCATCCACCAGAATCTGTTCGTCAGCTTGGGGATTGTGGCCATCCTGGTTCCGTCCACCATCATGGGCTTGAGCATTGGTGCCGCTGTTGCGATCCATGAGGGCTCCACACTGTTGGTCGTCTTCAACGCCTTGCGCCTGTTGGCCTACCGCAGAAGCACCTGATCCCTGAGCTTCAATCATGAAGCTAAGCAGGGAAATGACCTGAAGTAGAAGTACGGGTCGTGCGCGATCAGCGCACGACCCGTACTTTTCTCTCACTCGTCGATCCCGATGCGCTTGAGGCTTTCAAGGGCCTTTCCGCACTCAGGTGAGCCATGCCGTAAGCCGCAGGCCAATGCAGCTTTGAGGCTCATGACACCGGCTACGAAACCGACTTGATTGCCGACTCCGTGTCCGTCCGCAAATCCCTGATCATACGCAATCTCGACAAGCGCATTGATCGCCGCCAGGGTGTCCTGTTTGTTTTTACTCTTTTGCATATCTACTCCGCGAGCATTCAGCTCATATCGCTCGGTTAGGTGGCGGCGCCTTCAGGTTTGGGGTGAGCGAATCCCGCTCCCATAGCCAATCCCTAACGGGGGGCTCAGCCCGCCACCGTAAGGAAAATCAGCTATTGAGAGCAGATGACTCGTTTTGGTCACCCGTGCTGCTCGCCTCACCGCATTGGCACTGAGTGGGTACATCCGGGTAGTCGCTGTGATTCTCAATGAACAGCGTTCGGCAGGTTTCGCACCCATAGATCCGGGGCAGGGATTTAAGGCCGCTCGGAAGCACGTCACTCAGAGGCTCGTTATGCCAAGGAGCCCCGTCAAGGATTCTTGAACGCAGGATGTTTCCCAGGCGCCAGGTGTCACTTTGTGCGCGCCAGGACCACATCGGCGCAGAAAGCGAATACTGGATGAAGGTCTCTTGTGACTGCCTGGATAGCGGGTACTTGGGGCGGGTCCAGCCGGAATCGATGATGCTGAACCCCATGCCCATTTCTGCGCTCGGGTGGGTCTTTTCACCAAAGAAACGGTCATGCGTCGCTGGAGCCGTCGCATGATGGTCAGTCGGTGGGAATACCCACAGATAACACTCATCCCGGTTGACCATGCTGATGAGCTCGCTTGGCCCCCGCATGGGGGAATTTGCAGCCAGGGCGAAGCGATCCTTCCACGACATTTTGGGAGGCGGCGCAATACCAGCAGCGATGGCCAACGTGGCAGTCTTGGGGACGAAGCGATCGCCTAGCTCGTTCAGATCCAGGTTCTTGCAGAGAGCCTTGAAGGCCTTTTTGCGAGTCTTCGAGCTGAAGGAGGGGTCAAGGAGCAGGCGAACCTGGTTCACGCCGATTCCCGCAGTTCGTAGCACCTCAATGACTTCTTCAGCCACACCGACTGCTTGAAGATCGGTCAATCCTAAGCACGTTTTCGCCCGCTCGACCGCCGCGTAGAGGTTGTACTGCCGTGTCTCGTTGTCACGACAGACCTGAATTGGCAGCTTGTCTTGGATGGCAACTTGCGGTGCAACGGAGCCGATGGCCGCGTGGAACAGCTGGTGGAGGTGCAGATGAGAGTACGGGCGGCCAGAAGCCGAGAACGAGGCGTGCAGCTGAGCAGCGAGAGGTTGAAGCAGCTTTTTTGCAGACATGACTATCCCCTAATGAGCGACGTTGGGGTAGCTGCGCTTGTAGGGCCGTTAGACGCGAAGCTGGACGTCGAATCAGGTTCAATCATGAATAGGAGTCAGGTTTGATTTGCTTGCACGGCCACCATGCAAAGCCCGACGCGGCAATCACATCAGATTCGCCGAGCTTTGGCAAGAGCGGTCATCGGTAAGCGAAAGCAGGTAGGAGGAGGGCGCTCCATGCTTGATCACCTCCAGAAACAGGAAAGCCGGAAGCACGTTGAGCGCTTCCGGCTTTCTCACGTCAGACTGATGAGAGGGATCAGAAGACGTATTGCAGGCGGGTCACGATGGCATTGCCGCTGTCGTCGCCCACGGTGTTCTCGTTGTTGTCGGTGCGCACGTTGATGTAGTTGGCACTGACTTTCACCGCCTCGTTGACGTACCAGTTCACACCCACCGTGTGGCTCTTGGCCTTGCGCTCGTTCGATTGGTCCGCCGCGGTGACCAGGTTGCCGTCTTCGACCTTGATATCGTCAAAGCGGTAGAAGACTTCCCAGGCCCCCAGTTCCTTGTTCTCTGGTTTGATAGTGTCGAACTTGGCACCATCGAGCTTGTAGATACGCGGCTCGCCGGTCAGGGTGTAAGCCATCTGGGCGTAGTAACCGGAGGCCTTCATGTCGTTGTTGGCCTGGTCAGCTTTCAGCTTGCGGCGAAGGTATTCCGCTTGAACCGAGAACGGGCCGGTGGCCCAGGCACCTTCGAGACCCCAGACCGAGTCGTCCTTCCACAGGCCATCTTGTGCAGCAGCACCGCCAAACAGCATGCGGTTGCCGTTGGTGCCGGCATCGCCGCCGCCATTGGTATCTACACCGCGGACGCCCAGACGCGAACGAATCCGGGTATCGACCGCACTGTTTTTGAGGTCGCGGTAAGCGTACTGAGCACCGACGTGCAGGACGTTGCCATCACTGTGCAGCGGTGCGAACACGCCACGTACGTTGTAGCGCTTGGTGCTGTCGCCATCCGAGTTGTTATTGGTTTCGCTGAAAACGCTACCGGAAACATAAGCCATGTCAGCGATGGTGCTGGTGGCTTGAACACCCATGCCGGCGTTGTCGTTGATCCAGTCCGCCAGGTCGTACGAGAGGTTCCGCTCCATGGCGGTGGTCCACTTCGAACTGGTGGCTTTCTCAAGACCGAAGTCGGTGTAGAAACGGCCAAAGCGCAGTTGCACCGGCTTGAAACCCGTGTAGGTCAGGCTGGCTTCGTCGAAGTAGCCGTCGGAGTCGTTGCCCGTGTTGCGGGAAAGGTCGTAGTTGAGCTGATACTTCCAGTCGCGGTACAGCACGCCACCGAGCTCAAGGTAGGCGCGACGGAAGTAGCCTGCGTCAGCGGTATCGCCATTCTTGGTGAAGACACCATCGAAACGGCCGTAGTCGGCCTGAACTCGGCCGCCCAGTTTGAAACTGAATTCCTTGTCAGAAGTCGATACTTCAAGACCGCCCTTGGTCTTCAGAACGATGTCAGCTCCGTCAGTGGTTACTGTTCCGGAGAATGCTTGCGAGGAAAATGTGCCTATTATTGCGGCAGCCAACAGCTTTTCCCGCATGTTCGAAGAACGGATCATTGCTTGCCTCTCGTATGTTAAGTGCTTAGCTACCGACGTTATATTTCGCCCTGCGCCGGCCTAAATTTATCTTGCAGATGGGAGCAGGCCACGGTTGTCACCCGCTGTAACAAGATGCCTTTGTTCTAAGCACTCTGACTAGGTTGCAAGCGAATATGACAGTTGTGTTTCTGTAGTGTTAACGGAGGAGTTTGAAACCTAACAAAACTGTTACCGAACAAGCCAGTCCTTCTTATCAAAGAAGCTCTTCTTGATCAATCTTCGAATTTCCAAAACCTGCGGATTGCGGACAAGCTTCGTTTTGATAACAAGATAGACATCTTTCTCCTCCAGGTCGTCCAGGAAACCCGGCACGGGTAGGATATTTCTCTCCAGTTTTCGGCTGTAGTCGGGCAGCACTCCAATACACGCACCGCCAACGACAAGGCCTCGTGATAGGTTGTAGCTCTTGACGGCGGCCTCAAGGAGCAAGTGCAACACCTGATGTAAGGTGTTGCCATGTCTACCCAATACAGTCACCTGAGTACC
>NZ_PJQQ01000069.1:0-5723 GCF_002858665.1 Pseudomonas sp. FFUP_PS_473
TTCTTCGGGGTAACGCTGACGACTCATGGCACCTCCTATTTGGGCCTCATTATGAGGCTTGGAGGTGTCTACGAAACTAGGGGCGATTCAATCAGCAGCACTGGTCGGCTGGAATCGAAGAAGGTGCCTGGTTCGAAGGCGGCATATTTTGATCTCAAAATGAGTTTCATCCGCCATCGAATCGTCAAAGACAGTGAAGCGTCTGGCTTGGTTGAAAGCATGGAGTTTGTAGTGTCACAGCCTCGCGGAGGTGAGCTTGAGCACATTCACAAGGAAGTCATCAAATTCGATTCGGCTTGGTTCGAATCTCTTATCCGGATGCCGGTTGATCATCCTTATCGCAGAATGGATAGAGTGAAGATGGCCCGGGAGGAACTGGGCGATCTGCTGGAGCTGACTCAGGCCTGAGGAGGCCTGCTGTAAACCACTTTTTTTCACTGTAAACCACAGTGGTTTACAGTGAAAAAAGTGGTTTACAACGTAGCTATGACACGCGCCCTGGCCACTCCCCAGGCCAGCGCGCTCCTCATTGGTTCGTTCAGCCGGACGTCGAACACCTGTGCTGCTCGGGGCCTTGCCACGCCGCGGTGTCCTATAATTCATCTTCAGCTGAATGGAGCAAAATGTTGTGAAGCGCACATTCATTGGAATGGTCGAGGCTGGTGAGCCACTGATGAGGCAAGCGCTTGAAGCTATCCGACAGGCCCACGAAGCGGAGGCTGCTGGATTGCCAGACCTTGAGGTACAGCGTCTTCACCTATTGGCAGATTCGCTCTATCAGGCGGTCATTGATTTTCAGCTCCTCAAAGCAGGTAAACCACCGTCGACTATCCAGTGAGGACCTGCCGCTACATGACGAAAAAGATACCAGCTCTTCTCCCCGACCACCCCATGTATACCGACGCAGTGGATGCGATGAAGCAATACCACGAGGCGCAGGCTTCTGGCTCATCTGCCGAAGAGGTTGAGCGCCTGCGTCAAATCGCAGAATCACAATTTCGGGCTGTCAGCGAGTATCAGCTCAACGCTCTGGGATATCAGTCTCGTCGTCCGCACTGAAGGGATAACCGATCCGGAGGTAGCTTCAGAATCCATCAAGCCAAGCGGAAGACTCACGACGCGGTCCGATTGATCAGCGAGACGGTCGGGAGGGTTTGCACACAGCCCCAAAAAAAAAGCAGCTCCCGAGAGCTGCTTTTTTCTTACTCCCCCTTTTTGTGCTTGTGGGGTTTCAGGTCCGGATGGTCCTTCTGCTTTTCAGGGGTGACTCGCTGCCTTTTGTCCGGAGTGCCATCTTCATTGGTGCGCTTTGGGCCTGGCTTGATGCTCATGCAAAACTTCCTTTTCCGCTTGGGTTGTTGAATGCAGCTATGTAATTAGTCCAGCTTCTCTCAGCTGTCAAAGCAGGCTGGTGCAGAACCGCCTGGCCGATGATCCGGTCCACATCGAACATTCAGAGGCCAGAATAAGAGCCTCCGACAAAGGGCTTACAAGGGGCAGTGAAATCCAGCGCTGAGCGATACGAAGACGTCTGGACGTTCATCATGCCGAGCACGGTGTGGAACAGGTTGTCGTGGCTCAGCGGTGACGTGGTTTGAGCTTTCAAACAACCCACGTTGACCTTTTCGCTCTTCGCGAGCGAGTCAGACATCCAAAGTACCAACGGCACCTTTGTTTGCTCGTCAGGAGCCATCGCGTAAGGCAGCCCGTGTAGATAGAGCCCACCCTCCCCCAGCGATTCGCCGTGGTCCGAAACGTACATCAGCGCAGTGTCGAACTTGGTGTTGGCCGCCAGGATATCGATGAGATTTGCAGTCACATAATCGGTGTAGAGGATTGAGTTGTCGTAGGCATTGACCACCTCCTCCTGCTTACATTTGTCGAGCTCGTTGGTCTCGCACACCGGTGCGAATTTCTTGAATTGCGAGGGGTAGCGCTTGTAGTAGGCCGGGCCGTGACTGCCTTTGTAGTGGAGCACCAGGACAGCATCGCCTTCCTGGCGCTTGATGAAGTCTTGCATCTCCGTGAGCAGCACCCCGTCCTTACACTCCTCGCTGGTGCACAGTTGGGAATCCGCGTGAGAGGCAGCCTTGTGGTTGGGAACCCTGTCGCAGACCCCTTTGCACCCCGAGTTGTTGTCAGTCCACATGACACTGATGCCAGCGCGTTGAAGCACGTCGAGCAGCCCTTCTCGGCTCTTGGCCAAGCCATCTTTGTACTGGGCCTTACCCACGTCCAGGAACATGCATGGCAGCGAGACCGCGGTAGCGGTACCGCAGGAGCTCACGTTCGTGAAGCTAATGACATTTCGCTTTTCTAGTTCCGGATTCGTTTCACGGGAGTAGCCGTTGAGGGAGAAGTTGGCGGAGCGAGCGGTCTCTCCTACTGCCAGTACCAGCAGCCTGGGTTTACGAGCCGCACCCTGTCGATTAACTACCGCATCAGTACCAATGGCCGTCAGCGTTTTAGGTGAGGCCAGCTGACGCTTCAGGTACCCATGGCCAGCCGCAAACAAGTTGGTAGGTACCAGAATCAGCCGGATCTCCCGATTGTTGCGCAGCAAGGAGGCATACGACTGGTACTGACTCAACGCGATGCCAGATAAGGTCAACAGAGCGAGCGACAGAGCAATGAACCTGCTGACCAAAGCTTTGGCCCAAGGCTTGCGCCGGAGGGGAACCCGGGCAATCAGGTAGACGGGCAACACCCCAACCATTGCGACCCAAAGACCGAGCTTCCAATTCAGCAGCTCGGTTGCCTCAGCGACGTCGGTCTCCACAACGTTGGTGAACATTGTGTAATCGATCACGATGCCGTAGGCATTCATGAAGTAACTCGCAAAAGACGCGCTGATCAGTACCAGGCACAGTATGGGTTTGGCCAGCCGCCCCCATGACAGCAAGCTCAGAACGGTAAACACCCATGCGAATACTATGACTGGGAGGCTAGCCGCTAGCTGCCAGTTCACTTCATCGGTTTTGAATACCAGCTTCCAGAGCACGTTCCAGAGCTCAGCGTTCGCGAATAGCAGTAACCAAAAAGTCACCAGGCCGATTAGCAAATTAGTACTGATGCCTTTCTGCCGCGCATTGCGAATAGCAAAGATCCATTTGCTTAACAGGGTGTGAACAATGGATTTGGAAGGTGTCATTATCAAACTCTGGAAGCTGCTTATCCATGGCGGTAGCTATGGAGTTAGCGGGAGCTACAAGGCAAACCGTCGACAGATGCTGAGCGATTGCGCAATGTGCGGAGCGTCAGAGGCCTTAGGCCCCTAGGCGTTGGGGACGCTTAGTATGTGTGAGGCATAGGGATAAAAAGAGAAATGAATCTCGCTGAGCGCATTATTTCCGGGACCT
Source organism: Pseudomonas sp. FFUP_PS_473 (assembly GCF_002858665.1). Classification (NCBI taxonomy): domain Bacteria; kingdom Pseudomonadati; phylum Pseudomonadota; class Gammaproteobacteria; order Pseudomonadales; family Pseudomonadaceae; genus Pseudomonas; species Pseudomonas sp. FFUP_PS_473. The sequence continues at coordinate 3,360 of NZ_PJQQ01000069.1, forward strand.
GATAACGACACGATGACCTCGGGATTACAATGCTGACAGAAATCCAATTACTGCTGTTTTGATTGTCATTGATCACGCTATGATCAAAATTAGGGGGATACTACCCACCAAAAGCAATGCTCCGCTCAGCTAGATAAATTTAATTTCACAAACAAAACGGTTTCGTTTTGTCGTAGGCTAATTTTGAACTTTCAATTCAACTTACAAGTCTTTCTCGCGAGCAGAATATTATTTTCAACTTTTGCTCGTTAATATGTCACCCATCAATGAGGGGCGAATACCATGAGCTTTTTCAAAAACATCCTGGGCGGGCACCATGGCCGTGGAAACCACGGTGGAGGCAAGCACCACAGCGGGGGACATGGGGCCGAGCAATATGATCGCCATGGCCGGCAGCAGGGCTGCGACGGCGGTAATCAGGTGTATGACGGCGGGCGCCCTCCCACTCCTGCCCCCATCAAAGATCTGCAGGGCTGCAGGCAGTGCCGGACGGCCAACGATCCGTCAGCACGCTTTTGTCTAAACTGCGGAACACCGCTATCGAGTGGTTGCACCGCCTGCGGCTCGCTGCTGAGTGCAGGAGCAAGATTTTGCAGTCACTGTGGCCAAGCGACGCTCTAAGGCTAGGTAGACAGGAAGGCCAACGAGACCACAACCCTGCGCAAGGAGAAATACGTGGGTTCAAATCATGACCATGGCAGCGCTGCAGTACGCGAGGGGCATCAGAAGAAGCTAATCATGGCGCTCGGCTTGACTGGCAGCTTCATGATTGCAGAAGTGATCGGTGCGTGGATTACCGGCAGCCTGGCGCTGCTGTCGGACGCATCTCACATGTTCACAGATACTGCCGCCTTGGCGATCTCACTGATTGCACTTCAGATAGCCAAGCGGCCGGCGGATCAGAAAAGAACCTTCGGCTATGCGCGCCTGGAAATTCTGGCTTCGACGTTCAACGCCGTGCTGCTCTTCCTGGTGGCGATGTACATCTTGTATGAGGCCTACCAGCGCTTCTTCATGCCGGCGGAGATCGCTACCGGAGCGATGATGTGGATCGCAATCGCCGGCCTGATCATCAACCTAATTTCGATGCGCCTTCTGGCATCTGCGAGCAACGAAAGCCTCAACGTCAAAGGAGCCTACCTCGAAGTTTGGAGCGACATGCTCGGCTCGCTTGGCGTAATCATCGCGGCACTTATCATCCGCTTCACCGGCTGGACCTGGGTCGACACGATTGTCGCTGTGGCGATCGGCCTTTGGGTTCTGCCGCGGACGTGGCAGTTGCTTCGCGAAAGCCTGGGGATCCTCATGGGGGGTGTCCCGAGGGGGCTCGACGTTACGGCAATCGAGGCCACCATCCTCGGAGTAGATGGCGTGACGGACGTTCATGACTTGCACGTGTGGGCTGTCAGCAGTGGCAGTAACGTGATGACGTCGCACGTAGTGGTTCGGGATTCTGCAGATGGGGATGCTGTGTTGGCGGCCGTCGTGGATGCTGTCAGCGATGCATTCGAAATCCATCACTGCACCATCCAGATCGAGCGGGCAGCTTTCCACGAGAGCGTTCCCTCACCCTCGCACTGACCGATCGGTAAACACCATGCAAACACATCACCCTCCTGGCTGAGGGTGATGTTGCAAAAAAAATGCGGTGAGGGATGCCGTAAACGGCAGGAGCGCTTCAAGGGGGTTGGTGAATGGCTTCGCCTGCCCTCGTCAACAACCTCCAGAAGGCTCAGCGATGGCCTGGATCATCACGAAGTACCTACTCACTGCCGGTATAGTGATTCTCGTGTCAGAGCTGGCGAAACGCAGCGACAAGCTGGGCGGCTTGGTCGCCGCCCTACCCTTGGTCACGGTCGTGACGTTGGTCTGGCTCTATTTAGAGAACCAGAGCATGGAGAAGATCTCCAACCATGCTTGGTACACGTTCTGGTACGTGCTTCCGACCCTACCGATGTTTATTGCTTTTCCATTGCTGCTACCTAAGCTCGGCTTTTGGCCGACACTGATCAGCAGCATCCTCATCACAATGGCCAGCTTCGGAGGCTTCGCCATACTGCTGCGCCGGTTCGGCATTGAGCTTCTATGATCCGGTGGCCGCAGGGATCATCTTGATGAGTCTTAACGGCTATTAACACACTCGCCCTTCACCAGGTAGCGAACCATGTGCAGTTCGCCTTTCGAGTCTTCGTAGGTCATCATGCTTCTTACATTACCGCAGTACCGCACACTGGGTGATACATACACCAACTTACCAACGTCCAGGTCCATGCCATAGGCGTAGTCTTCGTATCCGTCCGGCCAACTCACCTTCCGAACTCCAGCATTAAGGACGATGGTGTCCGCGTATTTTTAAGCGGACGC
>NZ_PJQQ01000006.1:0-207798 GCF_002858665.1 Pseudomonas sp. FFUP_PS_473
AAGCTGCCCAGGTTGATGGTGATATCGTTTTCGTCATTGCCGGCTGCATGGTCCAGCGGCTTGAGCAGGGTGAAGGTGTACGCACCGGCGCTGGTGAGGCTGAAGGTGAATACGTCGACCACACCGGCCTTGGCGGTGAGGGTATTGCCTACGACGCTGTACACCAGGGCGACGCCGCCCGAACTCAGTGCAGGCAAGCCGCTGGTGTCACTCGACAAGCTGTAGCTCAGCGGCGTATCGGCACCGGACTGGAAGATGCCGGTCACGCTGCCACTGGCGGTGGTCGCCTCGCCGGCAACGTCGCCGGTGCCGCCGGGGATGCCGTTGGTCAGGCCATCTTCATCGACGGTGCCAGTCGCTGCGGTGCCGGTTGCCGTTGGCCCATCGTCCTCGAAGATGATCTTGGAGCCGATTTCAGCGGTCGAAGTCACCGCTTGGCTCAGTGTGAAACTACCGATATCGAAATCGGCATGGTCATTGCCCTTGGCATCGACGGCTGCACCGTTCTCGATGAGTACACGGTTGTGATTCTGCGTTGTGGTGTATTCAATCTTGTAGCCGGCCTTGATGCCCGTGATGGTGGCAACGCCACCTGTAAAACTGATGGTAATGCTCGGATCATTCACCGATCCGTTTGAGTTCTCGATTACCGCCCCGGTACTCTTGTTGATGATGCGAACATTAGTGATTGCAACCGATGCATCACCTGCGTACCCGTTGACGAAGTTCACACCCGGTTCAGCCGCCGTGTTGAACGCGCTGATTTTTACGATGGCACTCTTGCCGCTCTGTAGCTGAACGATGTCGAAGCTGGCCCCCTTTGCATTGAACATGCCGGTGAAGTCGATGTTGGATTCGACATCTGCTTCGTTCTGGTCAAGGTTGGGAATGGTCACATTCTGCCTGGCACCCGTGACGAACGTAAAACGGATGCCTTCTTGTTCCACAATCATCTGATTGTTGGTGCCAAAGGTGGTCGGACCACCCGCCTGGCTGGTATTGATCGTGTCACCGGTGGTTATGTTGGCGCCGCTTGACTGGTCCGCGGGGTCCTTTCCGGTCGCGATGATGGTGGGGTCTGTGATCCGCAAGACACCGCCGTCGTTGACCACTGTCGGGTTCGCCGTGGTGAACATGAGGAAGAGGTTCTGGCCGGAGGGCGCATTGGCCAGGCTGAATGTCAGATCCTGACTGGCGCCGACGAAAACAATATTCGTGAGATCGATCGGGTCGTCAGGGTTGCTGGCGTCTGGGTTCTTGAACGGTTCGTACTGCACGGTCCAGATTTTGCCGCCGGTGACCGGCGATCCGGTTTCTTCAATATAGGCAGCGAACACGATCTCACCGGCTGGGCCGCCGGCGCGGCCCAGAACGATGTTGTTGTTGGTCTCATCCGTATAGAGAAGGATGTTGGTGCCATTGAGGGTATCCAGTCCGCTGTCCAAGCCATTGAGCGCCGCGCCAAGACTGTCGGTGAAGCTCACATCGGTAATGTTTGCTCCGGGCGTCGGGGTGATGGTGAACGCATCACTGCCGGTGTTGCCAGCAGCCCCGGTATAGCCACTCAAGGCAGCCCCCGTCGCGGTACCTGCCCCAAGTGTTGTCAAGCGTGCCGAGAAGATCGACGGCAGGGAGGCCACCAGAATGTCATTGTCGTTAGCATCTCCTGCAGGGCTTGGAGTGGCTGTGCTGTTCTGCAACCCGGCTGTTTCGTCCAGCGTCACATTCGCACCGGTCGCCACGATGCTTGGGCCGCTGTCCGTAAACGAGGTTGTCGCTACGGCGTCGTCGCCGGTACCGAACACACCATCGCGGCCCGCAGCGCTGGCGGTGAGCAGAAACCTGGCATCTGCCGAGTCGTCGGGGTTTACGTACCACGAGGTGGTGACGCTGCCGTTGACCTGGCCGTCGAGATCGCCGGTACCACCGTCGGTCACATACCAGGGGTCGTGCCCCTCGCCAGTATTGGTGTTGAGTACATCGTCAGGCGTGCCCCACACGCTGTCTGCGCCAGCGTCGGTGACATGATCCACCTCGAGCTTCACGGTACTGCCGGCGGCGAATCCGCTGGCTGTGATGATGGCTGTGCTGCCAGGAGCGTAGTCTTTCAGGTCGGTGGTGACCGTCGGAGCAGTCAGGGCGGCGGGATTGCTCAGGAATGTAAACGTCGTGCTGTCGCTCGCTTTGAAACCTTGAGTGAAGGGCGAAAGATCTGCACCGGTATAACTGGCTAGGTCGTTCTTCAGGGATGAGCTTTTTTTGTAAATAGTCATGACTTTCTCCAGACAGTTTTCAGTCTTCGAGACCTGACCGCAGCCCCTTTCTGCTACATGCCACAACTATGTAAAAGCGCCGGTGATTGCGCATTGGCCGATACTCCTAGGCGCGCTGGGAGTTTCGGACTACTTGGGGAAGGGGAAACGGGATAACGCACAGGGATGGCACCCGTGCTCAAGGTCGCGCGGCGCTGATTGCCCGCTCAGGTGGTCGGGTGCGTTCTTCTGGCAGGGTAGGGCGTTGATCAACTGTCCATGCACGAACAGTTGATCAACAGGCTGTCGCCACGCAGGCACGAGTCGGTGGCATTATTTTTAATCTAAGTATTTGAAAATAAACATAAATTATCTGTTGGCACGGATCCTGTTACATAGCTTTCAAACGCACCGGACAGTGGTGCGAAGCTGAGTAGACAGGAGCAGCCCAGTGCCACGTGAAATGCAGTTGAGCATCGTTGAGATGAGCGGTCTGGGCCTTCCAGGAGTTGCCTATGAAGGTCCATGAGCTGAACACCCGGCCGCTTGACGTGGTGCCGGACTTTGCCCTGTCGGCGCTGCGTCGCTGGGCCAGGGAAAAACCGTTGCAGATCGCCCTGCGTCACCGTCGCCAAGGCACTTGGAAAGCCTGGCGCTGGATCGATGTGTTGCGTGAAGTTGAACGGTGCGCTGCCGGCCTGCGTCAGCAGGGTTTTGTGCCTGAAGCGCGGCTGGTGTTGTGCGGTGCGATTGAGCCGTCCCTGCTGATCCTGGCAATCGCGGCCCACAGCCTGGGTGGATACAGCGCAGTCATCAGCCCGCAGAGCCGTGGCGAGGTGTTGCAGCGGCAGTTGCGTCTGCTGCGAGCGGATTTTGCCTTCGTGCAGCGCCGCGAGACCGTTGCTCACTGGCGTCTGGCTGGGCTTGACTCGCTGGCGCCACTGCGACTGTTCTGCGCCCAGGCCAGCACCGCACCGCACGGCGCGTTCCAGGTATTGCCCTTGGCGACACTGTTTAGCGGTGAACCGTTGTATCACGCTCGTCAGGGGTGGGCTCAGGCCGCTCGTGATGCGGTGGTCTGGGTTGATGAAGGCACGGAGTGGGCCCAGGGCCCGGCTCATGTGCTAAGCCGCTGGCTGGAACGTGGCGAAGGTTTTGCCTTTCCGGAAACCCGTGAAACGGCGCGCCGCGACCGCCGTGAAATCGCCCCGACTGCACTGCTGTTATCTGCTCAGCGTGCACAGACACTGGCTGAGGAAATCGAGGCACGGCTGGCACCTCAAGGCAGTTGGCGCCGCCGCTTGTGCGACTGGACCCTGGCGAATCCTCGGCGTGGCTTGCGCCGCTGGATCAAGTCGCGGGTGCGCCATTTGCTCGGTTTCCAGCGGGTGGCCCACATTGAACACCCGGCCAATGCCGAGCGTGCGCCTGGCCGGCTGTTGTGGCTGCACGAGGACCTGGAGCGTGTCGCATGAGTACGCTTCTTGAAGTCCGCAACATCTCCCTGTCGTTCAAAGGCGTGAAGGCCATCAACGACCTGTCGTTCGCCGTGCGTCGTGGCGAAATCTGCGCGTTGATCGGCCCCAACGGCGCGGGCAAGAGCTCGCTGTTGAACATCCTCAACGGTGTCTACCGTGCCGATGCAGGCGAGCTGGTGTTCGATGCCGAGCGGCTGCAGCGCCCGCATCCCCTGACGGCAGCGCGCTTGGGCATCGGCCGCACGTTCCAGAACAACGCGCTGTTCAAGAACATGAGCGTGCTGGACAACCTGCTCACTGGCCTGTCGCGTTTCCAGCGCAGCTTTTTTCTCGAGCAGGCGCTGGGCTTGCCACGGGCCCGGCGCGAGGCGCGGGTGTTCGCCGAACGTGCCGAGCAGGTGTTGGAGTTCCTGGAGTTGCAGCCCTGGCGCGACGTCGCGGTGGGCAGCCTGGCATATGGCCTGCAAAAGCGCGTTGAGCTGGGCCGCGCCCTGATTGCCCAGCCAACGCTATTACTGCTCGACGAACCCATGGCCGGCATGAATGCCGAGGAAAAACAGGAAATGAGCCGCTTTATTGCCGACATCAACCGCGACCTGGGCACCACGGTGATTCTGATTGAGCATGACATCAAGGTGGTCATGGACCTCTGCGCCCACGTCGTGGTGCTCGACTACGGGCGCAAAGTCGGTGATGGCACGCCCGCTGAGGTGCAGGCCAATCCTGACGTAATCGCTGCCTACCTGGGGACCGTGCACTGATGAATTTCTTCTTGGAAACCCTGATCGGTGGCTTGCTCGCCGGCACCATGTACTCGTTGGTAGCGATCGGTTTTGTGCTGATCTACAAGGCCAGTGGCGTGTTCAACTTCGCCCAGGGTGCGATGCTGCTGTTTGCTGCGTTGACCTTTGTCAGCCTGCACGAGCAGGGCGTGCCCTTCGTGCTGGCGCTGGCCCTGACCCTGGTAGTGATGATCATCGGCGCCCTGCTGATCGAACGCCTGGTATTGCGGCCCTTGGTCAACCGCTCGCAGATCACCCTGTTCATGGCCACCCTCGGCCTGTCCTTCATCGTCGAAGGGCTGGCGCAAGGGCTGATGGGCGCCCAGGTACGGGCGCTGGACCTGGGCATCGAGGATATCCCGTTGTTCGTGGGCGAGGTCATGATCAGCCAGTTCGACCTGGTTGCTGCCGCGGTTGCCGCAGTACTGGTCGCGCTGCTGGCATTGCTGTTCAACCGCACGCGAATCGGTATAGCCCTGCGTGCGGTGGCGGACGATACCCGTGCGGCCTTGTCCATTGGCATCAACCTCAACCGCATCTGGCAGATTGTCTGGGCCGTGGCCGGGATGGTCGGGCTGGTGGCCGGCTTGTTGTGGGGCGCGCGTCAGGGGGTGCAGTTCTCGCTGTCACTGGTGGTCCTCAAGGCCCTGCCGGTACTGATCATCGGCGGTTTCACCTCGATTGGCGGAGCCATCGTCGGCGGGCTGATTGTCGGTGCTGCCGAGAACCTCGCCGAGGCCTATATCGGCCCGCTGATTGGCGGTGGCATCACCCCTTGGTTCGCCTACTTCCTCGCCTTGGTATTCCTCTATATCCGCCCGGCCGGCCTGTTTGGCGACCGTGCCATCGAACGAGTGTGATCGTATGACCACGACTACTGCGCGCCTCACCACCAGCTTTGACGATGCGCCCCTGATCCTGGTACGTCGGCGCTGGCCCCTGGGCCTGGCGCTCCTGCTGCTGGTGGCCTTCGTGGCCTTGCCGCTGCTGGGCGATGACTACTGGCTCAATGCAATCCTGATCCCGTTTCTGGTGCTGTCGCTGGCCGGCCTGGGCTTGAACCTGTTGACCGGCTACACCGGCCAGACGTCGGTTGGCGCTGCGGGTTTCATGGCGGTCGGCGCCTTTGCCACCTATGGCCTGTTGCTGCGAGTGCCGGGTATCCCGCTGCCGTTGGCGTTGGTGGGCGGCGGGTTGATTGCCGCGTTCCTCGGCATGCTGTTCGGTATCCCCAGCGCAAGAATCAAAGGCTTCTACCTGATGGTCACCACACTTGCCGCACAGTTTTTCATTGAGTGGGTGTTTGCCAAGTTTCCCTGGTTCTACAACTATGCGTCGTCCGGCACCATCAGTGCGCCGCGCCTGGAACTGTTCGGCTACAGCCTGGCCTCACCGGTCGGCCGCTACCTGCTGACCTTGAGCTGTGTGGTGCTGCTGACCTGGGTTGCGGTGAACCTGGTGCGCAGCCAGATCGGCCGCAACTGGATGGCGATCCGGGACATGGACACGGCCGCGGCAGTGATCGGCATTCCGGTGGATCGCTACAAGCGTCTGGCGTTTGCGGTCAGTTCGTTCTACCTGGGCATTGCCGGTGCGCTCTGGGCGTTCGCCTACCTGGGGACGGCCAGCGCCGGCAGCTTTGATATCAACCGCTCGTTCCAGATCCTGTTCATCATCATTATTGGCGGCATGGGCAGCATTGCCGGCAACTTCGTCGGTGCCGCGTTCATCAGCCTGATGCCGATCTTTCTCAACCACGCCGGGCAGTGGTTGTTCGGCGGCAATGTCGATGCCGGTCAGTTGCAGAACCTGCAGAAAATCATCTTTGGCACGCTGATCATCGTGTTCCTGATCAAGGAACCGGAAGGGCTGGTACGCCTGTTCGGCAACCTGCGCGACCGGCTCAGGACCTGGCCACTGCGTTTCTAGCGCGATCAAGATTTCCATGCACCTTGACCCGACCACGGGAGGGGACGAACCACACTCCATCTCAAAGAAGTGAACGACATGCGTAACCCCCTCCAGCGTACCCTCATCAGTGCCTTGTTTGCGCTTGGCTTCCAGTCCCTGCTGCCCGCGGTGGCGCAGGCTGCCAGCAATGAACAGTTTGTGCCCATGGCCACCTACCGGGTCGGCGCCTATGCCTCCAGTGGCATCCCTTGGTGGGCTGGCGAGATTGACTATTTTCGCTACATCAACGAAGTCGAGGGCGGCATCAATGGCGTCAAGCTGGTCTGGCAGGAGTGCGAGACCGAGTGGAGCGTTGATCGCATCGTCGAGTGTTACGAGCGCTACAAGGGTGGCTTGAACGGCGCACCGACCGCGTTCTTCTTCACCCACAGTACGCCGGGCTCGTATGCGTTGATGGAGAAGGGCGCGGCTGACCGGATCCCGCTGATCGATGGTGCGGGCGGGCGTACCGAGTCCACCGACGGCAGCGTGTTCCCCTACGCATTCCCGTTGTTGCTCAATTACTACGGCCAGGCGTCGGTGGGTATCAACTACATCGCCCAGCGCGAAGGCGGGTTCGACAAACTCAAAGGCAAGAAGATCGTGACCGTGTACCACGACTCTGCCTATGGCCGCGAAACCCAGGCGCCGATGGCGTTGCTGGCGCAGAAGTACGGCTTTGAAAACATCCAGATCCCGGTGGCCGATCCGGGTAACGAACAGTCCGCGCAGTGGCGCCAGGTGCGCCAGATCAAGCCGGATTGGGTGTTTCTGCGCACCTGGGGCGTGTCCACGCCGGTCGGTATCAAGACTGCAGCACGCTTTGGCATTGCGGTCGATCGCATCATCGGTGACGTCTGGGCCGGTTCCGAGGCTGACGTGATTCCGGCCGGCACCGCGGCCAAGGGCTACCAGGCGCTGGCACCGTTCCCCGGTGGCGCAGAGTTCGAGATTCACAAACGCCTCAAGCAGTACATCCTCGACACCGGCAAGAGCGATCTCAAGGACCCAGCCTACTTCGGCAAGGTGTACTACAACGTCGGCTTGATCAACGCGGCCATCGCGGTCGAGGCACTGCGCACTGCGCAAACCAAGTTCGGCCATCGCCCGTTGAATGGCGAGGAGGCACGCTGGGGCTTTGAACACTTGAACATCGATGCGGCGCGCCTCAAGGCCAGCGGCTTCGAGGGCTTGCTCCCGCCCTTGAAACTGTCGTGTGCTGATCACGAGGGCGGTGGTGCCGCCCGCGTGCAGCAATGGGACGGGGAGAAGTGGCAGTTGGTGACGGGCTGGCTGCAAGCCGACCGCGATACGCTGCGGCCGCTGATCGAGGCCAAATCCGCCGCCTACGCCAAGGAAAAGGGCATCACCCCACGTGATTGCGCGGCCGAACAGTAAGCCTGCCTGCCTCATGAAAGCACCTGCCCGCGGCACCCCTTGGGTTGCCGCGCGGCGAAAGGACGAGAGAGAACCCATGACCCTGAATGCAACCCTCAAATACAGCGCCACCGCGCTCGCCCTGGCGCTAGGCCTCTACTCGGCATTGCCACAGCCAGCACAGGCCGCCGCCACAGAACAATTCTTTCCCCTGGCCACCTACCGCGTCGGCGCTTATGCCTCCAGTGGTATTCCGGTGTGGGCCGGGATGATCGACTACCTGCGTTACATCAATGAAGTGGAAGGCGGCATCAACGGCGTCAAGTTGGTGTGGCAGGAATGCGAGACCGAATGGACGGCGGAGAAGGGCATCGAGTGCTATGAGCGCTTCAAGAACGGCCTCAATGGAGCCCCCGTGGCCCTCTATCAGCCCAACGGAGCACCCGCTGCGTACGCCCTGGCCGACAAGGCTGCCGCTGACAGGATTGCGCTGATCACACTCGGCTATGGCCGCACCGAGGCCACCGACGGCAGTGTGTTCCCGTACAACTTCCCGGCCATGTTGACCTTCTACAGCGAGGCGTCGGCATTCATCAACTACGTAGCAGCGCGCGAGGGTGGCCTGGACAAGCTCAAGGGCAAGAAGATTGCCACCGTCTATCACGACTCCGCCTACGGCCGTGAAACCCAGGGGCCGCTGCAGCTGCTGGCGGAAAAATATGGTTTCGAGAACATCCAGATCCCGGTGGCCGATCCTGGGAACGAGCAGGCTTCGCAGTGGCGTAAGGTGCGCCAACTCCAGCCGGACTGGGTATTCCTGCGTACCTGGGGCGTGTCCACGCCGGTGGCGATCAAGACGGCGGCGCGCTTCGGTTATCCGGTAGACCACATTGTCGGCGACATTTGGGCCAGCTCGAATGAGGACGTACTGCCCGCGGGCGAGGCGGGCAAAGGCTACCTGGCGCTGACACCATACCCAGGCGGTGCCACCTTCGATATTCACCAGCGCATCAAGCAGCACATTCTCGACAAGGGCAAAAGTGACCTCAAGGACCCCAAGAGTTTTGGCAGCGTGTACTACAACTCCGGGCTGGTGAACGCGGCCATCGCGGTAGAGGCGATACGCGCCGGGCAGAAAAAATTCGGCAACCGTCCACTCAACGGTGAAGAGGGACGCTGGGGCCTGGAGCACCTGAACCTCGACGATGCACGCCTCAAGGAGATCGGGTTTCTGGGCCTCATGCAGCCGCTCAAACTGTCGTGTGATGACCATGAGGGCGGCGGTGCAGCCAAGGTACAGCAGTGGGACGGCAAGCAGTGGAACCTGATCACCGACTGGGTTCAGGCCGACCGTACGACCTTGCGCCCACTGATCGATGCCAAGTCTGCAGAGTACGCCAAAGAAAAAGGTGTTCAAGCACGCGATTGCGCGGCTGAGCAGTAAGTGATGCCTGCCTGCGTGCCGCGATCCTGAACGGTGCGCCCTGAGCTTAGTAGAAGGTGCGTATAGATGAATACAGTAACCCGTCCTGCTGTCGAGCGTGCCGAGCTGCTCGCCGTCGAGGACATCGAAGTGGTCTATGACGGCGCCATCCTCGCGGTTGTCGGCGTTTCTCTGCGGATCGAGGAGGGCGGTATTGTCGCCCTGCTGGGGGCCAACGGTGCAGGTAAAAGCACCACGCTCAAGGCTATCTCCGGCCTGGTCCAGGCCGATCGCGCGCGGGTTACCCGCGGCCAGATCCACTTTCGCGGGCAGGACACCGCAGGCGTCGCGGCCAATGTGCTGGCACGCCAGGGCATTGTCCATGTGCTGGAGGGGCGTCATGTGTTTGCCCATCTCACCATCGAGGAAAACCTGCGCAGTGGTGGCTTTTTGCGCAACCCCTCCAGGCGTGAGCTGGAGCAGGACCTGGAGCGGATCTACACCTGGTTTCCGCGGTTGAAGACCAAGCGCAAGACCCAGGCGGGGCTGACCTCGGGCGGCGAACAGCAGATGCTGGCCATTGGGCGTGCGCTGATGACCCGGCCCTCCCTGGTGTTGCTTGATGAACCGTCCATGGGCCTGGCACCGATCATCGTCGAGGAAATTTTCGATATCGTTGCCCAGCTCAATGCTCAGGAAGGCGTGAGCTTTCTGGTGGCCGAACAGAACATCAATGTTGCGCTGCGTCACGCCAGTTATGCCTACATTCTGGAGAACGGCCGGGTGGTGGGTGAGGGCGCCGCCAGTGAGTTGGCCGCCCGCGAAGACATCCAGCATTTCTACCTCGGTGGCAAGGCCGACTGAGGCACCTCAGGCACTCGTTTTCCTCCTCTCCCGATGGGTGCCTGTGCGCCCATCGGTGCGGTTTTCTACCGTACCCCGCAACTGATCTCTCCTTTTCCAGCCCACATACAACATGACTTTCCGCGTGCGAATCCGCCTGCGGTGGATGGCGTTCGGCTGTGCCTGACGGTATTCGGGTGTCGACCTTCGAATGTGCTGTGTGGCACGCAACACTGATCGGTCAGTTTGCCCGTTGGTAAAATTCACGTTTCTCAGGTTTGTATTTTAAGTTGTTGATATATAACGATTAATTAATTGGCATGGTTGTTGAAATAGTTGAGTAAACAGCGCCTGCACGGGCGTTACATACGCAACTACTAGGACCTTGCCATGCGTTTTGGAAACAACCATCGAACAGCCCTTTCATTGACCCTTGCCCTGGCCAGCCCGGCCTTTGCCGCCAGCGAAGAAAGCGAAGGCTTCCTTGAGGGCACGCAGGTACATGTGCTCAATCGCAACTACTTCTTCAGCCAGGACTACCGCAACGGCGATTTCGCCCGCAACCCCAATACCGGTGAACGGCAGAGCCAGCATCGCGAATGGGGGCATGGTGTGATCGCCGATGTGCAATCCGGTTTCACTCAGGGCACGGTCGGCTTTGGCCTGGATGTGCAGGGCGTATTGGGCCTCAAGCTCGATGGCGGTAATGGTGTGGTCGGCAACGGTGTGGGGGTGCCGGGCATCGTTTCGCGCTCTGGTGCCAACTTCGATGGCGAACCCAAGGATGAGTACAGCAAGGTCGGCGCGGCGCTGAAGGTGCGGGCCTTCGACACCGAAGTGCGCTACGGCGATGTGCGCCCAACCAGCCCGGTACTCTATGCCAGCGATATCCGCCTGTTGCCCCAGACCTTGCGCGGCCTGGTGTTTCGAAACACCTCCGTGGAGGGCCTGACCCTGCAGGGCGGCAAGCTTGAGTCGAGCAGCGATCGCAACGCCAGCAACCACCGTGGTGACCTCGGCACGGTGTACGCGGGGCGCTTCAAGGGCGCCAACGATGTGATCTACCTGGGCGGTGACTATGTGTTCAACGACCAACTGAGCTTCAAGTTGCACACCAGCCGGCTTGACGACATCTGGAATCAGTCCTTCGCCCGCTTCGATTTTGTGCAGCCGATCAACGAGGCCTTGAGCATCAACACCGGCCTGAACTACTACCGCACCCGCGACAGCGGCAAGGCGTTGGCCGGCAAGATCGACAACGACTCCTGGAGCGCCCATGCCGGGCTGGGTTATGGCGCCCATGCTTTCAAGTTGAGCTACACGCGAATCGACGGTGACACGCCGTTCGACTATGTCTGGAACACCTACGACCTTGAGCTGGATGCCGCATCCCAGATATCGGACTTCAACAACCCCAACGAGCGTGCCTGGGAGGCGCGTTATGACTACAACTTCGTTGGCCTCGGTGTGCCGGGCCTCACCCTGACCACGCGTTACGTGCGCGGTACCGACATCGATGGCAGCCGCGCCGGGGGTGCCTACAGCTACTACAGCGGCATCAAGGATGGCAGCCACTGGGAGCGCAACGTCTGGATCAAGTATGTGGTGCAGAGCGGGCCGGCCAAGGACCTCTCATTCAACCTGATGCAGGCCACGCACCGTGTCGGCGGCGATCACGTGGCCGAGTCCAACATTGACGAAGTGCGTTTCATCGTCGAGTACCCGCTGGATTTCCGCTTGTAAGCCTGTGCTGTAGCCCTTTCTTACCTGTACCGCATGGAGTAGTCACGCATGACCGATAGACTGCATACCCGCCTGCCCGAGCAGGCCGTTTCAGCGCCTCGGCGTCCGGCCCATATTATTCGTAGTGATGCCGAAGCCATTGAGGTGGCCCAGCGTCTGGCCCAGGATTTTGCCCAAGAAGCCGTAGCGCGTGATCGCGAGCGACGTCTGCCGTGGGCGGAACTGGACCGCTTTTCCGAGAGTGGCCTGTGGGCCATTACTGTTCCCAAGGCCCAGGGTGGTGCTGGCGTGTCCTACGCCACGCTGACCGAGGTCGTGGCAACCGTTTCAGCGGCGGACTCCTCGCTGGGGCAGTTGCCGCAGAATCACTACGGTGTGATCAACAACCTGCTGTTGACCGGGAGCGAGGCACAGCAACATCACTATTTTGCCAAGGTGCTTGCCGGCTATCGGTTCGGCAATGCGTTCTCCGAAGCCAAGAGCAAAACCGTCACTGCGTTCGAAACACGCATTCATTTTGAGGGCGACACCGCGGTGCTGGAGGGCGAGAAGTTCTACTGCACCGGCGCGCTGTTCGCTCACATTGTCCCGACGGCGGCGGTGGATGAGCAGAACCGGCCGTTCATTGCGTTTGTGCCACGGGACGCGCAAGGGCTGAGCATTGTCGATAACTGGGATGGCTTTGGGCAGCGCACCACCGCCAGTGGCAAGGCATTGATCGACCGCGTACGCGTGCCGCTCAGCGCCGTGATTCCGGCCTGGAAAGCCTATGACCGACCCACCGCCGATGGGCCGGTATCGCAGATCATTCAGGCCGCAGTGGACACCGGCATTGCCCGAGGCGCGTTTGCCGAAACCCTGCGTGTGGCGCGAGAGGCGCGCCCGTGGGTCGACAGTGGTTTGCAGCACGGATGGCAAGACCCGCTGAGCCAGGCTGCGATTGGCGATCTGGCCTGGCGCCTGCACGCTGCCGAAGCGATCCTCCAGGCGTCCGCCCAGGCCGTGGACCTTGCGCTTGCGGAGCCTACCGAAGCAAGCGTCGCCCACGCCTCGGTGGTTGTCGGCCAGGCCAAAGTCCTGTCTACCGAGATCGCTTTGTTGGCGTCGACCCGGCTGCTGGAGCTGGGTGGCACGCGCAGTGTGTCTGCCAGCCAGGGGCTGGACCGTTTCTGGCGTAACGCGCGCACGCATACGCTGCACGATCCGGTGCGCTGGAAATACCACCTGATCGGCAACCAGCGCCTGAACGGCGTCAATCCACAACGTCATTCCTGGAACTGAGGACCTGCTTATGTCTCACGCTCATACACTGGCCGACCTGGGGTTCGCGCAAAATGTTCAACGTGCGCTGGTCGAACACTTGCAAGGCAGCCCGTTGAAGGACGATACCCTGACCATCGCAAGTATTGGTGACCTGGAGGTGCGTATTGCTGCCGCTGATGCGTTGCTGGCGCAGGCCGGGCGCTCGTCGGTCGAGGCCGCCACCGCACGCTTGGCTGCCGCAGAAGCGGCACAACGGGCGAGTGAACTGCAGGTCGAACTGACCGGAAGGCAAACGCCGCGCCCGTCGATTGGGGGCGATGCCGTACCGTTGTCGCAACTGCGCCGTCGCTTGGGCGACCACTACCTTAACGGTGTGGCACTGACCTGAGCAAAACACACCTGCCATCCCGAGGGATCGGCATGGCAGGTGTGTCATTCGCCTTGTGAACATATCCATTCCCTGCAGCGGCACCACCGGCTGGTTTCACCTGAGCAGGCTTGCCTGCGATGGTATCCGCGGGGTGTCAGTGCCTTCGCGGCGCCTGCATCGCGGGCAAGCCCGGCTCCTACAGGGATGGACTGTGCGATTGCTTCAGCGCAGTGTCAGCAAGTCCGAGGCGTCTGCATCGTTGACAAGCCAACGCCCACAACGATCCACACAGAACACTGCATTTCCTGTAGGAGCTGGCTTGCCTGCGATGGCGTCGGCGAAGTGCCAGCGAGACCGTGGCGTCTGCATCGTTGGCAAGCCAACTCCTACAAGGGTGGTCAGGACGGGTCCTTGAATACGCGGCGACCAAGGTAGCTGAACGACAGCACCAGCAGAATCAGTGCGCCCGTGGCCACCTGTTGCCAGTAGAAGTTCCAGCCGATCAGCAGCAGGCCATTGGCGGTGATGTTCAGGAAGAGGACGCCCAGCAGCGTACCCGGTACGTTGGCCCGCCCATGGCGGTTGAGGGTGGTGCCGATAAATACGGCGCCGATGGCATTGATCAGAAAGGCGTTACCCGACATCGGTACGTAGGCATTCACTGTGCTGCTCAGCAAAATACCCGCGACTGAGCAGGCCAGGGCGCACGCGATGAACACCCGGGCGGTGATGCGCTGCACCGGCACACCGCTGTAGCGCGCGACCTCCGGTTGTTCGCCGATGGCCAGCACCTGACGGCCGAAGCGGCCTTTGGCGAGCGCTACACCGTAACCCGCCGCCAAAATCGCAACGATCAGTAGCGGCAGCGGAATGCCGAGCACGACGATGCTGGCCAGGGCAGGGCGTGCCTGTGCAGCCAGGTAGATCGGCTGGCCGCCGTCGGAGAGCAACTGCTGCACGCTGGTGCCGATAAAGAGCGTACCGAGTGTCGCCAGAAATGGCGAAATACGCAGCCCGCTGATCAACACTGCGTTGAACATGCCGGTCAGGCCGCCCACCAGTATCGCGGACACGATTGCCGGAAACAGCCCAAAGCCAGCATTGAGCGATACGACGAACGTCAGTGCAGCCAGATCCAACGCTACGCTCACCGAAAGGTCGATACCGCCAGCGCTGATTGCCAGCGTCATGCCGATGGCGACGATGGCCAGGAGGGCGAAATTGTTGAGCAATACACTGCTGAGGTTGCCCACACTGAGAAAACCGGGTGCATTGACCGCGAAAAATACCAGCAGCACCAGGAACAAGACGGGCAAGACCAGGCGCAGCCATTGACGACTGATTGATACCGAGGCGGTGCTGGGTAGCACTGTGGTTGATTGGTTCATGTCACGATCTCCCACGCAGCAGGCTTGAACTGGCGACGACCAGTAGAATCAATACACCCTGTACACCGTTGACCCAGAAGCTGGAGATGTTCAGCAGTTGGAAACCATTGACCAGAAAACCCACCAGCAACGTGGCCAGCAATGTACCGCTGATGCTCGGGCGCAGGCGGCGGGAGAACACGCTGCCTAGAAAGGCGATGGCTACAACCGACAGCAGCATCTCCCCAGAGCCGGTAGTGCTTCCACTGAACCAGGCGGCCGAACAAAACGACGCCAGGCTCCCGCACAGACCACTGAGCAGGTAGCTGGAGAACTGATAGGCCGCCACAGGCAGGCCTGCTGCGGTCGCTGCTTCCGGGTACTCGCCAACGGCATACAGGCGCAGGCCGTAACGACTGAACTGGATCAGCAGCGTCAACAGCAGCGCGGCCATAAGGAACACCCAGGCCAATGCCGGCTGCCCCAGCCAATGACCAAAACTGAGCAGCTCCAGTAGCGCTGACTCGGTTGGCAGCACGGTATTTTCAGTCAACACCAGCTCCAGGCCGGCAATCAGGTTCATGCTGGCCAGCGTCGCCAGCAGTGGCGGCAGGCGCAGGCCGACCACCACCAGGCCGTTAAGCGCACCGATGGCCAGGCCGCATGCCAAGGTCAGGGCGATGCTGCTGGCCGCACTGGCGCCCGCGTTGTTCAGCGTGGCATAGACGGCGGCCGACAGCCCGAGATTGGCCGCCAGCGACAGGTCAAGGCCGCCAGATACCACGTTGGAGCCGCCACCGATGATCACGATGGTCAGCCCGAAAGCGAGGAGGCCGAGGATTGCAGACTGCGCGAAGACATTCGAGAGGTTGGTGGGTGAAAGGAAGTTTTGCGCTGTACTGGCAAATACCAGCAAGATCGCCAGGAACGCCAGCGAGGCGCCATGGCGCAGCAGTTTCAATTGCCAGCGGTTCGAGCGTCGTGGGACCGACACGCTGGCCAGGGAGAGATCAGTGGACATAGTCGGGTTCCTGTTGATGATGTGTGCCGGACGCAAGCGCCAGTAGCGTGTCGCTGTCGAGCTCGGCGGCCTTGCGTTGCGCAATGATGGCCCCTCGGTGCATGACATAGACGCGGTCGCACAGGCCCAGCAGCTCGGGCAGATCGGACGAAAGCAGCAAGACACCGGCGCCTTGCTCCACCAGCTTTCCGATCAAACGGTAGATCTCCACTTTGGCGCCGATGTCGATACCGACGCTGGGTTCGTCCAGCAGGTAGAGGGTCGACTGCCGGCTCAGCCATTTGGCCAGCGCCACCTTCTGCTGATTACCACCGCTGAGCTGGCGCACCCTGGCCTGCGGCCCGGACGTCTTGATCAGCAGATGCTCGATCAGGGCTTGGGTTTCCTGCTGCTCGCGGCGTTCCGAGAGCAGCCCAAACCGGGTGAAGCGTGAGAGGCTGGCCAGGGTGCTGTTCTCCTGAACGGACAGGTCCAGCGCCACCCCTTGCCGGCGGCGCTCTTCCGGCAGCAGGGCAATGCCTTCGCGCACGGCCTGATGTGTACTGTTCAACTCGACAAGTTGCCCGTTCAGGCGAATCTCGCCCTGTTGCGCCGGGTCCAGGCCGAACAGGCTTTTCAGCAGCTCCTTGGCGCCGGAGCCCACCAGCCCGGTGAGGCCGACGATCTCGCCACGGCGCACCAGCAGGTCGATATCGCGATAGGCATGCCGCTTCTGCAGGCCGCTCACCTGCAGTAGCGGCTCGCCCAATGCGACCGGCTGCTTGGGGTACATTTCGGCCACTTCGCGGTTGACCATCAGGCGCGTAATTTCTGCCAGCGACGTGTTGCGCGGATCGACCTCGGCGACATCACGCCCATTGCGCAACACGGTCACCCGGTCACACAGGTGTTCGATCTCTTGCAGGTAGTGAGAGATGTAGATGATCGCCAAGCCCTGATCACGCAATCGCTTGACGATGCGCAGCAATTGCTCAACCTCGCGTTGCACCAGCGCGACGCTGGGCTCATCGAATACCAGCACCTTGGGTTTGGCGATCAGCGCGCGGGTAATCTGCACCACCTGTTGCTCGGCACTGCTCAGCTCACCGATCAATGCATCCGGCGGCAATTTCAGGTCGAAATACGCGTCAAGCAGGCGTTCGGCTTCCCGTTGTTGCGCACGGCGATCGACGAAAGGGCCGCGGTGTATTTCCTGGCCGAAGAACAGCGCCTCGCTCACCGTGAAACTGGCGGGCAGCAGTCGCTCCTGGTGAATGAACTGAATGCCGAGACGTGCCACCTGACGCGGCGTGAAGTGAGTGTATTGCTGACCGTCCACCCACAGGCTGCCGGCATCCGGGCGATGAATGCCGGCAAGCACCTTGATCAGTGTCGACTTTCCAGCACCGTTCTCACCGACCAGGCCATGCACGCTGCCACGCTGGACGCGCAGGCTGGCATCGTCCAGCGCCCGCGTGACGCCGAACTGCTTGGTCAGGTTGCGAAGCTCCAGGGCAGGGATGTTGTTCAAGCATCACCCCTGAGGCGGCGAACGTCATCGACGTTGTCCGCTGTGGTCAATAGTGTCTCGACGAAGGTTTCCTTGGGCAGGTCGTGCTCACCTGCCAGGTAACGGGCGACGTTGTGTACCGCCAGGCGTCCGATCAGTGCCGGTTGTTGCGAAACCACGGCGGCGACTGGCGTATTGGGTTGTTTAAGCAGGTCCAGTACTTCCGGTGTGCCGTCGACGCCGTAGGTCTTGATCTCGGTGCGCCCTGCGTCGATCAGCGCCTGGCTGGCACCCAACTGCGGCAAATCCCAGGCCGTCCAGATCGCATCGATCTCGCCCTTGGGGTATTTGTTCAGCAGCGCGGCGACTTGACTGCGGGCGTCCTGCACGGTGTTGGGGATGACATCACGCAGCTCCGGCTCGAGGAACTCGATTTGTGGGTAGAACTTGGTCACGAGCTTCAACTGGTCGTAACGAATACCGCAGCTTGGCACCCCATAGAAACCATTGAATACCAGCACGCGTCCCTTGCCGCGCAGGTCCGCCACCAGCTTCTTGGCCAGGATCAGGCCGGTGCTCCAGTTGTCCGCCGAGATGGTATTGATGGCGTACTGCGACGGCACCTCGATGGTGAACAGCGGAATGCCGGCCGCCGCAATACGCTTGAACCAGGGGTCGATGATGCTCAAGGTGCCCAGCGTGTGGATCACCGCATCAGGCTTCTGGGTGACCAGGTTCTGAAGCTGGGTGACCATGGCCTTGTCGTTGCGCCCCGCGTCCAGGGTGATGGGCGTTCCGCCCAGCCTTTTTACTTCTTCGACCTGCGCGGCGAACGCACGGCTATCGAAGTAGATGCTGGTGCCCACGGTGCTGATGGCGATGCGTTTGCCCGCCAGTGAAGGTACCGGTGTATCGCCGCTGGCGTCGCCACTCGGGCTGGCTGCTCGGGCCAGGGAAGAAAGACCAAGGCCGGCAGCCAGGGTAACGCCAGCACCCAGCAGGGCGCGTCGGCCGATATCGAAATCACTTTTCTGGCTCATTGGTCACCTCGCAGTTGTTGCATTTCATCCAGGTTGTTTGCAGTGGTCAGCAGGGTGGAAACGTGGGTTTCCTTGGGCAGGTCTTTTTGCCCGGCCAGGTAACGCGCGACATTCTGTACTGCGGTTTTTCCGATCAAGACGGGTTGCTGGGCCACAACGGCGCCAATGGGCGAATCGTCTCGCTGTATCAGGTCGAGCACTTCCGGTGTGCCATCGACACCGTAGGTCTTGATCTCGGTGCGCCCGGCGTCAATCAGCGCCTGGCTGGCGCCCAGTTGCGGGATGTCCCAGGCCGACCAGATCGCCGCGATTTCACCTTTGGGGTACTTGTTGAGCAACGCTGCGACCTGCGAGCGGGCGTCTTGCACGGTGTTGGGGATGACGTCACGCAGCTCGGGCTGAATGACCTTCAGATCAGGATGGTCGGCCAGCGCCTTGATCAGTTCGTCATAACGAATGCGGCACACGGGCACGCCATAGAAACCGTTGAACACCAGGATGTTGCCCTTGCCACCGGTATCCTTGACCAGTTGCTCCGCCAACAAACGGCCCGCTGCGTAGTTGTCCGAGGTGGTGTTGTTGATGCTGTACTGCGAGGGCGCATCGATGGTGAACAGTGGAATGCCGGCCGCCTTGATGCGTTTGAGCCAGGGGTCGATCACGCTGAGCGTACCCAACGTCTGGATAACGGCATCAGGTTTTTGGGTGACCACGGTTTGCAGTTGCGTGACCAGGTTTTTGTCGTTTCGGCCGGCATCCAGCGTAATGGGAGTACCGCCCAGGCGTTTTACCTCGTCGACCTGAGCCTGGAACGCCTTCACGTCGAAGTAATGGCTGGTGCCGGTCATGCTGATGGCGATGCGCTTGCCTGCCAATGACGGCACGTCGTCACTGGCGTAGGTGTTGGCGCCAAACAACAACGCGGTGCAGAACAGCATGTGCAGAAGTTTCATCGTATTCCTCTTCAAGGCATGTACGGCTCGACCGGCTACTTAACGGTCAGTAGCGGGCGACACATTTCTAGGGTGAGAGGAACAAGGCGAGAACCATGCCATGTTTAAAAGTGCTTTTAAAACAATGGCTTGGATGTATTGAGCGGTAAGGTTGGAAGCACTGCACCGAACAAAGTGCTGAATGGCTGTTCGGGACCGAACAGCACGTAGGCGGTGATGCGCTGGTGATGGGGTTTAGCGCAGAACCGAACGGCCTGGGGGTGGCCGTTCAGTTGCAGTGCCGCGGTGTGCCAGGGCGTCAGTTGGGTTGCTGCATGCTGCCTGTCTTGTTCAAACGTACATGCCAGCTCAACGCCTGACTGAGGTCGTGGGGGGTATGTCCGCCCAGCAGGCAGGCGGCGCTGAAGTAGTCATCAAGGGCTGCGCGGTAGTCTGGGTGTACGCATTGATCAATAATCACCCGGGCCCGCTCTCGAGGTGCGAGGCCCCTCAAGTCAGCCAAGCCGTGCTCAGTGACCAGAATATCCACGTCGTGCTCTGTGTGGTCGACGTGGCTGACCATGGGCACTACGCGTGAAATGTTCCCGTCCTTGGCAATCGACTTGGTCACGAATATCGACAGGCGAGCGTTGCGGGCAAAGTCCCCGGAGCCGCCGATGCCGTTCATCATTTGGGTGCCGCAGACGTGAGTGGAGTTCACGTTGCCGTAGAGATCAAACTCCAGCGCGGTGTTGATTGCGATGAGCCCCAGGCGTCGAATGACTTCCGGGTGGTTGGAGATTTCCTGGGGGCGCAGTACCAGGCGGTCAGCGTACTTTTCCAGGTTGCCGAAGACTCGCTCGCCACAGGGGCCGGACAGGGTGATGGAGCATCCCGAGGCAAATTTCAGCTTGCCGGCGTCAAGCAGGTCGAACGTGGAGTCCTGCAGGACTTCGGAGTATTGCACCAAGTCGTTGAAGGGCGCGTTGATCAGGCCACACATCACCGCATTGGCAATGGAACCCACGCCCACTTGCAGCGGCGCCAGGTTTCTAGGCAGGCGGCCCATTTCCACCTCTTGCTCGAAGAACCGCACCAGGTGGTCGGCAATGGCCTGCGTGTCATTGTCAGGCGGCAACATGGTCACGGTCGCCTCGGGCGAGTTGCAGATGACGATGGCGGCGATGCGTGACGGATCGATGTCGATCGCCTGGCTACCGATGCGCTCGTTTGAGTGACGAATGGGGATCGGGCCACGGTGAGGGCGATCTTGAGGCAGGTAGATGTCATGCAACCCCTCGAAATGTGGATTGCTCGCCAGGTTGAGTTCGACGATTACCTGCTTGGCCGCCAGGGCCAGGCTTGCCGAGTTGCCCACCGAGGACGTAGGTACGATATGCCCTTGCTCGGTTATGGCCACCGCTTCGACGACCGCAATATCCGGGGTGGGCAGGAAACCATCGCGCACCTGCTCGACCACTTCCGAGAGGTGTTGGTCGATGAACATGACGCGCGCTTCGTTGATGGCTTTGCGCAGTACCGCATCGCCCTGAAAGGGCATCCGCCGTGCCAGCAGGCCGGCTTCGGCCATTTTCCCATCCAGCCCTCCGCCAAGGCTGGCGCCGGTAATCAGGTTGATTTTCAGTGGCGTGCTCTTAACCTGCTCGATCAGTGCCAAGGGAACCGCTTTGGCGTCTCCCGCACCGCCAAAACCACTCATGCCGATGGTCATGCCGTCTTTGATGAGCCGTGCTGCCTGCGTCGCGCTCATGATCTTGTCGTGCAGGGAAGCCAGTCGAATACGCGAAGCGTGCATGGGGGAAACCTCAAATAGGGGGAGAAATGGACGGGCTACCGGGCATCAAACGCCCAATGGGTACGCGCGTCCTTACTCAGCTGGGCCGTTGCGAAGCGCTGCTCGCCTGATTGTTCTTGGGGGTGGGCAGAAGGGGAGGCCGAGACGATCAAGGCGGGTATCGCTACGTTGTGGGGCAAACATGTGTTGCAAACGTGCGGTGACCGTTAAAGGCCACCGCAGTGGTTCGCAGTGCCAGTCGTTACTGGGGGCTAGTCAATGAACGCGCAGTCAAAATTGTTCGTCGTCCAGTGCCATGATGCTTCTGCTGCCGCTGCCAATGGCGGTCAGCAGGGCATGTACGCGCGGCAGTAGCTGTTCGGCATAGAAGTCGGCAGTGACCAGCTTGGCTTTCAGGAACTGAGGATCGCCGCTGCCGGCGTCGAGCAGGGCTTGGGCGCTCAAGGCCGAGCGAGCCATCAGCCAACCGCCGCAGAGGTAGCCGAACAGCATCATGAAGTTCACGCTGATACTGCCTGCCAGGTGCGCGTCGGTTTTCGCATTGTCGAGGAGAATGCGCAGGGCCTGCCGGCCAGCACCCAAGGCGCCTTCCAGTGCTGCAGCCTGATTGGCGAGGTGCGTCGAGCGTTGCAGCACAGTGACGGTTTCGCCGATATCGTCCAGCAAGCGGCTGATCAACTGGCCTTCGTTGAGCAGTGTCTTGCGCCCGACCAGGTCAAGTGCCTGGATGCCGGTGGTGCCTTCATAGATGGTCAGGATACGGGCGTCACGATAATGCTGGGCGGCGCCGGTTTCTTCGATGAAGCCCATGCCACCATGAATCTGCACGCCGAGGGAGGTCACTTCTTGCGCCATCTCGGTCAGCCACCCCTTGACGATGGGGGTGAGCAGGTCGACGCGACCTTGATGCAGCTTTGCCGCGTCTGCGTCAGGTGCGTAGGCGGTACGGTCCACTTCGGCGGCGGCCACCAGGGCCAGGGCTCGCATTGCCTCGATGGATGCCTTCATCTGAAGCAGCATGCGCCGCACATCCGGGAAGTGGATGATCGAGAAGCGGCTACCATCCTTGCGCGTGCCTTGCAGGCGGTCCTTGGCGTACTGCAAGGCGTGTTGGTAGGCGCGTTCAGAGATGGCCAGGCCTTGCAGGCCAACGCTTTGTCGAGCGTGGTTCATCATGGTGAACATGCACGCCAGCCCTTGGTGTGGTTCTCCCACCAGGTAACCGATGGCGCCACCGTTATCGCCAAAGCTCATGACACAGGTCGGGCTGCCGTGGATGCCCAGCTTGTGCTCCAGCGCGATGCAGCGGGCATCGTTGAGTGCGCCTGGCTTGCCTTGGGCATCAAGCAGGAATTTAGGCACGACGAACAGCGAAATGCCTTTTACGCCGGCCGGTGCGTCCGGCAGCCGGGCCAGTACCAGATGGACGATGTTCTCCGTCATCTGGTGGTCGCCCCAGGTGATGAAGATTTTCTGCCCGCTGATCAGGTAATGGTCGCCCTGAGGGATAGCACGGCTCTTGATCGCGGCCAGGTCTGAACCGGCATCCGGCTCTGTGAGGTTCATGGTGCCGGTCCATTCGCCACTGACCAACGGGGCAAGGTAGGCATCACGCAAGGCGGGCGAGCCGTGGTGGGCGATGGCCTCGATTGCACCTTGCGTCAGCATCGGGCAGAGGGCGAAGGCCATGTTGGCCGAGTGCCAGATTTCATTGACGGCAGTGCCGATCACATTCGGCAGGTTTTGGCCGCCCCAGATTTCCGCTGCGGTCAACGAAGGCCAGCCGCCGGCCTGGAACTGCTGATAGGCATCGGCAAAGCCGGGAGTTTCCTGGACGCCGTGCTCGCCCAGACGTGCGCCCTGGGTGTCGCCAACCCTGTTGAGCGGTGCCAATACGCCAGAGCCCAGACGACCGGCTTCGGCCAGAATCGCGGACACCAGTTCATCGTTGATGTCATCCCGATGTGCCGATGCACACAAGGCTTCCAATTCGACCAGCTGCTGCAGGACGAACTCGCTGTCGCGATAGGGGTGGGTGTAATCACTCATTAAGACATCCTCTTTAAAACGATGCGTCAGGCCGACCGTGCTGTTCACGCTGCTGGGGCCAAACGCCAGGGTCGTGTCATGGATATTGGGTATTGGATGCGTCAGGCCTTGCGTTGAGCTGCGCCCGATAATCGACCAAATTGGCCAGATGCGATGGGGCGCTCGCCTCGACTGTCATGGGCCCGCTGGCATTGGCCACAGCCGTCGCCCATTGCATGAAGGTGCGCTAGTGGGGGCAGTGTGAGCCGGTAATTCTGTAGGGCAGAGGGCGCATATCGGCCGCGCTTCAGGCCGTTGGCGTGCACGCTGGGCGCAAAGGATGTCGCCTGGCGCGGGTACATCAATACGTTTAGCCTGCGGTTCTTGCGCGGACGAGTAGCTGTCCCTGGCGTTGTAACCGCGTTTACTGCTTGCACGTGCACGGACGGGTTCCTTGGGAATTGTCGGAAATGGCAGCGTTTTACCCGCATCAGTCAGGCCTCTGCTGGCGGTCGCTACCTTCCATTGGAAGGGCCCCTGGCGACAATAACGAAACCAGTCGAAAAATAGACATAAACGGACAGCGGTATGGCGGTAGACTTCGCGGATGTGATGCAGGGATATGTCTTCGATGGGTATAGAGCGCTATTCCATTTCCATTCATTTCGCCCGAATGCTCATGAACGCCGGGCGCCGCCTTCAGCTTGACGAGGCGGTGCTGCTCAATGAGGCGGGCCTTAATCGACGCATGCTGGACAATGCCCATCTGCGGATTACGCCTGATCAATTCAGTCGCTTGATGCGAGCGGTCTGGCGTTTGGCCGATGACGAGTTTTTGGGCATGGGCGCGCAGCGTTGTCGGCAGGGCGTGTTCGCCATCATGGCCAAGCAGGTCGTTCATTCACGTAACCTGCACTCGGTGTATTACAAGCTGAGCCACTTCTACAATGTGGTGAATGACTCCTTGCACCTGGCGCTTGATGTCGTCGGTGATGAAGCGGTTTTTTCGATGCGGCTCAAGGATCCGGCTCAAGACCCGGACTACCTGCTCAGAGGTTTTCTACTGCTGTTGTGGCATCGTTTTCCAAGCTGGTTGATTGGCCAGCGGATTTCGCTGAAGCATGTCGCGTTTGACCATCCGGCCCCCAAACACCTGACAGAGTACCGTTTGATGTTTCCCTGTCCGGCGAAGTTCGACCAGCCGGTGACCTGCCTGGTGTTCGATGCGGCGGCACTCAAGGCACCGCTGGTGCAAACACCCGAGGCCCTCAGGGTTCATTTGAAGCGAGCGCCATTCGACTGGTTCACTCGGCCTGCCTATTACCCCGTCTATACACGGCGGGTGCTGGATTACCTGGAGCGCTCGGAAAATCTGGCTGAAGCCACCATTCAGCATGCGGCACTCGCGTTACACCTCACCGACAGAACACTGAGGCGAAAGCTCGCGGCTGAGGGAAGCCAGTTTCAACGGCTCAAGGATGGTGTGCGTCGGGACATGGCGATCCATTACTTGAGCCAGACGTCGATGTCGATCAGTCTTGTTTCCCAGGCGCTGGGTTTTTCTGAGCCTTCCGCATTCACTCGGGCGTTCCGGCAATGGACAGGGGAGCTGCCGAAGACCTACAGGGATGTCGCTCGTGATAGAAAATAGTCGGCAATGGTTTTCTGGCCAGTCTGTTCGACCCAAGTCGCGCTTCAGCCTTCTTGCGGTTCGATGGTAAAGTCGCCGCCATGAAACTCGCCCGCTCAGACCGCTCACTCATTGCCTGGATGCTGTACTTCAGCGTTCTGTTCAATGTGTTTGCCTGCGGTTTGGGGCACGGGCAGGTGATGGGGCTGGAACTCAATGGCTTGGGTGGACAGTTCTGCGCCTCCCTCGGCGGCAAGGCCCCCAGCCCGAGCACCGACCTCGGCAGCCCTTCGGCCAGCGGCTGGGGCGCCAGTTTTTCTTGTCCGATTTGCTCTGCACTAAGCCTTGGCATCGCCATGCTGTTCTGCCTCGGCTGGTTGCTACGGCTGGGGCGAACACAACGTCCCGGCCGTGAGCAACGCTGCAAGGCGCCCCCGCGTTATTCCTGGCCCTCGGCCAATCCTCGCGCATCCCCTCTGATTTAACGCTCACAGGCGGACGGCCTTATTGGCCGGTGACCGCTTCGTCCGCTATTCGCCTTGCTGTCGCCCATGCGCCACAGCGTGGGGCGGTTTGATTGTCATCATCCTTAGGGTGTTGCATGCAGGGTGGAATGAGTAACGCCAGTCAGCAGAACGTCTGGGTCGCGGCGTTTCTGGCGATTGTGCTGAAGGTCATGGCGCTGCCGATGGCCGGTGCTTTTGGCGCGTTGAGCATTGAGCAGTTGCTGACGGGCAGCTTTTGCTCGGTGGGCAGCGTGCAGCAGGTCACGCTTGCACTCGACAAACAGCAGCCATCCTCTGCGGGCAAGGCTGACCACGTCCATTGTTGCTGTTCTCAGACGCTTGAAGCCGTATTCATTCCGCCAGCGTCGGTGGCGCTGATCGGTGTCATCGCGGCATCAATGCGGCCGTTCACGCAGTCATTGTTCTGGTTATCGCCCCGTGCCCGCTGGCCGTCGATCAACCCTCGAGCATCTCCTGCTCGTCACGCATGACCGGCATTTTCTGCACACCCGAATCGGGTGTGCCCATGGTTAATGGTGACAGGGTAAGGAGCGCAACATGGCGCGTGGTATTGAAGGTTTGAATCGCCCAATGGGGAGGCTGACATGCGAGCGCTAGCGGTTCCGTCAGGCGCCTCGCGATTGGTCAGCAAGGCTTCCCGACTGGGGAAAAAAGGGGATTTTCTGCTGCCGTTTCCCGACTACCCCAGCAACGCACGCAGCTTCGTGCACCTGGATGCCCGTCTGCTGCCTTACTGGCACACGTTGTTCGATGTGTGCCCGGCGCTGCTTAAGCTCGACCCTCCGGATGGTTTGAATATCTTTCGTGGTTTCATGACCTGGGCGTACCGCAATCATCCGCCACTGAACTGGACGTATTACCTGAGCGTGTGTCGCTGGCTGCTTGGCTCCAGCTACCGGGCACGGATCAACGACGCACACATCGAGTCGTTCATGAGTGCTGCGGCGGCGCGTTGGATCAATACCGATGACAGCCTGGCACGCGGGCTGGTCTTGGCCTGGCAAGGCTCACCGCAAATGCTGTTCGACTGGAAGGTGGCGCCTCGTCCAATGCTCGCGCCCGATGTGGAGCAGGAAGAACTCCCTCCAGTGCCGTGGGACTTTGCCTGGTGCCCACTGACGGGTAAGGGCGGTACGGGGTTTCGCAGGTGGTTGCCGGTACCCTGAGTAGCGCTTGCCGGGCGCGTCGGTGGCAAGCCAGCCTGTCGGCTTTGTGCGACAGGCTGCCGCATCCCTGGCAGCCGCCCATAAAGCGGCCCGCCGGGGAGGCCCTGGCATGGCTTGGCCGTGGCGGGATGTCGCAGGTCAGCGCCAAGGCAGCCTCATGCTAGAGTCCTGGACGACGCGTTGATTGCTCTTGGCAGGGTACGCCGCGGCACTGAATGTCAGGGGGCTGTAATGACCCTGGCATTTTTTATGTTCCAGGAGCCACACCTGATGCGTTCATTAACGTTGAGTGTTGTTTTCGTCGTGCTGGCGTGGCTGGCAGGCTGCGCGGGCAACAAGCCGGAAACTGCAGATGTACAACCCGTGACCATTGGTTTTTCACTGATGGCTGCTGGGCGGCCAGTGCACTGCGGGGCGATGTTCGGGCCTTTGGGGCGCGATCAAAAACGCGTGTGGTTACATGATGCACGCTTCTATGTCCAAGACGTTGCATTGATCGATGAAACCGGGCGGCAAGTACCGCTGCGATTAAGCCTCAATGAGTGGCAAAACGCTCAGGTTGCCTTGCTCGACTTTGAGGACGGTACCGGCCATTGCAGTGGCGGTACGCCCGGCACCAACACCACGGTTGTGGGCACGGTACCTGCCGGGCACTACACCGGGCTGGTCTTTACAGTGGGCGTGCCAGAGGCCCTCAATCACACCAGCACTGAACTGCAAGGCCCGCCGCTGGATCTGGCCGCCATGGGCTGGAGTTGGCAGGTCGGGCGCAAGTTCGCCAAGATCGAGGTCGATCCCGAAGGAGGGGTGACCAGGGCCGATGGCTCGAAGGCCGCCACCTTGTATCTACACCTGGGCTCGACCGGTTGCACGGGCAACCCGGTTACCGGGGAGACCGTGTCTTGCCCGCGTGGCAACCGTGTTTTATTACGCATGAAGGGCTTTGAGCCGAGTAAACAGGTGGTCACACTGGACCTGGCCACCCTGTTTCAAGGCAGCCAGCTGTCCAGGGATGAGGGTGGGGCCGTGGGTTGCATGAGTGGCCCCGACGATCCTGAATGCGTGGCGGTACTCGAACACCTGGGCGTGCCGCGGGAGTCAGGAGCACTATCTGCCTTCAGGGCACAGCCCAAGCCATGAGTGCGCGCCGGTTGGCGATGTGTCTGGGCGTGCTTGTCGGCATCGGCGCAGCGCTGCCGGTGATGGCGCAAACGTGGTCATGGAACCTGCCTTCCCATGTGCCGGAGCCTCGGGTACCTGCAGATAATCCGATGTCGACGGCCAAAGTCGAGTTGGGGCGGTGGTTGTTCTTCGACACCCGGTTGTCTGCCGACGGCAGCCGTTCATGCGCCTCTTGCCACCATCCCGATCGGGCCTTTACCGATGGCCGTGCGCGCTCGGAGGGCATGGCCGGGCAGTTGACCCACCGAAATGCGCCCAGCCTGGCCAACAGTGCCTGGAATGCCACCTACAACTGGGCTGCGCCTGCGATCGTGTCGCTGGAGCGACAGATGGAAATACCGCTGTTTGGCGATGATCCGATCGAGATGGGTGTCAATGACAACAATCGTGCACAGATCCTTCAGCGCCTGCGTGACGATCCGCTGTACCTGCCCCTGTTCCGGCAGGCCTTTCCAGAGCAGGCAGCACCGCTGAGCATGGCCTCGATCATCAAGGCGATTTCAGCGTTCCAGCGCAGCATTGTCTCGGCGGACAGCCGCTATGACCGTTATCTGCAGGGTAAGCAGGCCCTGAGCGCCGCAGAGCAACGTGGTATGACGCTGTTTTTCGGTGAGCGAGCGGAATGCCATCACTGTCATGGCAGCTTCAATTTCAACGATCAGGTGGTACATGCCAGGAGCCGTGTGGTGGAAACGCCGTTTCACAACACCGGGCTCTACAACATCGACACCGCCGGTGGTTTCCCTTTTCCCAACCGCGGCCTGTACGAAAGCACCGGCAAGCCCGAGGACATGGGCGCCTTTCGTGCGCCTGGCTTGCGCAACGTAGCCGTCACCGGGCCTTACATGCACGATGGCAGCATCGCTAGCCTGGAGGAGGTGATCGACTTTTATTCTGCGGGCGGTCGGGTGATTCGTTTTGGCCCCAACCAGGGAGATGGACGGCTCAATCCGTACAAGAGCGGCCTGATAGCCAGGCTCGACCTCAGCGATGAGGAAAAGGGGGATCTACTGGCGTTTCTGCAGTCCCTGACGGACGAATCGCTGCTCAAAGACCCGCGCTTTTCCGACCCTTGGAAGCACAAGCACTGAGCCGTCATTGCCTGCGCAGGTGGCACTCAGCAGGACGTCCGGCCCGCGACAGTACGACGCAGCTCGTTTACGCACGGCTGCCGTGAGCGGTCAATAAACGTGAGGGCAGCAAGACGTCCGCGCGTGCTGGCCAACACGGCCAAGCCGTGCGGCGGGCTGTCGCAGTTTTAGCAGCAGGCCCTGAGGCACTAGAGTCGCGCCGTCCGTTGACAGGGTAGTCGCTGGCGCCATCCAGAGCGCTTTATCAGGGCTTTGTGGAGCATGCCGGACGGCTGCCGCCAGATTATCGAGCGAGCACCTTCATGGTTTTAAAACAACGTCCTGGCCCTGCGCCACTGGGCTGGTCCCTGGTATTGGTCAGCGTGTTCAGCAACGCTGCCGAGCAACCACTGGCCTTGCCGGAAACCACCGTCGTCGGCCAACGTGAGCCCGGCTATAAAGCCGAAACCGTCAGTGGATTCAATAAAACCCCGCTCAGCCCACGAGAGGTTCCTCAGTCGGTCAGTGTGGTGACGCGTCAGCAGATGGACGACCAGGGCATGGTCAGTGTTGCCGACGCCATGCAGCAAGTGACCGGCGTCACCCTCATCGCCAATGACACCTTGAGCTACCAGTATTTGTCCCGTGGTTATGCGTTGGGCGTGATGTACGACGGTGTGCCTTCCTACAACGGCATGACCCCGTCCAACCAGTTCGACTTGCCGCTGTACGAGCGCATCGAAGTGCTCCGGGGGCCGTCCGGCCTGCTGCAGGGCGCGGGTGAGCCCGGCGGCGTGGTCAATCTGGTCAAGAAACGGCCCCTGGATCATTTCGCCGCCAACTGGGCCCTCTCTGCCGGTTCCTGGGATACCTACCGCCGTGAGGGCGATATCAGCGGGCCGTTGAATGACAGCGGCAGCCTGCGCGGTCGCCTGGTGCTGTCGAGCGAGGATCGCCAGTACTTCTACGATCGAACCAGCAGTGACAAATGGTTGGGGATGGCCGCCCTCGCTTACGACCTGAATCCGCAGACCACACTGGACGTTTCCTACAGCACCCAAGAGCAGCAGGTGCAGGCGCCCTGGTCCGGGTTACCAGCGTATGACCTGGTGGATGCCAAGGGGCACTACAGGTTGTTGGATGTGTCGCGCTCAACCTTCCATGCCCCTGACTGGGGACGGCTGAGTTACGACACCCATGAGTGGTCGGCCAGCCTTGAACATCGCTTCGACAATGAATGGGTACTCAAGGGCGCGGTCAACCGGCGGGAACAGTACCAGAACTACAAGTACGCCTATGCCTCATCGGGCCTGGCACCGCTGACCGATACCCTCCGCTACAGCAGCATGCAAGGCGCCTACAACTACACCCGCGAAGGCATGGACGTGTTCTTGAGCGGGCCGTTCGCGTTGCTGGGGCGTACCCACAACCTGCTGCTGGGGGCCAACGCTGAGGTGTACAACAGCCGTGGCCGCTCCGGGCGTGGTGTGGGCGGGAGCACAACCTTTGACGGGCTCGACGACCTGCCCGAACCGACGATTGCATACACCTCGGGCAGAGAGAGTGAAACCGAACAGTACGGTCTCTATTCGCGGCTGAACATTAGCCTTGCCGATCCGTTGACGCTGGTGCTGGGGGCTCGCACCACGACCTTCAGCAGCCGTACCCGCGACGTTGCGCCATCCAATGCCTCGGACTGGCGAGACGGTGCTGAAGCCGATCAGCAGATCAGTCCCTATGGCGGCCTGCTGTATGAGTTGAACCCGAACATCACCTTGTACGCCAGCTATACCGACATTTTCGTACCGCAGACCCAACTGAAGGCGGATGGCAGCGTGCTCAAGCCGCGTGAAGGGCGCCAGTATGAAGTCGGCAGCAAAACCGAATGGCTTGAAGGGCGCCTGGGGCTGACGCTGGCCTGGTTCAATTTGCGCGACGAGAACCGTGCCTACGCCGATCCGGTTTATCCAAACGACAACTACTACCTGAACGCCGGCGAAGTAGAGAGCGAGGGCTGGGAGCTGGAAGTCAGTGGCAAGCCCGCCGCTGGGCTCGACCTGTCGGCAGGCTATACCCGCCTGGAGACGCGCTACCTGCAAGCTCGGGAGAACCAGGGGCGAACCTACTCGATCCAGACGCCCAAGGACCAGCTCAAGCTGTGGAGCAACTACCGCTTTGACGAGCAGAGCGCCCTGGCGGGATTCAGTGTCGGCCTTGGGGTACTGGCAAATGGTGCCACACAGAGTTCACGGGGCTGGCGCGACGAACTGGTGAACAGTGGTTATGCCGTGGTCAACGGCCGTATCGGTTACCAATTGGACAAACAACACAGCCTTGATCTGCATATCAATAACCTGTTGGACCGCACCTACTACGCCTCAGTCGGTACCCCCAATATCTACAACTTCTATGGTGAGCCGCGCAGTTTTACGCTGACCCTGAGAGGGGCGTATTGAGTGTGTGACGCAGGTTGATCTCGACGGGCTGTAAACCCCTTGGTCGCGATGTATCCTTCATCCAGGACTGTATGAGGTGATCAGCGTGCAACCCGCGGGGATTTCTACACGATGAATGCGCTCAACGACGAAGGACCGTCTTTGCCTGTGGTGCAATCTACCGACGCTACGGTGCGTCGCCGCTCGTTGATTGCGGGTTGTGGCGCCCACGCTGTCCATGATGGCCTGACCGACGTTATCTATGTGCTGTTGCCGATCTGGCAGGCGCAGTTTTCCTTGAGCTATGCCCAGATCGGCCTGTTGCGTGGTGCCTACTCGGGGATGATGGCCGGTTTCCAGTTATTGGCAAGCCGTGCCGCGAGGCGCTGGGGGAGAGCACGCCTGTTGGTGGCCGGTACCGCACTTGCGGGGCTGGCCTATGTGTTGGCAGGGCAGGCTGGTGGGTTGAGCCTGCTGTTGATGGCGCTGTTGCTGGGGGGATTGGGTGCGAGCACTCAACACCCACTGGCGTCTTCGTTGATTACGGACACTCACGAGGCGGGCGGGGGCGTCAAGCAAGCGTTGTCGCAGTACAACTTCGCTGGGGACATCGGTAAAACGCTGCTGCCGGGCGTTGTCGGCCTGCTGCTGATGCTGATCAGTTGGCGCGCCAGCGTCACCCTGATGGGCCTGCTCGGCCTGATGGCTGCGGGCCTGCTGTGGTGGCTGATTCCGGCGCAGGCGCAGCCCGCGTCGGCTCAGGGTAAAGCCTTCGCGGCAAACGCCGGGCGGGGTTCTGTCGGCGGGTTGCGTGCCCTGGTCCTGACCGGCACGCTGGACAGCGCGGTGCGGATGGGGTTCCTCACCTTCTTGCCGTTCCTGCTGCAAGCCAAAGGGGCCGGGACGGCAGGCATAGGGTTGGCGCTGATGATGTTGTTCGTCGGTGGGGCGTTCGGCAAGTTGCTGTGCGGCTACCTGGGCGTACGCATTGGCATGATGAAGACCGTATGGCTGACCGAGTTCTCTACCGCTGCGCTGATCATCTTGGCGGTGTACCTGCCGTTTTACGGCCTGATGGCGACCCTGCCGCTGCTGGGGCTGGTGCTGAACGGTACGTCGTCGGTGCTCTATGGCACCGTGCCGGACCTGGCCGGCCCAGGCAAGCGCGAACAGGCCTTCGCCGTGTTCTACACCGGCACGATTGGTGGCGGTGCGCTGGCGCCAGTGGTGTTTGGTCATCTGGGCGATATCACGGGGGTGCCCTTCGCCGTGATCATCGTGGCCACCACCTTGTTGCTGACGCTGCCGTTGTCCTGGTACGTGCAGAAAGGCCTGGACGCAGAACCTGTCGTGGCCTGAAAAGCGGGCAGGGCGAGCGCCACTGCCCGTTTTACCGTTAGCGCATTTCCGGCCTTGAGCGGTCGGCCTCCATACCACCGAGCAATGCCTGCGCCAGCCCTTGAGCCATCGTTGTTTCGTTATTGATCCGCCAGCAATTCCATCATTCGAGTGATGTCTTTGCGGCCCACCTTTGAGGCCGGTATAAACGCACAATAGGGGTGGCCAAGTGGGAGCGACACCGACGACAAGCTGATCAAACGCCCCGCATCCAGGTCAGCTCGAGCAATAAGTCTATGCCCGAGAGCAATACCAAGGCCCAGGCGCGCCAGTGAAACCGACAAGCTGGACAGGCCGCATCGTACGCCCTGCTTCGGGTCGGGGTAGTGGTTGCTGGATATCAGCGAAAACCAATCGTGCCAGGTGGGGCCTGACGCATAGCTGGCACCCCAGTGGGTATGGATGAACAGGTTCTGGGGGATCTGCGACAGGTCAAACTCGTCATTACCATGGGTCGACCAAAATTCAGGTGTACAGACCGGGACCACCTCATCGCGTACCAGGTGTATGGCCGTCACGCCAGGGTAATGGTAATCGCCATAACTGACCCGAATGTCAATGTCATGACGAATCAGGTCTATCGGATCGTCTTCAACCCGTATATCAACCGCTAATTGCGGATAAGGCTCCAGGAGTGTTGAAAGCTTTGGTGCGAGCCAGGACTCTGCCAATGAAAAGGGAACACTGACAACCAGTCGTCGTGAGTGCAAGTCCCCCTCCAAGATACGTGTTGTCATGGCGGCGATGTCGTTCAACGCACGGGAGGTCTGCGGATAGATGGCATGCCCGGCGTCTGTCAGCGTGATGCGGTTTCCGGTTCGCACAAAAAGTTTGCGCTCCAGGAAGTCTTCAAGGTGTTTGACTTGCTGGCTAACTGCAGCCGCGGATACGCCCAGTTCTTCAGCTGCCAATACGAAGCTGCCCATTCGTGCCGCAACCTCAAAAGCTTTGACGGCATTCAGCGGTGGTAGACGGCCCATGTTGCTCCCCTAGCAAAAGATTTTCTAATGGTAAGTTAACAATTACTGCCGTTGTGAGAAAGTTTTTCTCGCGGTACGTTCATGCCTCACTTACTAGGAGGTACCTATGCGAGACATTCTAGATTTGGAGCGCTATCCGCTGGATCAGGAAGGTAGCCCCGAATGGCAGGCGATGGTCGATCGAGCCGCTGTTGAGTTGCAAGAAACGGGGATGTTCAATCTGACGCAGCTGATGAAGCCGCAAGCTATCAAAAAGGCGGTGGCGGAAATCAAGCCCAAAATGGATAGTCAGTCTCACACGCACTCGCGTCGGCACAATATCTATTTTCTGCCCGACTTCAAGGAGCTGGATCCAAAGCACCCGGCGCTACGTGAAGTCGAGTCAACCAATCACACGCTGTGTGCTGATCAGATTGAAAAAAGTATCGTGCTGGCTATTTACGAATACCCACCACTGCTGCGTTTTATTGCGGCAGTGATGAAAAAACCATCACTTCACATGATGCAGGACCCTTTGGCGCGTGCCAATGTCATGAGCTACCGCGAAGGTGAGGCGTTGAACTGGCATTTTGATCGCAGTGAGTTCACCACTACCTTGCTGCTGCAGGAGCCATTCGAGGGCGGAAAATTCCAGTACCGGAGCAATCTGCGCTCGGCTGAGAACCCCAACTATGATGGCGTTGCAGCCGTTCTCGACGGACGCGACCCAGAGGTCAAAACCCTGACCCTGGAAGCCGGAACCTTGAATGTGTTCCGCGGTGTCAACGCCCTGCACCGAGTAACGCCTATCGAAGGTTCGCAGGAACGACTGATTGCCATTTTCTCTTATTACGAGAGGCAGGATGTGAAATTTAGCGAGGAAGAAAGCATCGGTTTTTACGGTCGCGCGTACTGATCAGTATTACCGGAAAGTGATGAATGGACTCCAGGTCGGCTTCTTGCGCTTATGTGAGAAGCCATGAGTTATACCATTCAACGTTGATTGCAACGGAGAACGCATATGACAACAATAAAAATCAAGGCGTTAACAAAACAGATCAAGTTTGCTCTGATCGGTGTCGCCTGGCTCTGCGCATCAGTGTCCGAGGCTAAAGAGTGGACCTCTGTCACTATCGCTACCGAAGCTGCTTATCCGCCTTGGAACATGACGCTTCCCGGAGGCGCCATCGGTGGTTTTGAGCCTGAGTTGATGGCTGATCTCTGTGCGCGCATGAAGCTCAAGTGCACCCTGCAAGCCCAGGATTGGGATGGGATGATCCCTAGCCTGCAGGCTGGCAAGTTCGACCTCATCATGGATGCCATCGTCATCACCCCCGAGCGCGAGAAAGTGATCGCCTTCTCTCGGCCCTATGCCGCGACCCAAGGTGTACTTGCTGCCAGCGATCCGGAGTTGATCGCCAAGGCAGGCGTAGCCGCAGAGGTCGTCAAGCTCACCGGCGATGCCACGCTGGATAAACCCTTTATCGACAATCTGCGGACATTGCTCAAGGGTAAAACCATCGGCATATCGTCCGGCACTGCCTATACCCAGTTCATCGAAACCAACTTCAAGGACATTGCCTCCATCCGTGAGTACAAGAAGTCCGATGAGCACGTTCTGGATTTGCAGGCCGGGCGTATTGATTTCAGTTTCGATGACGTGACCTTTTTCAGCTCGGTGCTGGACATGCCCGAGAACAAGTCGGTTTCCATGGTGGGTTCCAAGATCGGTGGCCCTATTTGGGGGCCGGGAGAGGCACTTGGCTTCCGTAAGGATACCCCTGAGTTAAAGGCAAAGTTCGACGAAGCATTAAGCGCTGCGTTGGCGGATGGCACGGTGAAGAGACTGACCGAAAAGTGGTTTAAGGCTGATATCACACCATAAGAAGATTGCTACCGGGTCGGAAGTAGAGAGCTGTCCCCGCGCCTGCGGATAAACAGCCAGTCAATGCCGACCCCGTAACTCCGTAACGCGTCGTTGTGAGCCCGTTTATGGGCTTTCAACAAAAAAGAAGCGTTTCGATATAAAGGATACAGTTATGGATACCTTGCAGATGCTCAGTTTCGGTGACACCGGCTGGGGCCTGGCCTTGTCGAAGGCCATCGGCATGACGCTGTTACTGACGGTGGTGTCGCTGCTCGTCGGTGCAGTGTTCGGTAGCCTGGTCGCGGCAGCCAAACTGTCACGCCGATCTGGGCTGCGCTGGCTGGGTGACGCGTACCTGGTGCTGTTCAGAGGCGTTCCCGAGCTACTGGTGATTTACCTGTTCTACTTTGGCGGTGCCACCGTCGTTTCTGCTGTAGGTCACTGGTTCGGCGCCACGGGTTACATCGGCATGCCCCCCTTTCTGGTGGGCGCACTCGCGGTCGGACTGCTTTCCGGCTCTTACCAGGCTGAAGTCTATCGTGGCGCCTTCATGGCAGTCCCTCGAGGTGAACTGGAGGCGGCCCTGGCCATCGGCATGGGGCGATTCATGCGTTTCAAGCGCGTGTTGATCCCCCAGGTGATGCGTTATGCGCTCCCAGGTTTGGGAAATGTCTGGCAGATGACCCTGAAAGATTCAGCGCTGATTTCAGTCATTGGCCTGGTCGAGTTGATGCGTGCCAGCCTGATGGCAGCCGGTTCTACCCGTCAGTACTTTGCCTTCTACATCATTGGCGGCATCGGCTATCTGCTACTGACCGGGTTGTCAGGGCGCATTTTCAATATCGCCGAGGCTCGGGTGCAGCGCACGCAGCGCCGCAGTCCTCTTCAGCACTGAGACAGGTGAGCCTCAAATGATCGATTTTGCATTTTTGCTCGACACACTACTGAAGTTGCTGTCGGCACTGCCCACCACGCTGACGTTGTTTTTCAGCTCCCTTTCGTTGGGCCTGTTGCTGTCATTCGGCATTGTCGGCATGCGTGTCAGCCGCTGCCCATTGCTGAGCTATCCGGCACGTTGCTACATCATGATCTTTCGCGGCACGCCGCTGATCATTCAGATGTATCTGATCTATTACGGGCTTGGGCAGTTTCCAGTGGTCCGCGAGAGTTTCGCTTGGGTTGTCCTGCGCTCACCTTATGGCTGTGCAGTCGTCTCACTGGCGCTGTGTACCGCTGGGTATACCGCAGAAATCATCCGGGGCGGCCTGCTCAGTATCCCCTATGGCCAGATTGAGGCGGGGCAAGCCATCGGTATGTCGCGCTTGGCGCTGTTGCGCAGGATCATCGCTCCGGTCACGTTGCGCCAGGTTCTGCCAGCTTACTCCACGGAGGCGATCCTGATGCTCAAGGCCACCGCACTGGCCAGCTTGATTACCGTCTGGGATGTCACCGGTATCGCTCAACAGATCATTCAGCGGACCTACCGCACCATGGAGGTGTTCGCCTGTGCCGCGTTTATCTATCTGGTACTCAACTACCTCATCGTACGCGCCATGCGCTGGCTTGAGCATCGTCTGACGCCGCACCTGCGTGAGCGGCCAGTGCATATCCCAACGAAAGCCAAACTTGACGCCGGCAGCAATCCGAAATCCCTGCGGAGCTCACTATGAATACTCAGTCTATGGCCGCGTTGTCGGTCAGCAACATCCAGAAGTCTTATGGTCAAGCGCATGTGCTCAAGGGCATATCCCTGAATGCGCACAAGGGCGACGTTGTGTCGATTCTCGGTGCAAGCGGTTCGGGGAAAAGTACATTTTTGCGTTGCATCAATCTGCTCGAAACACCCGATGAGGGCAGTATTAGCCTCAATGGTGAAACCATTGAAATGAAGCGCCTGCGTGATGGTCGTCAAGTGCCCAGCAATACGCGCCAGGTTGAACAGATCCGCAGCCGTCTTGGCATGGTGTTTCAAAGCTTCAACTTGTGGTCGCACAGAAGCGTCATTGAGAACGTCATAGAAGGGCCTATGCGAGTGCTCAAGCGCTCACGTGCCGAATGTGTTGAAGAGGCCGAGCAGTTACTGCAGAAGGTCGGGCTGTATGACCGACGCGATTACTACCCGGCCCATCTGTCCGGTGGTCAGCAACAACGCGTGGCGATTGCTCGGGCCCTCGCCATGAACCCTCAAGTCATGCTTTTTGATGAACCGACTTCGGCACTTGATCCGGAGTTGGTGGGCGAGGTGCTCAAGGTCATGCGCGGGCTGGCGGAAGAAGGTCGCACGATGCTGGTCGTTACCCACGAGATGGGCTTTGCCCGTCATGTGTCCAATCGAGTCGTCTTCATGCAGAACGGTCATATCGACGCCCAAGGCACGCCAGCCGAATTGTTCGAGGGGTTGCCCACCGAGCGCTTTCGCCAATTTGTAGCCAGCCACCAGTTAAGGAGTGCGGAATGAGCACCGCCACCCACTCATATCGCGTCAACAATGGCCTGGCATCATCAGGCATCACGGCTGAGGACAGCCTGGGCGTAATCCTTGGCGATACCCCGTTGACCTGGCGAGAGATCGTCAGGGTTGCGCGCGATGGCGCACAATTGAGCCTCAGTGATTCAGCCTGGGCCCGTATCGATAACGCTCGCGCCATCGTCGATCACATCGTGGCACGGGGTGAGCGGGCCTATGGAATCAGCACCGGCCTTGGCGCACTCAGTAGCGTGAGACTGGAGGGCCCGCAACTGGCGCAGTTGTCGCGCAATACCCTGTTGAGCCATGCCTGTGGCGTCGGGGCGCCGCTAAAGGTTGAGCAAACGCGGGCCATCATCTGCGCGGCAATCAACAACTATGCCCATGGCCACTCAGGTATCAGCCGTAATGTAATAGAGGCGTTGATCGCATTACTCAACCAGCACATTACGCCAGTCGTGCCCTCTCAGGGCTCTGTTGGCTATTTGACTCACATGGCGCACGTTGGTGTCGCGTTGCTGGGCTTTGGCGAGGTTAGCTGGCGAGGGCAGTTGATGCCAGCGGAACAAGCGCTGTATCAGGCGGGCATGGCTAAACTGGAACTGACCGCCAAAGACGGGATCAGTTTGGTAAATGGCACGCCCTGCATGACGGGTTTGGCATGTTTGGGGTTGGCCGATGCGTTCAATCTGGCCGACTGGGCGGACGTCATCGGTGCGATGAGTTTCGAGGCACTCAAAGGGCAGATCGATGCGTTTGATGAGGCCGTCCTTGCACTGAAACCCCATCCTGGTGCTCAGCACGTTGGTACCAGACTGCGCGCGCTGCTGGCAGGCAGTGAAGTGATTGCCAGCAGCCGCGGCATTCGCACCCAGGATGCTTTGAGTATTCGCTCGATCCCCCAGATTCATGGGGCCTGTCGTGACCAACTGACTCACGCCGAACAGCAGATCAATATCGAATTGGCTTCGGCGACTGACAATCCACTTGTTGTCGGAACACCGGACGACTATCGCGTTCTGTCTCAGGCCAACCCACACGGAGAATCCGTGGCGATGGCTGCCGACCTGCTGTGTATCGCAGTTGCAGAGCTTGCCGGGGTTGCAGAGCGCCGTCTGGATCGTTTGATCAATCCTCTCATTAGTGGGCTGCCTCCTTTCCTGGTCAGCTTGCCCGGGGTGAACTCGGGAATGATGATCGCGCAATATGTCGCGGCTGCCTTGGTCGGAGAAAACAGACACCTCGCACAGCCTGCAGTGGTCGATAACTTTGTGACGTCTGCCCTGCAGGAAGACCACCTTAGCCTCGGTACCGGTGCGACCCTCAAGCTGCTCAAGGTTATCGACAATACGACCCAGGTACTCGCCATCGAATACCTTCTGGCAGCACAGGCCTTCGAGTTCCTCAAAGAACAACGATTCGGCGATGGCACTGGGGCTGCCTGGCGCCTCCTGCGCGAGCAGGTTCCGCCTTATGATGAGGACCGCTGGTTAGCACCTGATATTGAAAGTGCTGCGCGTTTGGTACGAAAGCATTCCGCATTGGGCGCTGTTCTGGGTAACTGATTTTTAAGTTTCAACTACAAACGTGGTGGTTTGTCATTGCTGATATTGCAGTGCATTAGTCTGCGCTGTTAATAAAAGGGTGGCCTATCGCGTGGCGGTATTCTGTTGTCGATAAAAAAGTAAGTGATCATAAAACAAGAATAAGGATTAATTGTCATGCAGCTTAATAAGTGGCGCGTGTTGGCCTTGGCCATCGCTGCGGCAACAGTTCAACACGCCTTTGCTTCAGAAGAAGTAACCTCTCTTGCTCCGGTCATGGAAGGCTCCAGTCAAGCGAAGAGCAATGGCTTTGTTGAAGATAGCACGTTGCACCTGGAGAGCCGTAACGTCGCATTTTACAAGAACTATAAAAACACTGATCCAGGTACGCAGAATTACATCAACGAGTGGGGGCAGGCAGAGCTGCTGACGTTCACGTCGGGTTATTCCCAGGGTGTTATCGGTTTCGGCGTAGATGCCTTTGCTAATGGTGCTGTACGGCTCAATGGCGGTGGTGGTACCGGCGGCAGCCAGGTTTTTCCGACCAATGCAAGTCATTGTGATGACATTACCGGATCCTGCCAGGCGCAGGACGGCTATGGTATGGCCGGTGGCGCTGTCAAAATGCGCATATCTGAAACTGAACTTAAAGTCGGCACCCTGATGCCGCAAAGCCCTGTGTTTGGTACATGGGACGGCTATCTGATGCCGCAACATGCCAATGGCGGTTTGTTCAGCAGTCACGAAATAAAAAATCTTGCACTGCAGGGTGGTCATTTTACTTCCGGCAACGCCGACAATAGCACCAATCATGATGGTAATTTGGGCACTGCCTATGGCTGGACACGGGTGGACAGCGCCACGTATGTCGGTGGCGATTATACCTTCAGCGATAATTTGTCAGGTGGTCTGCACGCCGCGAACTACGAAGACGTGTGGAATCAATACTACGCTGACCTTTATCATCATTTTAATATCAGCGATGGTCTGTCGCTTGCTACGAGCTTGAACTATTACAAGACGGATGACGCAGGCGACGCCAGAGCCGGCAAGATAAACAATGATGCGTACAGTATCGCCCTGAAACTGACGGCTGGCGCCCACAGCCTTACCGTTGCTCATCAGCGTATCAATGGCAACACGCCATTTGACTACCTGGGTATCAGTGGTCAAGGG
The DNA here is from genome assembly GCF_002858665.1 of Pseudomonas sp. FFUP_PS_473. NCBI lineage: Bacteria > Pseudomonadati > Pseudomonadota > Gammaproteobacteria > Pseudomonadales > Pseudomonadaceae > Pseudomonas > Pseudomonas sp. FFUP_PS_473. The sequence continues at coordinate 40,596 of NZ_PJQQ01000006.1, forward strand.
GGAGAGCACCCGGGCAGCTATGTTGGTGCCGGTTCAATCTGGTTGGCGAACTCCTCGCAATGGGCCGACTTCAATGCCCCAGGCGAAAAATCCTACAAGGTGCAATATGACCTCGATGCAGGCGCGCTGGGCGTTCCTGGGCTGAGCTTCATGGTCCGCTACGTTACCGGTAAAGATGCAGACGGTACGGGTGCGGATGCACATGGCGCCTACAGTTTTGAAAACACTATTCGTAACGGTGAAGAGTGGGAACGGGACGTCGAAGTTCATTACGTCGTTCAGGAAGGTGTCGCCAAGGATTTGTCGTTCAAAATTCGACAGGCGACCTACCGCGGTAATGAAGACATAAGCCACAACTCCGGCGCTGATGAGGACGAAATTCGTATCATCACCTCGTATCCGCTGAATATCTTCTAATCAACATCTGTGTACAGGCTGCTGTCAGGCCTGTTTGGTTTGAATGTACGCCTATCGTTGTAACTGCGATCAAGAGAGTGCTCGTTTCTCGCGATGCGAGGCTCTCTTTGTTCGCTGCCCTTGAGGCTAAACGAAACTATCAAGATGACGCTTGGCCGTTGCCGGTTTAGTGCATGCCGGGCGTTTTCTGCTTGCAGGAGTTCAATCGGGTTGAGTATTAAACAGCGTTTAGTGGCGGTGTTTATCGCCATGGCTTGCGTGCCTGTACTGCTGATTGCTGCTTGGGTGATATTCGACCAACGCCAGCAGGCAAAGGACATGTTTGTTGAGAGCAGCAGTCGTGAAATTCGGCAGATTGACGGTGCCATGCAACTGTTTTTTGATGGCATTTCCCAGAATGTCTCTTATTTGGCAAATCTGGAGTTGGTTCGGACTGCAGATGGGCTGCTCAAATCATATCAAGGTTCTGCGCCTGAACGCTTGCCTCCCAGTGAGCGCGGGCAGGCGTTATTAAACATGTTCACAGCGTTTGCCAACACTCATCCTGCCTATGCCTTCATTACCTTGGGCTCTTCCGATGGTGGTGTTGCTTTTTGGCCCGACTCCCCGCTCAAAGATTATGACCCCAGAGTGCGGCCTTGGTATGAAGTAGCACTTGCCCATCCCGGAAAGCCTGTGCGCACTGAGGCGTACGAATGGAAAGAGGGAAACATTGCGTTAGTGGGTACGGTACAGGCGGTCGTCAATCCTGAGGGAAAGGTCAGCGGTGTACTGGACATCGATGTGTCACTCAAACAACTGACCGATCTGGTGCACAAGATCAAGATCGGTAGCACCGGGTATCTCATGCTGCTTGAGCGCGACGGAACAGTACTGGCGGATGCGAGCACTACCGAACATTCGTTCAAGTCGTTGGCGGAGCTTGGCTCTGAGTATGCGCCCCTGAACGTCGCCTCGGACGGGTACCTTGAGCTTGAGCTCGGTGGAAAGAGCTACATGGCCAACATAGTCAGTTCTCCTGGATTGGGGTGGCGCTTCGTCGGGCTGATTGAGAAAGAAGAAGTGCTGGCCGGGGCTCAGCGGCTAGCCTGGCACCTCAGCCTGGTAGCGACATTGTTAGTCATCGGCTTTGCACTCCTGGGGGCGACCCTCGCACGCCGCATAGTGGAGCCTATCCAAGGGGTCGTCTTGGGACTAGAAGGCATTGCCAACGGTGAGGGCGACCTGACCCGTTCGCTTCAGTGCGCAGGAAAGGATGAAACCGCCATACTCGCTCGCTGGTTCAACACGTTCCTGGAAACGATCCGCCAGCTTGTGGTGCGCATCACCGGCGCGTCTGAGGTGCTAAACAAAACGTCCTCAAAAATGATGATGTTTGCGACGGATATGAATGATGCCGCCCAGCGGCAGAGGGAGTCGCTGGAGTTGGTATCGACGGCGTTTAACGAGATGGTGGCGACGGCAAACGATGTTGCCAAAGCGTGCGGCTCGGCGGTCAACTCTGCCGATGCCGGGCAGGGGCACGTTGTGGATGGTCAGCGCCAGATTGCCGATGCCGCGTTGAGCGTCGAGCAGTTGAGTATCAGCCTGGGGCAGGCTGCCGACGCGTTGGAGCTGCTGAAACAGGACAGCCAGAACATTAACGCAATCCTCGATACGATTCGATCGATAGCCGATCAAACTAACCTGTTGGCTCTCAATGCTGCTATTGAGGCCGCTCGCGCCGGTGAGCAGGGGCGTGGATTTTCCGTCGTTGCGGATGAGGTGCGTGCCTTGGCCAGGCGCACAGCTGATTCGACGGGGCAGATTGGCGAAGTCCTGGGAGGACTTGTCGAGCGGACAAGCCGCGTTACTGGCCAAATGCAGCAGAGCCTTTTGCTATCGCAGGGAAGTGTCGAACGTATCGAGTCTGCCAAGGCCAGCTTTCAAAGTATCCAGAGCGCGGTGGACGACATTCGGGACAGGAACGTACAGATCGCCACCGCAGCGGAGGAGCAACATCAAGTGTCAGAAGAGATCAATCGCCACATTGCGGGGGTCCTCGACGATGCGTTGCAGGTGGTCGATTTTGCTCAGAAGTCCCATTCAGAGTCTCGACAGCTCACGAACGTATCGGGTGAGCTCCAGACGTTGATCGGTCGATATCGGACCTGATCACCGCGGGGGGACTCCCGGCGTGCCTCCTGTTTCGCAAATCAATCTAGTTTTCGTGTGGTTTCTGCAGACGGTGAACGTCTGCAATTTCTTGCTTGAATGTACTTGTACATACAAGTATATGTGTGAGTAGATGTGCGATGCCTTCCCCCGGTTTACTGTGGAGAAATGCACAGACGTCACTCCGTACTGATACCCCTACCAAGGAGCCTGGCATGACCAAATACCGTGACACCGAAATTCGCGCCCCGCGCGGCACTACGCTGACCGCCAAAAGCTGGCTGACCGAAGCGCCGCTGCGCATGCTGATGAACAACCTCGACCCTGAAGTCGCGGAAAACCCGAAAGAGCTGGTGGTGTACGGCGGCATTGGCCGTGCGGCGCGTAACTGGGAGTGCTACGACAAGATTGTCGAGAGCCTGACCAACCTGAACGACGACGAAACCCTGCTGGTGCAGTCCGGCAAGCCGGTCGGCGTGTTCAAGACCCACGCCAACGCCCCGCGCGTGTTGATCGCCAACTCCAACCTGGTGCCGCACTGGGCCACGTGGGAGCACTTCAACGAACTGGATGCCAAGGGCCTGGCCATGTACGGCCAGATGACGGCTGGCAGCTGGATCTACATCGGTAGCCAGGGCATCGTTCAAGGCACCTATGAAACCTTCGTCGAGGCCGGCCGCCAGCACTACAACGGCAGCCTCAAGGGCAAGTGGGTACTGACCGCCGGCCTGGGTGGCATGGGTGGCGCGCAGCCGCTGGCCGCAACCCTGGCCGGTGCCTGCTCGCTGAACATCGAATGCCAGCAGAGCCGCATCGACTTCCGCCTGAGCACCCGCTATGTCGACGAACAGGCCAATGACCTGGACGACGCCTTGGCGCGCATTGCCAAGTACACCGCTGAAGGCAAAGCCATTTCCATTGCCCTGCACGGCAACGCGGCTGAAATCCTGCCCGAACTGGTCAAGCGCGGCGTGCGTCCAGACATGGTCACCGACCAGACCAGCGCCCATGACCCGCTCAACGGCTACCTGCCAGCAGGCTGGACCTGGGAACAGTACCGTGACCGCGCACAAACCGAGCCGGCTGCCGTGGTCAAGGCGGCCAAACAGTCGATGGCCGTACACGTGCAGGCCATGCTCGATTTCCAGAAGCAGGGCATTCCGACCTTCGACTACGGCAACAACATCCGTCAGATGGCCAAGGAAGAAGGCGTAGAAAACGCATTCGACTTCCCAGGCTTCGTACCGGCCTATATTCGTCCGTTGTTCTGCCGTGGTATCGGCCCGTTCCGCTGGGCGGCCCTGTCGGGTAACGCCGAAGACATCTACAAGACCGACGCCAAGGTCAAGGAACTGATCCCGGACGATGCGCATCTGCATAACTGGCTGGAAATGGCCCGTGAGCGCATCAGCTTCCAGGGCCTGCCAGCACGTATCTGCTGGGTTGGTCTGGGGCAGCGGGCCAAGCTGGGCCTGGCCTTCAACGAGATGGTTCGTCGCGGCGAGTTGTCGGCACCGATCGTGATTGGTCGTGACCACCTGGACTCCGGCTCGGTGTCGAGCCCGAACCGCGAAACCGAATCGATGATGGATGGCTCCGACGCTGTGTCCGACTGGCCATTGCTCAACGCACTGCTCAACACCGCCAGCGGCGCGACCTGGGTTTCGCTGCACCACGGCGGCGGTGTCGGCATGGGCTTCTCGCAGCACTCCGGCATGGTCATCGTCTGTGACGGTACCGACGAGGCCGCTGAGCGAATCGCTCGCGTTCTGACCAACGACCCGGCCACTGGCGTGATGCGCCATGCCGATGCCGGTTATCAGATCGCTATCGATTGCGCCAAGGAACAAGGCCTGAACCTGCCGATGATTACCGGGAAACACTGATGTAAGGGCCCATGCGCAGGCAGTGCTTCGCCCTCAGGGGCGGGACTTGCGCATGGGTCATATGTCTGAAGATGTGTATTTAAATAACTAAGTTAGTTGGTTGAATACGTGAGGGTCAGGTGCCAAGAAATCGTTCTTGATATTGCTTTGGTGTTACCGATAAGTACTTCTTGAATACGTTGCGCATTTGGTCAGTGGTTGCAAACCCACACTTGAATGCCACACTTTTCATTGGCAGTCCGCTTTCACTCAATAAGCGCCTCGCTTTATCAACTCGGGCTTTCTCCAGGAACTCAGAGGGGCAGACTCCCACCTCCTTGTGGAAGGTTCTTGTAAAGTTCCTCAGGCTCATTGAAGCGTGATTGGCCATAAGCGATACGTTGATCTTTTGGTCAATATTGTTCAATACCCATTCTTGAACTGCACGCATTCCTGAGGCTTGGGTCATCTGGCTCGTCAGGTTGGCGCTGAACTGTGACTGACCGCCGGGCCGCTTGAGGAAAATCACCAGGTCTTGTGCCACTTGCAGCGCAAGATCATGACCGAAATCAGCTTCGACAAAGGCAAGCGCCAAATCCACTGAAGCGCTTACGCCTGCTGACGTCCAGAGGTTTCCTTCATGAATGAAAATGGAGTCAATGTCGACCTGGATGCGGGGGTAGTTCTGTTGCATGACCTCAGCCATTCTCCAGTGCGTGGTTGCTCGCTTGCCGTCAAGCAGGCCGGCTGCAGCCAGGAAAAACGCTCCTGAACACAGGGCAGCAAAGCGCTCAACTCTTGTTGCGACCCGTTTAGTCCACGCCACAATTTCCGATTGTTCTTCGACAATTCGCTCAATTTCGTGTGCGCCAACGACCAAGATCGAGTGCGGAAGCAATTCCTCGTCCAGTGTATGAGTTGCACTTAAGGACATTAGCGTATCTGACGGGACGGGCCCCAACTGTGTTGAGACAATTCTAACCTCGTAGCCTGGCGCTTTTCCCTGTGCTTCCAAGTGTTTATTTGCATACGTGAAGACGGTCATGGGGCCAATGGCCTCGAATGACTTGAATTCAGGATAAATCACGATATCGATCGTTCGGCGTGTGGCCGTATCAGAGCGGAGCATACTTATATCTCTTGTGTAGTGCTTGGCCTGATTTCATGCCAGCTTGGCCGAATTCAGCGCCATTTTCATCAGCGTAACGAATCGATTTTTTTTATTGTAGAGACAACTAAATAACACACGGTAGGTACCCGTTACCATGATCAAGTCGCGCGCAGCTGTCGCTTTCGGACCTAATGAGCCACTTAAAATCGTTGAAGTTGATGTTCAGCCCCCAAAAGCCGGTGAGGTGCTGGTTCGGATCGTTGCGACTGGCGTCTGCCATACGGATGCCTACACCTTGTCTGGCCAGGATTCGGAAGGCGTGTTCCCTTGCATTCTAGGCCATGAGGGCGGTGGCATCGTCGAAGCGGTAGGTGAGGGCGTAACCTCGCTGACGGTCGGCGATCACGTCATCCCGCTCTACACGGCTGAATGCGGAGAGTGCAAGTTCTGCAAGTCCGGCAAGACCAACCTCTGCCAGGCCGTACGAGCCACTCAAGGCAAGGGTTTGATGCCTGATGGCACCACCCGTTTCTCTTACAACGGCGAGCCTGTTTACCACTACATGGGGTGTTCGACCTTCTCCGAATACACCGTACTGCCCGAAATTTCCCTTGCGAAAATTCCAAAGGAAGCGCCACTGGAAAAGGTGTGCCTGTTGGGTTGCGGTGTGACCACCGGTATCGGTGCTGTACTCAACACCGCGAAGGTGGAAGAGGGCGCTACCGTGGCCGTCTTTGGCTTGGGCGGTATCGGTCTTGCGGCGATCATCGGTGCCAAGATGGCAAAAGCTTCTCGGATTATTGCCGTTGATATCAATCCGGCCAAGTTCGCTATTGCCGAGGAGCTGGGTGCCACTGATTTCATCAACCCCAAGCAGCATGATCGGCCGATTCAGGAGGTTATCGTCGAGCTCACCGATGGTGGTGTCGATTACTCCTTTGAATGCATCGGCAATGTCCAGCTCATGCGCGCAGCGCTCGAGAGTTGCCATAAGGGTTGGGGGGAGTCGACCATCATCGGCGTCGCCCCGGCCGGCGCCGAAATCAGCACGCGTCCTTTCCAATTGGTCACAGGCCGTGTTTGGCGCGGTAGTGCCTTTGGTGGCGTTAAAGGCCGTACCGAACTGCCGAGCTATGTTGCGCAAGCCGAGAAGGGCGAGATCCCGCTCGACAAGTTCATCACCCACACCATGGGGCTGGAGCAGATCAACGACGCCTTCGACCTGATGCACGAAGGCAAGAGCATTCGATCAGTCGTCCACTTTTAAATGATTCTCCGGTGCTTCACACGAGGTACCGGTTTCTTCCTGCAACACCCCCCACCTGCAATGGAGACTTTCATGTCGATTTTCACTCATGTAACTGTTGGCACCAACGATCTGGTCAAAGCCCGCAAATTCTACGACGAAGTGTTGGGTAAGCTGGGTTTCAAGCGCCTTGCTGATCTGGGCGACAACGGCTCGATCTGGGGCGTGGATAAGCCCGCGTTCTTTGTACTCAAGCCAGCCAACGGCCAGCCGGCCAGTGTGGGCAATGGCGTGACCGTAAGCTTCGAAGCTCAGAATCGTGCCCAAATCAACGCCTTCCACGACGCTGCACTGAGTGCTGGCGGCAAAGACGAAGGCGCAGCAGGGACACGTGACTGGGCACCGAATGCCTATGCTGCATATGCCCGTGACCTCGATGGCAACAAGCTTGCTGTCTACTGCTTCAAGGCCGAGTAAGCCCGCTTAAGCGGCACTCATTGGGTGCCGCTTTTTTCCTCTCGCGCTGTGATCATGGCGCCTCGGTGGATTTCCTGATGGGTTATCCGCGTTCATGGCAGCACACCTCGCCTGTAAGTACGCCATCAACTGCTGGCTGCGCACATCAAACAGGCAGCAGCTGAGCCACTGCCCGTTTTACCGTTAGCGCGTTTCCGGCCTTGAGCGGTCGACCTCCATACCACCGAGCAACGCCTGCGCCAGCCCTTGAGCCATATCAACGGCGGTGCGGGTGGACCAGAGCAGATGCCGGGTTTCGCTGTCGACCACCTGACAGGCTTGTTCATTGGTGGCGTAGGCGGAACGTAGCAGGATGGTGAGGTGAATCAGCACGTCTTCGACGTTGAGCCCGGCGCGAACACTGAACAGCGGATCGTGGCTGTCTTCGCAGGAGCCGAACGTGGCGCAGGCGGTGGTTTTCAGAATGTTGGTGTGCGGGGGATCGGGGACTATCTTGGTCATGGTGACGCTCCTTGATTGTTGGAGCCGCCATGTATCGCTACCAAACGAATGGGTGGCGGCTGTACGCAGGTTGGTAGACCGGGAATCAAGGAACCCAGCGCGCACGAAGGCGCCCCGCGCACAACCGCCATAGCACGAAGCAACAGGCAAGAATTAAAGCACCTGTTGAACGAGGGTGGGGCGCTGTATGAGCACTCGGCTCCGATCCTGGCGCATTAAGGTCGCCATGGACAACGTTATCCATGGTTCGATTCAAACCATCCGGGTATTCAGCGGGTGCTGCATGTGGCTTTTCTCGCGTGACCAAATTCGGGCGTTTTCAGACTTCGCCGAATAACAGATCCGTGGTGTACGCGTACAACTGAGGCGTGACTTCCAATACATCCGGGTAGGCTTGGGGTCACGCCGGGGGCTTGCCTTCTTCAGCGCCCACCAGGGCGGAAAACAACACGCTGGCGAGCGTGGTGATCAGCTTCATGGATTCTATCCCTGATTCAGGGACGCCATATCGATGACGAAGCGATAACGCACATCGGCTTTTTCCATGCGGTCAAAGGCATGGTTGATCTCGTCCATGCGGATCATTTCGCAGTCGGGCAGGATGTTTTTCTCGGCGCAGAAGTCGAGCATTTCCTGCGTTTCCTTGATGCCACCGATAGGCGACCCGGCGATGCGACGACGACCGAGCAGCATCGGCACTGAATTGTGTTCGGCCATAGGACCGACCTGGCCGACTAGGACCAGCGTGCTGTCGATATCCAGCAGCGATACATAAGGGTCGACGCTGTGCTTCACCGGAATGGTGTCGATGATCAGGTCAAAGCTCGACTGCGCCTTGGTCATCGCATCGCTGTCGGTCGACAGCAGGAAGTGATCGGCGCCAAGCGTCAGAGCGTCGTCTTTCTTGTCGGCGGAGCGGCTCAGTACGGTGACCTTGGCACCCATGCCGTGGGCCAGTTTGACCGCCATGTGACCCAGCCCACCCAGACCGATCACGGCAACGCGACTGCCGGGCACGACGTTCCAGCTGCGCAGCGGCGAGTAGGTGGTAATGCCCGCGCACAGCAGGGGAGCGACTTTTGCCAGATCCAGGTTTTGGGGCACGCGCAAGACGAACTCCTCTCGAACCACGAGGTGCTTTGAGTAACCGCCGTAGGTATTTTCCCTGGTCACCCGGTCTTGACCGTTATAGGTGTTGGTGTTGCCTTCGCGGCACAATTGCTCTTCGCCCTTGCGGCACTGATCACACTCCATACAGCTGTCCACCATGCAGCCGACGGCAACGGTGTCGCCCACTTTGTAGCGGCTCACGTCGGCGCCCACGGAGGTGACCCGACCGACGATTTCGTGGCCTGGCAACGCCGGGTAAACGGTCCAGCCCCAATCATTGCGTGCAGTGTGCAGGTCCGAATGACAGACGCCACAGTAGAGAATTTCCATGGCGACGTCGTTGGGGCGCAGGGCGCGACGATTGAACACGAACGGTGTCATGGGTGATTCGGCGGTAAGGGCTGCGTAGCCTACGGTCTTCATTGGGAGTCCTCGAAAATTGTAGAAGTGGGCAGGGGTGGACCTGCTCTTAGTGAACGGCAGGCGTCCTACTGAGGCGCCAGATCGCCGTACCAGTAGGCTGCGGTGACACCGCCGTCCATGAGGAAGTCGCTGCCGGTGATGAAAGTCCCTTCAGGCCCCATCAGTAGTGCCGCGACGGCACCCACTTCATCAGGTGTGCCGCCACGGCCGACGGCGCTGAGGTCGATCATGCGCCGATAGCCTTCGCCTCGCGGGCCGCTCAATTCGTCTCTGGCCAGCGGGGTGAAGATGATGCCGGGGCTGATGGTGTTGACACGTGCTCCGCGCTTGCCCCAGCGCACGGCCTCGGCCATCACACGCAGTGAATTGCCGCGCTTGGATATCTGGTAAGCATTCAGCGGGTCGGTCACCTTGTCGGCTTGCAGCATCGGCAGCGCCAACAGCTCTTCGACTGGCGTGGTTGCCAACGCTTTGTTCTGCTCAGGTGTCAGGGCAGGCAAGCGATGCCCGGATTGCGAGGCGATGACAATCCCCGAGCCACCTTCGGCGATCACGTTGCCAAATGCCTCCAGCACCAGCGCGGTGCCGTACAGGTCCACGCGCAGGATGGTCGCCACCGGCGCTTGCGAAGGTGAAACACCCGCAGCGTGGATCACACCAGTGATATCACCGATGGCGGCTGCCGTCTGAACCAGCGCTTCCACCGACTGACGCGAGGACACATCGACGACGGCTGTCGTGACCTCGAACCCTGCATCGAGCAGCACCTTGGCCGCTGCGTTGGCGTTCTCCTGGCGAAGGTCGGCCAGCACGACGTGTTTACCTGCGCTGACGCGGCGGGCAATCGCTTGACCGATCGATCCGGCCCCGATGACGACTGTGACTTTGCTAGTGTTTTTCATGGAAAACCTCGTGTGAAATTCAACTCTATTGGCTGAGTGTTTTTCTAAAGAGATGTCGCCGTGGCAGTCGGTGTTTTCACTCTGGGGACCAGCCACCTGGCGCAGAGCAGGCTGCCGACGCCAAACAACAGGATCACCGCAGCCATCGGCCGGGGCGTGCCATCGGCGAGCGTGCCAACCAGACCGGAGCCGAGGATGCCGGTGCCGTATTGCAGAGAGCCAACCAGTGCGGAAGTCGAACCTGCAAACTCTGGAAACGCGCTCATGGCTCCTGCAATGGAGTTGGCAACGATGAAGCCGGTCGCAGATACGAACAGAAAAAGCGGGATCACCAGACCGGCAAGGCCACCCCAGTCAGTCCAGGCGTCGATGGCCAGCAGCAGCGCCGACAGCGCGGCGGCCAGGGTGCCCATTCGCATCAAACGGTCGCTTCCATGGCTTGCCACCCAGCGCGAGTTGAGTTGATTGGTCAGCATGATGCCGACGATGCCTACGGCGAACAGCACGCCGTATTGCTGGGGTGAGGCGTGGTGGTAGCTGATATAAGCGAAGGGCGTTCCTGCAATATAGGCGTACATCGCACCGTAGAAGAACCCACCGGCACCGATGTAACCGAGGATGCTGCGGTCGCCCAGCAACCGCACATAGCGATTCAGCGCATTACTGAGAGGTTCCCGATTGCGCCGCTGGGCAGGCAGGGTTTCCGGCAGGACATAGAGCATTGCGAGTGTCCCCAGCCCGACCAGTACCAGTGCCCAAAAGATCGCCCGCCACGACGCAACGTGCAGGATCAGTCCACCGAGGCTGGGCCCCAGCAGCGGCGCGATGGCCATGACCGTCATCAGGGTCGAAAGCATCTGCGCGGCCCGATGCCCGCTGTACAGGTCGCGAACCATCGCGCGTGCCAGCACTACGCTGGCGCAGGCTCCCACCGCTTGCACCGCACGCCAGGCGATCATCACGCTGGAGCTGTCCGAAAGCGCACACCCCGCAGAGCCGATGATGAATAGCACCAGACCCAGAGCAATCGGCAAGCGGCGACCATGACGGTCTCCAATTGGACCCCACAACAACTGTCCGAGGCTGAAGCCGATCAGATATCCGGAAATGGTCAGCTCCACTTGGCCTGCGCTGGCGTGCAGGGCATCGGCCATAGCGGGCAAGGCGGGCAGATACAGATCGGTGGAAATCGAGGCGAACGCCATCAACGTACTGAGGATTGCCAACGTCGACAGGCTCTGGCGGTCGGATGGCGGAGCATCGATAGTTGAGTGGTTGTGCTGCGACATGCTGTATGGGGTCTCGAGAGGGCAAGCGCCAGCCGTTTCGAATGTACGACTGGCGAGTGCGGTGGAACGGGCTTAGCGACTGACTTTTTACTCTGGGTGTACGGCTTGAAGTTGAAGTCCGATGCCAGCGTTGTGTGCCAGCCTGCGGCGCAGTTGCTCGGAGCCGCTCAAGCGCGCTGAATGCACGATTGGGCGGTATCAAAGCCCTTGGGCATATTGTTTGTCGCTGACCTGTTCCATCCAGTCGACCACCTTGCCGTCCAGAACTTCGGCAATGGCGATGTGAGTCATAGCAGTGGTTGCTGTCGCGCCATGCCAGTGTTTGACGTTTGGCGGAATCCACACAGTGTCGCCTGGTTTGATGGAGCGAACCGGCTGGCCCAGCTCCTGCACCAAGCCGGAGCCAGCAGTGACGATCAGGGTCTGGCCTAAAGGATGCGTGTGCCAGGCAGTGCGCGCACCGGGCTCGAAGGTCACGGTGGCGCCGCTGACCCGAGCGTCTTCTGTGCCCTTGAACGGCGCGTCGATGCGAACAGTGCCGGTGAAATAATCGGCTGGTCCCTTGGCCGATGGCTGCGAGCCGTTGGTGTTGATGACGAGCATGGATTTCTCCCCTGCGGGTACATCAAGAGTGAGCAATGACAGCGATAACGCCGTGGCTGCGAGGCTTTTCATGGTGATCCCCCTTAGACAATAGCCGTCAGTGACGGCCCGGATTGACGAATAACGGAGCGGAACCTCTAGTATTCAAAAGCGCCTCTTGAACTTGGCAGGCGTGCCGTCAGCTGACCCAGAGCAAGATCACAAATTTATCAGCTGCGTATTACAATGATTAGCCGCTAGAATCAGAATATACTTATGCGAGTGACTCATTAATGCTGCGGGAAAACGCCAACGATCTGCTCGCCTTTCTCGCTGTCGCCCGGGAAAGGAGCTTTACCAAGGCCGCTGCCAAGCTGGGGGTTTCTCAATCGGCGCTAAGCCATACCATTCGTGGTTTGGAAGCGCGACTCGGCCTGCGGCTGCTGACCCGTACCACGCGCAGCGTTTCGCCCACTGAGGCGGGCGAGCGTTTGATAAGTAAGGTCGGGCCCCATTTTGAGGAAATTGAAATCGAGCTGGCAGGTCTGAGTGATCTGCGCGATACCCCCGCTGGCAGTATCCGCATCAACGCCATGGACCATGTACTGGACCTCATCATCCGGCCCGTGCTGAAAGAGTTCTTGCCCAAATACCCGGACATCTCGGTGGAAGTGTGCTGCGATTACAGCTTTGTCGACATTGCAGCCCAAGGCTTTGACGCCGGGATCAGGCTGGGCGAGGACGTGGCAGAAGGCATGATTGCTACTCGTATCGGGCCGGATATGCGTATGTCGGTGGTCGGCTCACCTGCCTACTTTGCAAACCGTGAATTGCCCAAGACTCCCCGAGCGCTCACTGATCATCTATGCAATAACCTCCGACTGCCCACAAACGGCGGCCTGTATGCCTGGGAGTTCTCCAAAGATGGAGAAAGCCTCAAGGTCCGCGTGACGGGCCAAGTGACATACAACGGCGTGTATCAGCTGCTGCAAGCGGCGCTGGACGGTTTCGGACTGAGCTACATTCCCCACGACCTGGTTGCGCCCCACCTCAAGACTGGCCGTCTGATTCATGTGCTGGAAGACTGGTCGCCGCTGTTCGCCGGGTTCCATCTCTACTACCCGAGTCGGCGCCAGGCATCGCCCGCATTTGCGTTGCTGGTGGACGCGTTGCGTTACAAGAACTAATCCTCACAGGCACCAAGAGCGCTCATCAGATTCAAGTTGTGAAGTTGTAAGTATCTGTTGTCCGCCGGGGAAGGCGGGTTAGCGCTGGCGCCGGTAGTCGCTCGGTGAAAAACCGGTGTCTTTGCGGAATATGCGAGAGAAGTGACTCGGGTTGGAGTATCCGACTGCGTTCGCGATCGTGATGACCGTCATCTCTGTTTCGCGCAACAGACGTCGTGCCGTGTCTATACGCAATTTGATTTGATATTGCGACGGTGCAATGCCCACGGCACGTTTGAATAGGCGATTGAAGTGGGACTCGCTCATGCCCGCCTGTTCGGCCAACAGCGCCAGGCTGAACTCCTCGGCCAAATGCTCCGCCATCCAGGCGGTGATCCGGCGCAGCTTGAAGGCCGGCAGGGATGGTGCCTCCTTGCTCGAGTGTGTGTCGAGTTCTACATAGTGGCGTGCCAGATGGATGCTCAAGGCCTGGGCGATTCCGTGAGTAAACAGTTTGCTGGCCTCGGTACGGCTGGCCTCTTCGCGCAAGCATTGCAGCAAGGTGACCAGTTGTGGATCCTCGAACCCCGAGATATCACGAAGTGTGGCATGCGCAGCGTTCGCGCCGTAGAGGTCGTGCAAGGCCTCCTCGAACAGCGCCAGGCTCAGAAGCACCATGACCACTTCGAACGGCTCGGTGCTCAAGCGTTTCCAGAGAAAGTCATAAGGCGCACCAGCGGCGGTTACAAACAGCGAGCCTTGTTTAATCCGGCTGATCATCCACGGGCCGTCTTCCTCGCGCTCCTGGGTTTCAGCCTCACCCGAGGTCACCCAGACGATCAAAGGCTCAGCGACCGCCGGCATGCTAAAGACCTCCGAGGTTGACGCTAGCGAGAACACGGACAACCGCACGTCTTGCCAGGCGGGGCCATTGGTGGTGCTGACTCTCTGGCCGGCGGGGTAGGCATCAAGGTGTTCGGCTGAAGTCATCTGCGGGACTGAAGTGTTGATCATGGGGCTCTCCGATACGACGACAGATTTGCCCTGCCTGGGCTTTGAAGTGGGAGCAGGGCATGCGTACCACCAATCCAGAATATATAAGCAAAATCACAACAGGTCGGGCAAAAGCACAGTGGAGCAGCGTTTCTCGTGGGCACACACTGGCGGCATCAAAACTTACTGCTAACGCAAAAGGTGAAAAAATGATGACTCGCAAGTTAGGCGGCAGCGGCCTTGAAGTGTCTGCCTTGGGCATGGGCGTGATGAACCTGAGCTTTGGCACCGGCAAAGCCGTCGAGCAAAGCCAAGGCGTGGAGGTTATTCGCGCTGCCGTGGAGCGGGGTATCAACTTCTTCGACACGGCACAGGCCTACGGCCCCTACACCAACGAAATGCTGCTGGGTGAAGCCCTCGTTCCGTTTCGTGACCAGGTCATTATCGCGACCAAGTTTGGTTTCAAGCTGGAGAACGGTGGCATTGTCGGCACCGACAGCCGGCCAGAAACCATTCGAGCGGTGGCCGAAGCTTCGCTGAAAAGCTTGAAGACGGATTACATCGACCTTTTCTATCAGCACCGTGTTGACCCTGATGTGCCGATTGAGGACGTGGTGGGGACGTTGAAAGACCTGATCACCGAGGGCAAGGTTTTGCACTACGGCTTGTCCGAAGCCGGCGCCTCGACCATTCGCAGGGCGCATGCTGTGCACCCGGTTGCGGCGGTGCAGAACCAGTACTCGATCTGGACACGGGAGCCGGAAGCAGAGGTGATCCCGGTGTGCGAAGAACTTGGCATTGGTTTTGTGCCTTGGGGCCCGCTGGGGACAGGATTTCTGACCGGCACCATCGATGCCAATACGAAATTTGACAGCGCCACCGACCTGCGAGCGAATTTTCCGCGTTTCACTCAGGCAGCGATTCGGGCGAACATGCCAGTGGTAGACATGCTCCGCGCCATGGCAGCGAAAAAGAACGCGACACCGGTGCAAATTGCACTGGCCTGGCTACTGGCCCAAAAGCCGTGGATTGTGCCCATCCCTGGCATGGACAAAATTGAATACCTGGACGACAACATCAAATCGATCGAGTTTGAGTTGACCGAAACGGACCTGCAGGAGATCGATGAGCAACTGTCGGCAATCAACATCCAGGGTGGCCGGCTGGACGAGGGTTTACTGTCGATGTCCGAAGACTGAGGTGGCAGGCGTGTCTTTTAGAGGCACGCCTTTAGCCCCTCCCCAAAAGCCCATAGTCATAAATTTTGAGATACCTTCCGATATGCTCAGATATACCCACTGGAGCTTTGGGGGCGTAATGTACCTGACCCGCGATCTTGCTAAAGATCGACATCTACGGCTATCTCTACCGCATTCAGTCGAGCCGACGTTTACGGTCTCAAGCTGCTATCGGCTGCCTCGCTACTCGACAATTGCCGTATGTGCCTGGGCGATATCACGGGGGTGCCCTTCGCTGTGTTCATCGTGACCACCACCCTGTTGCTGACGCTGCCGTTGTCCTGGTATGTGCAGAAAGGCCTGGACGCAGAACCTGCCGTGGCCTGAAAAGCGGGCGGGGCGAGCGCCGCTGCCCGTTATACCGTTAGCGCGTTTCCGGCCTTGAGCGCTCGGCCTCCATGCCACCGAGCAACGCCTGCGCCAGCCCTTGAGCCATATCAACGGCCGTGCGGGTGGACCAGAGCAGATGCCGGGTTTCGCTGTCGACCACCTGACAGGCTTGTTCATTGGTGGCGTAGGCGGAACGTAGCAGGATGGTGAGGTGAATCAGCACGTCTTCGACGTTGAGCCCGGCGCGAACACTGAACAGCGGATCGTGGCTGTCTTCGCAGGAACCGAACGTGGCGCAGGCGGTGGTTTTCAGGATGTTGGTGTGCGGGGGATCGGGGACTATCTTGGTCATGGTGACGCTCCTTGATCAGTGGAGCTACTACCCATCGCTGCTAAACGATAAGGGTGGCAGCTGTACGCGGGTTAGCAGACCAGGGATCAAGGAACCCGGCGCGCACGAAGGCGCCCCGCGCACAACCGCCATAACACAAGACAACAGTCACGAATCAAATCGTCTGCTGAACGAGTAATGGGCACTGTATGCACCTTGATCATTGGGCGGGCTGCTAAACCCGGTCGCTGGATTGGCAGCAACGCAGGGGAGGTTAACGGGGTTGATGTGTGGATTCAAGCGCAGATGTGCGTGAGCTGACGCGAATGTCCTTGGTAGCCGATAAGGGTGGCAGTTGTACGCGGATTGGTAGACCGGGACTCAAGGACCCCAGCGCACCCGAAGGCGCCCCGCGCACAACCGCCATGACACGAAGCAACAGGCACGAATTAAAACACCTGCTGAACGAGGGTTGGGCTGCTGAAATCGGCCGCTGTATGATGCGATACAAGCACCGCGAATTTACTGAGACCACGCCGATACCATCGCGGGCAAGCCCGCTCCCACAAGATGGACTGCAGTCCGGTGGGGGATTCATACAAGCAGGCTTGCCTGCGATACAAACACCGCGAAGGTACTGGCACCACAGCGCCTTGCCGGAGCGTGCAGTACAGCATAGGGAATTTGCTACTTCACCGAAGATGGCCTGACGTGGTTGGTTCAATTGGGCAGGTAACTCTCGACGTAGCGCACTGTCTTTTCCAACGTTCGCGCCAGGTTGGGATGTGTTAACTGATACTTGCTTTCCAGTTGCTTGCTATCGCTCATGTCGAAGCGCTGCGTCTGAATAAAGTTCAGTGACTCGGCGCTGATCGCGAGTCGGGCTGCCAGTCCGGGAATCGTCAAAAGCCACCTGAGCACCCCTATAGCTACATGGCGGCGGGGTGCCTTGACCTTCAGCGTTATTGCGACCTGCTGAAGCATCCCTTGTAAGTTCGGTGTGCGCTCATCGAGCGCCAGGACCTGCCGGTTGGCCATCGAAGGGTCGAACGCCACGCAGGTTATCATCGTCACCAGGTAATCGACGCTGACCAATGGCAACCAGTGCGCGGCGGAACCGGGGACAGCTTTGAACCGGCCTTGTGCCAGATTTCGAATGAGTTCGGCCAGCGGTTGCCCTTCCAGGATGTGCCCACTCTCGCTGTGGCCACACACCGTCGCAGGATGAACGATCGTGTAATCCGCGCCCGCTTCCCGCATGTAACGAATGACTGCGAAATGGGACTCGAGCTTGCTGCCTTCGTAGCCACCTACACGGCTGTAGACTGCGGGCCAATGTGTGTTTTCAGGGTGCTCATTATCAACCCCGATACTGGCAAGGTGGGTAAGGTTCTGCAGCATAAAGCCGCCCACCATCAGCAATCGGATACGCTGGCTCGCCGCAAGCCTGGCGACGTTCAGCGCCCCTTGCACATTGATTGTGCGGGCGCGCTCAATGGTAAGCCCCCAGGTAAATTGCGCCGCGAGGTGGAAAACCACAGCGGCCGAAGACACGCGCTGCCTGTCTGCCTCGCTGAGCCCAAGCCCCTCTCTGCTGATATCGCCCTCAACGGCATGGATATACGCAGGGTTACCGCCCAGTCGGCCTACCTGCTCTCTGAGACGCTCAGTGTTTTCAGGGCTGCGCATAAGCACCCAGGTTTTGTGCCCTGTGGCAGTAAGACGGGCCAGTAAATGTTGACCCACAAACCCGCTGCCGCCTGTGACGAAGCATTCAACGCTCATGCCTGACTCCTTGTTTGGACGATTGGCGCAGGCTAAGGTGTAGAGCCTGCTCTACAGTCAAGGAATTTTTAATGTGAACATTGGGGAGTTGGAGCGCCGCAGTGGCCTCGGGCGCCATGCATTGCGCTATTACGAGCAGCTCGGGCTGATCGTGGCCCATCGACAGGCCAACAACTACCGCAGCTACAGTGATCAGACCGTTGTTGATTTGGCATTCATTCAGAGTGCCCAGAGCGGAGGGTTTTCACTCGCTGAGATCGGCGACATCCTCGCGGCCAAGCGGGGTAATACGATCGATTGCGCTCAAGGCGCTGCCTTGGTCGCCAGCAAGATGGCCGAAATTCAAGCGAAGATCACCACCCTGCAAGCCGCGTATGTTTTTTTGGAAGCGGAGCGTGCGAAGCTTGAAGCCAGTGCCAGTGCCAGTGCCATTGCCAACGGACAGACTATTCCTCACCGGCCTGTCCCTGAGCATGCCTCGACGCCATAGCCTCTGGGCGAGGCCATTCAGCATGGCCCCAGCCCCTTGGTGCTTGCCTTGCAAATATGTATGGCGAACCCTGAGTCGTTTGAAGGTCCTCGCGACCTCGCTAAAGCTCTACACCGACGGCTATCTCTTCCGCATCCCGTCGAGCCGACGTTTACGGTCTCAAGCTGCTATCGGCTGCCTCGCTACTCGACAATCGCCGGATGTGCCTGCACTGGACTGCCCAGCATGTCGCGATAGGACGGAGGCTGTTGGCCATTCAGATCGACAATGCCGTACTTCACCGCAACTTCTGCCCCGATCAGGACCTGCCCGGAGTGCGTCATTCGGTCAGGGTCGCAATACAGCGCGTGAATGACCCTGCCAGTGAACTCCGGGCTTTCCATGACGAACGAAAATTCCTCGTAGCGATCCGGGTGCTCTTGCAATGCGCGTGTCGTGCGCTCCGTGCGCAGCGGACCCATCCAGATGGACACCACCGCGACATCGTAGGGGCGAAAGTCCACGGCCATGTCTTTGGCGAATTTGTCGACACCGGCCTTCTGCGCGCCATAGGCTGCGCCGTGCATGTAGCAGTTCGAGCCAAATGACGAGGTGAACACGATCAGCCCGCCACGACGTTTGGCCATCAGCGGAGCCGCGTACCAGCTCACCACATAGGCGGAGCGTAAACCGACGTCGAGGATCTTGACGAGATCGAGTGGCTTCTCCCAGAACGGTCCGGGGTTTATCAGTTGATCGTGTAGAAACGTCGCGTTATTGACAAGGATGTCGAGCCGCCCGCTCTCGCGCTCGACCTGCTCGAAGAGGCTGCGCACCTGCTCATCATCGGCGTGATCGCACGCGACGGCGATGCCCTTGCCGCCTAACGCATCGATTTGGCGCGCCGTCTCGTGGATCGTGCCTGGCAACGGCGCATCGCCCTCGTTCTGCGAGCGGCCCGTCACATACACCGTCGCGCCCGCCGCGCCGAGTGCCAGAGCAATGCCTTTGCCGGCACCACGCGACGCGCCTGTTACAACCGCGACCAATTGGCTGTGATCGTTACTCATCTGCAGGTGCTCCCATTTCTGTGGCACTCGCCTGAACACCGGCGAAGCGCACACCGGGCTCGGCCTCTTCATAGCTGGCGATCAGCGTGGATGTCACCACGCAGCGCGTGGCGCTGATCTTCCAATGACCGTTGATCTTGCGGTACTCGTCGTCATAGTGCGCGCCAAGCTGGGTGATAACCCGCGATTGCGTGTCGATCATCTGGTAATGCAAACCCCAGGTGCCGCTGGCGTGCTCGTCATCAAGCACATCGATCTGCGGGTTGACGCCATGGTGCATCTCGACAACATGCGGATGGCAGCCGAGCTGTTGGAAAATCGCCATGAGTTGGTCGCGGTCTTCGAAAACACCGATCCGGCCATAGTCGATAAGCACCGGGCCCGGCGCGAAGCAGTCGCGCATGCCCTGCGGATCCTTCAGATCGCAACACGCCAGATAGCGCGCCTTGAGCTGGCGAATCGCTTCGACATCTTCAAGCGTGCGCAGGCGGGTTTCCAATTGATCAATTGAGGTCATGCCATCTCCTTGAGCCAGAGTGTGCCCAGGCACCATGGTACAAGTGCGACCGCCTCGGTTATTCATCCATACAGACGATGTGATTCACGTGCCGGCATGATGATGAGTAACTACAGATAATGGTTTTTCAGGCTCACCGCGCAGGAGCTGCGCCTGGGCTGACCGCTTTGTAGCCAGATGACTGCACCAGAAATTCGCTGATCAGCAAGGTAATCTGCTGGTGGATTAACCCGCGTGGGCGACCACTGTCACCATCCACTCCGATGATGCCATCGCCTGAGACTTTTTCGAGCAATGCCTGCGCGTCAGGTTTGCACTGCGACAGGAAACTGAAATGGCATGCTTCGCTGGTTCGAGGTAATGGTTTGACGCTTGGGCAGGGGTTGCACAATCCAAAGCAGTTTTTCGCGAGCGGCAGAAGCCGACCCGAAGCCGCCCTTCGCTATGATAGGCTTGTGGCCAGAGCGGACGGCTTAAATCACATTTCCTATCTAAGTCGAAACTACATCATGATTGACTTGGTGAATGGAACAATCCACGAACGACTTCCCTCAACCACCGATTCCCACTGTCCTGATGATATCGTGCATGCCAATGCTGTTTGACGGTGAACCCCTCCACTTCAACCGGGCAGTCATGCACCCGTAGCCCATGCATGTCAGCCAGTGTCTGCCCGATATGTCGCGGCAAGGTGGCCAGCAGATCCGTCGTCCCGATTATCATCCCCAACCCGAGAAACGCCGGCAGCTCCAGCATGATCCGCCGTTCGATCCCAGCGCGTGCCAACCCTGCCTCCAGCAGCTTCTGTCCAGTGCCGAAACTAATCTGCACATGCCCCTCGGTCCGGTAGCGCGTTAAGCTCATGCCTTTACCCAGGCGCGGATGCTGCGGGTTGCTCAGGCACACCCAGTCCTGCTCGAACAGCATCTGCTGGTAAATCCCCCCACCCAGCCAGGGCACGAAGCCAATGGCCAGGTCCGCCTCGCCCGATTCCAGTGCGCTCTCGGTATTGCCATCGATCCGCGCCGCCTCCAGTCGGATGCCCGGCGCATGGCTGCGCAGGTGGTTGAGGATGCTCGGCAGCAGGGTGATATGGCTGGCATCACTGACACATAGGCGAAAACGCCGCTGCGCTGTGGCTGCTATGAACTTAGGCTCCCATGCCGTTAGCCTGCGCAATGACTCCAGCACCTCGCGGCACGGGCCGATCAGTTGATCGGCCCGTGGCGTAGGGGCCATGCCCCCAGGCGTGCGCACGAACAACGGGTCGTTCAACTGTTCGCGCAGGCGCGCCAGCCAGATGCTGATAGTCGGCTGGCTCTGCCCTAGCTGCTCGGCCGCTCGGGTCACGCTGCGGCAGTGGTATAGAACGTCGAACAGTTGCAGCAGCTTGGGTTCGGGCAGAGCCTCCAGGGCATTCATTATTGCGAATCTCAATAGTCGTATTGAATTCATTGTATAGCGCAAATAACCCTCGCTGCATAAGGTAGTCGCAAACCACAGGAGGTCTGCGACGTGAAAATCTGCATTCTGGGCGCCGGTGCTCTGGGCTGCGCCATTGGTGCGGCCCTGAGCGAGGCGGGGCATGAAACCTGGCTTTTGAACCGCGGTCGTGCGCACGTCGAGGCGATGAACCTGCACGGACTGCGGGTGCACGACGAACGAGGGGAGCGACGGGTTCCGGTCAAAGCTGCCATCGAAGCCGAAGATGTCGGTGTGGCTGACTTAGTGGTGGTGTTGGTGAAGTCGTTCCACACCGCCGAGGCCATCGCCGGTGCCGCTGCGCTGATCGGGCCACAGACGCTGGTGCTGTCGCTGCAGAATGGCCTTGGCCACGAGGATATCCTGGCCGACGCCGTCGGTCGTGAGCGGGTGCTGGCCGGCAAGACCTATGTAGGCGGCGTACTGCTGGCGCCGGGTTCGATCCGCGCTGGGGTGGCCGGCAAACAGACCTTCATCGGTGAACTAGATGGCCAGCTGTCACCGCGCGTGCAGGCCATCGCCGAAGTTTTGAACGGTGCCGGATTAGCCACGACGGTCAGCGACAACATTCTCGGCACCATGTGGGACAAGTTGCTGGTCAACGTCGCCACCGGCGCGCTGAGCGGCATCACCATGCTCAGCTATGGCCAGCTGTACAGCGAGCCGCTGCTGGAAAGTACCGCCAAGGCTGCCGTGGCCGAAGCCATCGCCGTGGCCGAGCGCGCTGGCATCCGTCTCAATCTGAGCAGTCCTGAAGCCGCCTGGACGTTGGCCGCTGAAGGCCTGCCGGCGAGCTTCCGCACCTCGATGCTGCAGAGCCTGGAAAAGGGCTCGATCACCGAAATCGACTTCATCAACGGCTCCGTCGTGCGCTGGGGTCAGCGCCATGGCGTGGCCACACCGGTCAACGCGACCCTGGTGGCCTGCATAAAGGGCATCGAACGCGCCATGACCGATCACCAGAAAAGGGAAACCCCATGAGCCAGCCAAAAGCCTACCTCGAACACGTGGCGTTCTGGGTGCAGGACATTCAGTGGCATATCCGTTTTTTCAGCGAAGTGTGTGGCATGACCATGCGTGAAGTGCAGGGCGACGTCGAGCAACCGGCGCAGTACTGGACACTCGGCGGCCTGCAGTTCATTCATCAGCCGGACTTCGCCGGGCCGGAAGGGCGCATGGCCCACTTGGGCATCATGTGCGAGGACCTGGAAGCAGCGCTGGCCGCCGCCCAGCACTTCGGCGTCAGCGAAATGCCCCAGGGCCGCAACTGGTTGCGCCTGCCGGACGGCCTGGCAGTGGAATTCATCCAGGCGCTGCCGGCGAAATGCGTGGCGCAGGCACTGGCCATCGACCCGCGAGCGGAGGTGCAGGCATGCGCGTGATTGAAAAGTACTGGGACGATGCCCGCGAAGGCGACGAATGCATCAGCCCGACTTACACCGTGACCCGCGAACGCATCCTGGCTTATGCCGACCTCACCGGCGAC
Organism: Pseudomonas sp. FFUP_PS_473; assembly: GCF_002858665.1. NCBI lineage: Bacteria > Pseudomonadati > Pseudomonadota > Gammaproteobacteria > Pseudomonadales > Pseudomonadaceae > Pseudomonas > Pseudomonas sp. FFUP_PS_473. The sequence goes on from NZ_PJQQ01000006.1 coordinate 63,540, forward strand.
CACACGCCGGTGCATGTCGACGAAGCCTACGCTAACGCCAGCCACTTTGGCTGCTTGGTCGCCCATGGCCTGTTCGGTTTGTCGATCGCCGATGGCCTGAAAACCCAGTGCGAGTACCGCTTCCTGCCAGGCATGTCGCTGGGCTGGACCTGGGACTTCGTGCTGCCGATCAAGGTCAACGACGTGCTCCATGTACGTATGCGCGTTGGCGCAATGCGTCCGAGTAACAGCCGCCCGGGTTGGGGCATCGTGGTGCTGCCTTCGGAGCTGGTCAACCAGCACGGCGACGTCGTGCAGCGTGGCGAGCACCGGCTGATGGTGCCGAGGAGGGTAGAGGCATGAGCCAGGCATTGCCATTGGCGGGTATTCGCGTCATCGACTACAGCCACTTCCTCGCCGGGCCTTATGTGGGGCGCTGTCTGGCGGCGCTGGGCGCCGAGGTGATCAAGGTCGAACGGCCGGGCAGCGGCGATGCTGGTCGCCAGCATGCGTTCACCCTGGACGACCAGCAGAGCGGCTATTTCCTGCAGCTGAACATGGGCAAGCAGGGCGTCAGCGTCAACATGAAGGACCCGCGCGGGAAGGCGTTCATGCAGCGCCTGACCGATTCGGCCGACGTGTTCATCGAGAACTACCGCCCAGGCGCGCTGGACAAGCTGGGATTGGGCTACGCCGAGCTGTCGGCTCGCAACCCGCGCCTGGTGTACTGCTCGATTTCCGCCTACGGCCACACCGGGCCGGACGCCCACCGCGCCGGCTTCGGGCTGATCGCCGAGGCCAAGAGCGGCATCATGCAGATGGTTGGCGTGCCGGGCGAAGCGCCGCCGCTGCTGCGCATTTCACTGGGTGACATGTACACCGGCATTCACGCGGTGGCGGCGATCAATGCCGCGCTGCTCGGCCGCGTAAGCAGTGGCCGTGGCCAGCACATCGACATGGCCCTGTACGACACCCTGGTGTCGATGCACGAATACGCGGTGCAGTGCTACACCCTGTCCGGCGGCACCGTGCTCCCCCAGCAGACCGGCCACGACATGCCCACATCGACCTTGTACGGCGTGTTCCGCGCTGCCGACGGCGACCTGGTGATCGCTGCCCAGGTCGACGATGCCTGGCAGCGCTTTGCCGCCATGCTCGAAGCCAACGGCGGCCCGCCCGGGTTCGGCAGCGACCGCCGCTACCACAACCTCAACGGCCGCAACGCCCATCGCGAGGCGATCCTGGCGGTGGTCCGTGACTGGGTTGGCGCTCGCCGGGTAGCCGACATCCTCGCGCTGCTCGATAACATCGACATCCCCAGTGCGAAGGTGCAGCGCATTGACGAGGTGCTGGCCGACCCGCAGATCCAGGCGCGCAACATGGTCATCGAACAGCAGCACCCGCGCTACGGCACCTTGCGCCTGCCCAACCTGCCGTTCCGTTTTTCCGACTGCGACACCACCATCCACCAGGTGGCCCCGGACCTCGGCCAGCACAATGCCGAAGTCGCTGCCGGGCTTGGCTTCAGCCCTGAAGAAATCACTGTCATGCAGGCAGACGGTGTGCTGTTTACACATGGAGACACGCAATGAGCGACCACTACGCAGTGATCGGCCGGCCGATCAACCACACCAAGTCCCCTTTGATTCACGGCCTGTTCGCCGAGGCCAGCGGCCAGACTCTGGAGTATGGCGCCATCGAAGGCATGCTTGATGACTTCGAGACTCAGGTACTGCGTTTCCGTCGTGACGGCGGACTGGGTATGAACATCACCGCCCCGTTCAAGTTGCGCGCCTTCGAACTGGCTGATCGGCGCAGCGAGCGGGCTCAACTGGCACGGGCGGCCAATGCACTGAAGTTTGAGGATGGTCGTATCTTTGCGGAAAACTTCGATGGCATCGGTTTGTTGCGGGACATCGAAGAAAATCTCGGCGAACCTCTTCGCAACACGCGTGTGCTCATGCTCGGTGCTGGCGGCGCGGTGCGTGGAGCATTGCTGCCGTTTCTGCAGGCCGGACCTCGCGAGTTGGTGATTGCCAACCGCGATATGGCCAAGGCATTAGCGTTACGTAACGAACTGAATCACCCACGGCTGCGCATCAGTCGTTACGAAGAACTGGAAGGGCTCAGTTTCGACATCGTTGTCAACGCTACCTCCGCCAGCCTGACGGGTGAACTGCCGCCTCTACGCAAGGCCGTTCTGGCCGAGACGCGCCTGGCGTATGAGCTGGCCTATGGCAAAGGCCTGACGCCATTTCTTCGTATGGCGCAAGCGCAAGGTGTGGCGCGCATGGCCGACGGTGTCGGTATGTTGGTCGAGCAGGCGGCTGAAGCTTTTGCCTGGTGGCGAGGGGTACGGCCTGAAACCCGTACCGTGATTGATCGACTGACCATTCCTCTGGAGTAAGCCATGGTCGCCAATGTCCTGATGCTGCACGGCATTAACCACAACATGTTCGGCAAGCGAGACCCTCGCCAATACGGCACGGCAACGCTCAGCGATATCGACCAGGCCTTGCAATCGCTGGGCGAGGAACTGGGAGCGCGGGTCGAGAGCTTCCAAACCAACTTCGAAGGCTCCATGTGCGAGCGCATCCACCAAGCCTATGAAGATAGGGTGGACGTCGTGCTGATCAATGCTGGAGCATGGACGCACTACAGCTACGGTATTCGTGACGCATTGGCCATCGTCGAAGTGCCGGTGGTTGAAGTGCATATGTCGAATATCCATGCCAGAGAGCCGTTTCGTCATCACTCGGTGCTTGCCGAAGTCGTGCGCGGGCAGATCTGCGGGTTTGGTGTCGAGACATACCTGTTGGCCCTGCGTGCGGCGATGAAGATGATCTGAGGCCTCATCTCTAACCTTTCGGAGTTAGCTGCCCCCGCGAATCAGGCGCCTCAAAGCGTGACACCGCTTTGCCTGTATTCGCGGGGCAGCCCGCGCTCTCATTGAAGACCCTCCACTGTCAGAAGGACTTGTAACCTTGGCCAATCCTGCAGTCACCCATAACACCCGCCAAGCCACCTGGATCGCCTTGCTGGTCGCCGTCACCTTCTTCATGGAAAACCTCGACGCCACCGTCATCGCAACCGCGCTGCCGCAGATGGCCCGTGACTTCGCCGAGAATCCGGTCAGCTTGAACATCGGTATCAGTGCCTACCTGCTGGCGGTGGCTGTATTCATTCCGCTAAGCGGCTGGGTGGCTGACCGCTTCGGTGCCCGGCAGGTGTTCGCCGGGGCCATCGGCCTGTTTACCTTTGCCTCGTGGCTCTGTGGCCTGGCCCCAAATCTGGAAACCTTCGTCGTCGCACGGGTGTTGCAGGGCATCGGTGGCGCGCTGATGGTGCCGGTCGGACGCCTGGTGGTACTGCGCACAACTGAAAAGCAGGACTTAGTGAAGATGCTCGCGGTGATCACGTGGCCAGGACTATTAGCGCCAGTGCTCGGCCCACCGATTGGCGGGCTGATCGTTACTCATCTTTCCTGGCCATGGATCTTCTACCTGAACATTCCGCTTGGCGTGCTGGCCATCGCGGCAGCATGGAAATTGATACCCAACACATGCGCAAGCGAGGCACGGAGCTTCGACCTGCTCGGTTTTGTTTTCCTCGCTTCAGCCTGCGCGGCGTGGCTGTTGGGTTTGGAGATGCTTGGCTCGCTCTCGGGCGGCAGCCTCAACGCGGGGGCGGTGTTGGTTGCCGTGGGAGCACTGCTGACCTGGCTGTCGATCCGTCATTGTCAGCGTCACGTCTCGCCGCTGCTCCCGTCGGCGACCCTGAACATTGCCACGTTCCGGGCTAGCATCGTCGGCGGCACGCTGTTCCGTCTGTCGATCAGTGCTTTACCGTTCCTGATCCCGCTGTTGCTTCAGATTGGCTTTGGCCTGTCTCCGGTGGACGCCGGTCTACTGGTGCTGGCAATTTTCGCCGGCAACCTGGCGATGAAACCGTTCACCACCAGGCTTCTGCGCCGCCACGGCTTTCGTCGCGTGCTGCTGGTCAATGGCTTGATCGGCGTCGGATGCATCCTCGCGTGTTTGCTCCTGCAGCAGGGCATGCCGTGGTACTGGATGGTGCTGGTGCTGTTCATCGGCGGCCTGTCTCGTTCGATGCAGTTCACCACCTACAACGCCGTCGGTTTTGCGGAGGTTCCAAAGGCACAGATGGGCGAGGCGTCGACGCTGTTCAGCATGTTCTTCCAACTGGCGATGGCACTCGGGGTTGCGATTGCGGCTCTGCTGCTGAGGGTGTCGATGTTGGTGCGGGGGGGCGAAAGCGAGTTGACGGTAGGTGACTTTCACTGGGCGCTTGTTGGAATCGCCCTGATTGCTTGCGTCGCGTTGGTCGATGCTGTCCGCCTGCCTGGTAATGCTGGTGAGCAGGTATTGCGTACTTAGCTGCGTTGGGATCATGGCCACGTCATGACCCCGGAGTCACAGGTGTTGGAATGGCATTCCTTTGAGCCACTAACGGCCCCAACGAATGGCCGCTTCGGGTCGAAAGCGGCCACTATCAAGTAATGGATTTGGCCATTTCCGACGTTCCAGTCCAACCGATTTGCTCATAGACCGGTTTGCCCGTATTGGTGGCGTGCAGGACAGCGAAGGTGATTCCTCGGCGAGCAAACTCGGCGTCAGCAGCTTGCATCAAGGCTGAAGCTAGACCTCGGCGGCGGTAGGCCGGCTGGACGAACACATTCAACACGTACCCACGCTTATCCAGAGTCGGGTGCGATGGATGGGGAGGCCAATCAATGCTCATCAGGCCAATGGCTGCGACCGGTTGTTCGCCATCCAAGAGTTTGAATCCGTAATACCGACCGTCACCGAGCCGCTCCTCCAGCCATGGGCGAAAGTGCTGAATCATGACCCTTAGTTCTTCAGGGTTCCCACCCGCCTCAAGAAACATTTCCTGGCGATGTGAGCAGATCATATCTACGTCAGAGGGCCCAACAGGCCGGCACTCCAGACCGGAAAACTCTACACATCCTTGTAATTCGGTCATCGTTTTTCCAGCGTCAGTAGCATCGATTCATAAGGAGGCATCCTATGGCACCTTCAGGCGTATCTGCAATGGCTCGGCAGTGAAGCGTGCGCACAGCAACTGATACGTGGACAATAAGCTTGCCCCAACTACAGACAAAGGAAACGCGCGCATGTTGAACACGGATGAACCGGTTATCGGGCTGGTCGATGCCTTTGGTTCGGGGGCGGGTTGTATTGGCAACGCTGAGCAATGGACGCTGGTGTTCTACCTGGCCGCCTGGAAAAGCCAGGACGGTGCCGTGACGCAGCAGCGGCAGCGGTGTGAGATGCCGGTAGAGAAGAGTGCAGTCGAACATTGGATGCGTCAGGTTCGCGCCTACAGTCAGCATACCCTCCATGTGCAGGGGGAGGCGGCGAGCGGTGCAGTCCTGGTGCGCAGTATCACGCCTTGTCAGGTTGCCGATGCCGAGCTGAAGCGCATTGCGGACGATCTGCAAATCCCTCTGCGGTTGGATACCCCGGAATTTGGCGTGCTTGAGCGGGAAAAGTGCTCCGATCAGTTTGAGGGGACGGCGCTCTGGAACGGTTCAGAGATCAACCTGCTGTTGCGTTGCGCCGACCCCGAGAGCCCTCAGGCTGTCATCTCGCTGGCGGCGGGCCTGTTTCAGGCGCAGCAACAATGGCATCGTCGTATCAGCGATTTTGCGTTGAGCCAATTGTTGCCGCTGAAGAACGAACACTGGCTTGGCGAGGATGAAGCGCAATGTACTGCTGCGGACTTCCTGTCACGCATGAAGCTGCTGACCATCGAGATCGACGACGCCGGGGATTTCACCTTTTGGCATGAGGACGGTGAGCTGTTCTTCGGCCATGCCATCGAGGTGCGCGGCAATCTGGTCGATGGGCCGACGCACGCCGATATTCCTGGCTAGTGTGCTGCTGCGTTTCAGCCCCCGCTGGCGGTCAGGATGCTTGCCACCTGCCGTGGTTGGCAGTTGAGGTAGGCCGAGGATTTCAGCCAGCGTTGGTCGGGGTACCAGGAGAACATGAACTGGCCGCCCTTGAGTTTGTCGATAACCTGGCGCGCCACCTGTGGTCGAACAGCCGGGCAGCCCTGGCTGCGGCCGATACGGCCCTGGCGCTTGCTCCACAAGGGGTTCACATAGTCGGCGGCATGAATCACGATGGCGCGGTCACGCGCCTGGTCGTTGAAGCCCGGCTCCAGGCCGTCCATGCGTAGCGAGTAACCGTGGGTGCCCTCATAGCTTTCCTGGGTGCGGAACAGCCCTAGGCTGGACTGGTAGCTGCCTAGGCGATTGGAAAACTGGGTAGCGAAATTTTCCCCGGACTTTTGTCCATGGGCGACCAGGTCGCGCAGCACTACGGTCTTCTTGTTCAGGTCGAAGATCCAGAGCCGGCGTGCCGTGGAGGGTTGCGAGTAGTCGATCACGGCCAGGTGCCGTGCTTGCCGGGCGCCATTGTTGACGGCACATTGCATGGCGCTCAGGGCGCCTTTTAGCGCTTGGGGATTGAGTTCTGGAGCGGCCTGCGAGAGGCTGTCATACAAAGCAGGATTGTTTGTGTTGGCGGCGAACGTTGGCGTGCAGATCACGCCCAAGGTTGCTGTTGCCAGAAAAAGTCGGCACAAAAAGGTCAGCATGTGTGAAGAGTCTCCCTTGCCACTTTGACTCCTGACATCGTGTCGTCCACCTCGGCAGCCTAGCTTGTACACTGGCCCGATTGTTTGTCGTATCTGCTGCAAAGGTTGACCGTCAACCGTGACGGCCATGGATTGGAGTAAAGCAGTTGTTCAAAAAGTCCGCATGTTACTTGAGCATTTGCTTGCTCGCTGCGCCATTGGTCGCGTTTGCCGAAGTGGCGCCTGCCGAGAATCAAAGCCCGCTGCAATTAGCGCTCACCCAATTGGCGGTCGCGTGCCCGGGCCTGGCCAAGCACGTGGACACGCCGACGCAGGCGCTGCTGCAGGCCTTCTATCAGCAGCAACAGGGCCTTGCGCTGTGGTCGGTCAACGGGCGTGTGGCGGCCTTGCACGCTGAGTTGCAGCGCTTGGCCGACGATGGCCTGGACCCGGCCAACTACGCGTTGCCGGCTGGCAATGGGGCGGGCGACGCGCTGTGTGCTGATATCCAGATCAGCCAACAGTACCTGCAGGCTTTACAGGATCTGCACTATGGCCGTTTGCAGCAGGCGCGTTTCGAGCCCCTGTGGCATGCCAATGAGGTACAACGCGACCGACAGGCCGAGGTGCTGGCGCTCGCCGGTCCGGGGCTGCAGAACATTGCCGGGGCCTTTGCCCAGGCCCGCCCGAGCCTGGAGCAGTATCAATACCTGCGTCATGTGTATGCCCAGCAGCGGCAGCAGCCGTTGCCCCACTGGCAGTCGCTTGCCAGCGGCCCGTTGCTGCGCCCGGACATGCAGGATGAGCGGGTGCCGCAGCTTGCACAGCGGTTGTTGAACGAGGGCTATTTGAGTAGCCTCCCGGTTACCGTCGATTCGCACTACAGTGCGACGCTGGTCAATGCGGTGAAAAATTTCCAGCTGAGCCATTCGCTGCAAGCGGACGGGGTGATCGGGCCGGGAACCTTGAACGAGTTGAACGTCAGCCCGGCGGCGCGGCGCGAGCAGTTGCGCATCAACCTTGAACGCTTTCGCTGGCTGGCCCAGGAAATGGAGCCTACCAGCCTGTTGGTGAATGTCGCGGCGGCCCAGTTGATCGTCTATCAGAACGGGGTACCGGTATGGCAGACGCGCACGCAGGTGGGCCGTGCCGAGCGCCAGACCCCGCTGCTGAAGTCCCAGGTAACGCGGCTGACCCTGAACCCGACCTGGACGGTGCCGCCAACCATTCTGCGTGAAGACAAGCTCCCGGAAATCCGTCGGGATCAGGCCTTCCTGAGCCGCCAGAACCTGCAGGTGCTCGACAGCGATGGGCAGCTATTGGCGCCGGAGGATATCGATTGGGAGAATCCCGGCAACATCCTCTTGCGTCAGGGTGCGGGGCCGAGGAACCCGCTCGGGCAGATGGCGATTCGTTTCCCTAACCCGTTTTCGGTGTACCTGCACGACACGCCCAGCCAGGCGCTGTTCAACAAAGGGCCTCGCGCGTTCAGCTCGGGTTGTGTGCGGGTCGAGCACGCGTTGCAGTTGCGCGATCTGTTGTTGAGCCCGCCCGAGCGTGCCCGCACGGACCAGCTGTTGAGCACCGGGCTTACCCATGAATTTCGCCTGGCAACGCCAGTACCGATTGTGCTCAGCTACTGGACGGCCCAGGCCGACCGCCAGGGCAAGGTGTCCTACGCTCCGGATATTTACGGGCGTGATGGCGCATTGTTGGCCGCGCTGGCGGTGAAGCGCTGACGCGGTCGGGCAAAACGCCCGATTTTGTTCTGTTCACAGCCGTGATGCACCAGCGCGTAGCGGCGCGTGCCTTCCGCTACGCGCATTCTTATCCCTGTACCTCGATTCCTCCGGTGTTCCTGTCGATCCATGCGGGTTTTTGTTACCTCCTTGGAGGTAACGGCAGGCAGTTTGGCAGATAGATTGCTTTTACCTTTGGGAATGAAATTTTCTTTTTGGGAAATTTTGTTGACGAACCTGGGGCTAGGGGCGGGCGATTGATCGCACGCCACTTATGAGAGCAATGCTGCATCACTGTTGAGGAATACACATGAACGGTTCTTTCAGAGGTGGCCGATTGGCGGCGGTCGCTGCGCTCACGTCAGTGACGCTCCCTACGTGGGCGGCGGATCAGCCGCTTGCGCTTAACAGCGGTGACACCGCCTTTGTGACGACGTGCGCGTTGGTGGTGTTGTTGATGACCTTGCCTGGCTTGGCGTTGTTCTATGGTGGCCTGGCACGTAGCAAGAATGTGCTCTCGATTCTGATGCAGGTGTTTTCAGTTGCATCGTTGATGTCGGTGCTGTTTGCGATTTACGGCTATTCCCTGACGTTCACGTCAGGTGGCGAATGGCAAGCGGTTATTGGTGGGCTCGATAAACTGTTTCTCAAGGGCGTAGGCCCTGACTCACTTCAAGGCACCATTCCTGAGTTGCTGTACTTCTTGTTCATGCTGCTGTTCGCGGCCATTACCCCGGCCATCATCTGCGGCGGTTTCGCTGAGCGGATGAAATTTTCGGCGGTCATGGTGTTCATGGCCATCTGGTTGACGATCAATTATCTCCCCATGGCGCATATGGCTTGGGGAGGCGGCTGGGTGTTCGACCTGGGTGTTCAGGACTTCGCGGGCGGTAACGTGGTGCACGTCAATGTCGGCATTGCATCGCTGATCGGCGCCTTCCTGCTGGGGCGCCGTCGCGGCTACGGAACCTCGGCGCTGGCGCCGCATAACATGACCATGACCATGACCGGTGGCTCGATGCTGTGGGTGGGCTGGCTGGGTTTCTGTGGCGGTTGTGCATTGGTGGCCAATGGTTTTGCCATGCTGGTGATGGTCAACACCATGCTCGCCAGCGCGGCAGGGGCGTTGGCGTGGTTGTTCGTCGAGTGGAAGCATCGTGGCAAGCCGAGCATGCTGGGGGCGTTGTCCGGGGCTATTGCCGGCCTTGTCGCGATCACCCCGGCCTGCGGTTTCGTAGGCCCAATGGGGTCTATCCTGCTGGGTTTGATCGTTGCGCCGATCTGCTTGTGGGCCGTGGAAAAACTCAAGCCGATCCTGGGGCTGGATGACGCATTCGATGTGTTTGGCGTGCATGGCGTTGGCGGTATCGTCGGCGGTTTGCTGACCCCGGTATTTGCCATGACCTCTCTTGGCGGGCTGGGTTTCAGCGGGGAGCGCGGCGTGCTGGATCAGTTGTTGGTCAATGGTGGCGTCTTGGCGTTCAGCATCCTGTTCTCGGCGGTATCTAGCTTTATCGCCTTCAAGGTGGCCGCCGTGCTATGCCGTGGCCTTCGTGTCGACGAAGAACATGAAGTGGACGGTCTGGATCTGTCGTCTCACGGTGAAGTGGGCTACAAGTACTCGAATTAAGGAGCGCACTCATGAAAGTGATCACTGCGATCATCAGGCCTTTCAAGCTCGACGATGTACGTGAGGCCTTGGCTGAAGTGGGAGTGACAGGGTTGACGGTGACCGAGGTCAAGGGCTTCGGTCGGCAGAAGGGGCACTCCGAAATCTATCGGGGCTCTGAGTACGTTGTCGACCTGATTCCCAAGATCAAGCTTGAAGCGATTGTCACCGATGCGCTGTGCGAGGCAGCGCTGGAAGCCATCATCAACGCTGCACGCACGGGCAAGATCGGGGATGGCAAGCTGTTCGTCACCGAGGCGTCACAGGTTGTCCGGATTCGTACCGCAGAGGTTGGCGCCGACGCGGTCTGAGCCTCGAGGGTGGGCGAAAGGGGCGACCTGTGGATGCAGGTCGCCCCTTTGCATCACGGTTGATGGTCGGTGTTTTTCAGGGTGTTGTTATGACCGCTCTACAGATTCGCACCGTCGGGGTCACGGACATCCAGGTCCATGACATCTACCTGGGCCTGGGTAGCAACCTGCGCCGGCAATGGCATTTGAGTCAGGCGTGCATCGCGTTGCGGGCGTCACTGGGGCCATTGCGTTGTTCTCCGGTCTTTGAGAGCAGCGCGGTCGGGCTAGAAGCACCGGCCTTTTTCAATATGGTCGTGCAGGCGCAGACCACCCGTTCCCTGGCCTCCCTGGTTGCTGAGCTCAAGGCGCTGGAGGCGTATTTCGGTCGCTGCCGGCAGACGCCGGAACAGGTCAGCCTGGACATTGATCTGCTGATGTATGGCGAGCAGGTTGGACAGTTCGGTGACCTTGAGTTGCCACGGCCAGAGATCCTGGAGCAGGCCTTTGTGCTTAAACCCCTGGCCCAGCTGGCGCCAACCTGCCGGCATCCGCGCAATGGACAGACGTTCAGCGAGTTGTGGAACGGCTTTGTCGTAAACGCACCGCTGACCGCGGTTGAGCTGAGTTTGCCGTCGCTGGGCTGAGGGCGGTGCCCGTGAAGGGGCAGGTGAGGGCGCCTGCTGCGCAAGAGCCACCGACATCTCTGCCGGTGACCCGGTTCTCTGGCAACGGCTGGCGAGTGGGGCTCAGCTGAAGATGACGGTCTTGTCGCCGTTGATGAACACCCGGTGCTGCAAGTGGTACTTCAGTGCTTTGGAGAGTGCAATGGTCTCGGTATCCCGGCCGATTGCCACCAACTGCTCGGCCTGGTGGGCGTGGTCAACACGCTGTACTTCCTGCTCGATGATCGGGCCCTCGTCGAGGTCGCTGGTCACGTAGTGGGCGGTGGCGCCGATCAGTTTAACGCCACGTGCGTAGGCCTGGTGGTAGGGTTTGGCACCCTTGAAGCCGGGCAGGAAGGAGTGGTGGATGTTGATTGCGCGGCCAGACAGCTTGCGGCAGAGGTCGTCGGACAGAATTTGCATGTAGCGCGCAAGCACCACCAGGTCGGTTCCGGTTTCCTCGACGATTTTCATCAGTTCGGCTTCCTGCTGGGCCTTGTTGTCTTTGTTCACCGGCAGGTAGATGAAGCGGATACCCTCGCGTTCGGCCATGTGCCGCAGGTCGAGGTGGTTGGAGACAACAGCGGTGATCTCCATGTGGAGCTCGCCTTTGTGATGGCGGTACAGCAGGTCCACCAGGCAATGGTCGAACTTGCTGACCATGATCAGCACTTTGGGCGGCTGGCTGGAGGAAAACAGTTCCCACTGCATCTCCAGTGGCGTGGCAACGTCAACGAAACCGCTGCGCACACGGTCGATGTCGGGCTCGCAACCGTCGTTGAAGCGGAACACCGCGCGCATGAAAAAGCGCGAGGTGACTTCGTCGTCAAACTGCGAGAGTTCGCTGATGTAGCACTGTTGGTTCGCAAGGAAGGTGGTGACGGCGGCGACGATACCCGAGCGTGCCGGGCAACTGATTTTCAAGACGAACTGGTTCATGGCGGGGTGATCCGATGGAGGGAATGGGTGACAGCACACGGGGCGCGCGGGTGCGGCCCCGTGTGTCGGGTTAGCCTTTGGCGGTACGTTTTTTCTTCTCGGGGTCGTCGAACGGCATTTCATGGGCGATGGCGCTGGCTTCCAGGCTGCCTTTGACCACCAGTGGCGTGCCATGCACGGCGATGGCGGTGTCCATTCGGGCGATGGCCAGGGAACGTTGTGTCAGGCGTGAGTACATAGGGCAGGTGATAACGCCGACCTGCTTGCCGTCCTGCCATAAGGTATCGCCTGGTTCGGCGGCGAGTGGGGCGTCTATCAGTACGCCGAAGATCTTGAAACGCTCTTGACCTTGCAGGCGGTAGTGCTCGTGGGCGCCGCGAAAGTCCTGCTTGCCTGGCGAGACGGTGAAGTCCAGGCCCAGCTCCCAGAGCGTGTCCCCGGCTTTTTCCTGCGCAAACGGGTACATCTCGGAATTGTCATAGGGGAAGAACAGCAGGTAGCTTTCGGTGCGCAGCCAATCCAGGGCGAGGAACGCACAGGGGATGATGCCCAGAGGATGGCCTTTCTCCAGAATGGTGTCCCAGATCAAGGGGGCATCGGCGGCCTTGCAGAAGATCTCATAGCCGCGTTCGCCGGTGTAGCCGGTGCGCGAGATCATCACCGGGCGACCGAAGAGTGTGGTCTGGACATGGTGGAAGTAGGGCAGGTCGCGAATGCCCGGCACGTGTTCGGCAAGGAAGTCCACCGCCAAGGGGCCTTGCAGCGAGAGGTCGTGGAGGTCGTCATCGAACAGCACGGCGACCTGGCGCCCCGCCGCCTGGCGAACCAGCATCTCATGGCCGTTGCCTGCCCCGTGCACGACCATGAAGGCGTTAGGGCCCGTGCGATAGATCACGCAGTCATCGGCGAACTTCCCGTCTTCGTTGAGCATGCAGGCATACACCGACTTGCCCGGGTAGACCTTGCTGATATCCCGAGTGGTGGCGTAGCTGAGCAGGCTTTCGGCGTGAGGCCCGACGTAGTGGACTTTCTTCAGCCCCGAGACATCCATCAGGCCAGCCTTGGTGCGGATCGCCTCGTGATGGTCGGCCAGGTCCGAGGCATAGGTCCAGGCGGTGCCCATGCCGTTCCAGTCTTCGAGCGCGGAGCCCAGGGCCAGGTGTCGGTCGCGCAGTGCGCTGATGCGCCATGAATGAGCCATTGATCGTTTCCTTCTAACGGGTCGTTGAGAGAGTCAGGCGTGTGGGTCGAACTGGCTGAGCCACTCCAGCAATGGCTGGCGGTAGCGGGTCATGCCCTTGTAGTCGGCGATGGGGGCGGGCAAGTCGCGTAGCACGCGATGCAGGCGTTTGGCCCAGGCGGGGTTGGTGACGAGTTCGTTGAGGCTGATCAGGTAGGTACGAATACTGAACATCAGCCCGTTGCTGCGCGGCAGGCGCGCCATGAATTGCAGCTCGACCCGCAGGTGCACCAAGGCCCCGGCGTTTTCTGCGGTGACGGTGCTGCGGTCGTGGCCCCATTCATGGAAGGTTTCCGGCGAGGTGTCCATGCGCGGATTGATCGTCAGCGTCCAGTTCAAGCGGCGTACCGGCTTGTCCACTTGAATGTTCAGCAGGTATTTCAAGGCACGGTCAAACACGCCCAGTTCATGCGCCATAGGCACTGGGGTGTGCCATTGCTTGAAACTCATGCCGGCGTCGAAGGCCAGTGACCAGTCCGCGGGGCTGGTGACCATGCCCGCATCCATGAACAGGTCGTTGTCGCGCTGGTCGAGCAGGGCGATATCCCCCTGGACCTGGCGGGTAATGAACTCCAGTGGTTCGCAGGGCAGTGTGTCGGGATCACCAAAGGTAAAGTGCTGATCGATACCCAGAACGTGGTTCTGCCAATGCCATTGGTCACCGGTGCGGGTGAGGCTGAACAGCGTCGGGTAGTCATTGCTCAGGTGTTCCATGAACATCTGCAGCGCGTCCCAGGAAGCCGTCTGCATATGTGGCATGACCAGATAGCGGCGCGGGTCTTGCTGCACTACCCGCGCCCGCTCGGCCATCTCGGAACGGTAGTGCTCGTCAATGTCGAACCAGTGCTCGAACACCGAGCCCGGCTCGCGGGGCGTGGCCGGTTCGATGTTGACCGAGTACATGTACTGGTCTTCCGGGAATGGGAACGGAAAACGTGCGATCGCTTGGGCACTGTTGCTAAAGGTGAAGTCGTCGCGGTACGTCTCGATGGGTTTGAGGGTCGGTGTCATGGCCAGGCTCCAGGCAAAAGTCAGAGGTCGAGCACCAGCGAGCTGCCACAGCCGCGGGACACACACGGCATCAGGCGGTCAGCGCGCTCGGTAGCGGCAAGGAAGTGGTCGCGGTGGGTTACATCGCCCTTCACGTAGCGGGTCACGCATTGCCCGCAAACCCCGCCACGGCAGAGGTTGGGAATTTCGACAGCATTGGCCTCGAGGGCTTCGAGCAGGCTTTCGTCAGCGCCGACCTCGATACGTCGTCCGCTCTGTGCCAATTCAACGCTGAACGGTACGCCGGGTTCGGCGCTGCTGAAGGCTTCCCAGTGAATACGTCCGTCCGGCCAGCCCAAGGCACTGGCCTGTTCCCGGACGCTGGCCAGCAGTCGCTGCGGCCCGCAGATGTACAGGTGGCTGCCCAGCGGTTGGTTGCTCAGGATCGGTGCCAGGTTCAGTGGCCGCTCAAGGCTGTCGTAGGCATGCAGCCTGTCGCCCAGGCGCGCGGCCAGCTGCTGTACATAGGCATCGGTGAGGCCGCTGCGATAGGCGTAGTGCAGCTCAAATGAGGCGCCTTCGCGTAACAGGTGCTCGCTGTAGGCCAGAAACGGTGTGATGCCGATACCCCCGGCGATCAGGATGTGATGGCGACCCAGGGTATGAATGGGGAACAGGTTGGCGGGGCGAGAGATGTTCAGCACGTCGCCCACCTTCAGGGTTTCGTGCAGGTACCTTGAACCGCCGCGTGAGTGTTCCTGCAAGCGCACGGCAATGCGATAGGCCGTGCGGTCTGCAGGTGCGTTCAGCAGTGAGTAGGCATTGCGCAGGGTGCGTTGTGCCAGCGGAACATGTACCTGGATATGACTGCCCGCCGAGTAAGGGGGCAGGGCGGTGTCGACGGCTTCAAAGGTGATCTCGCGAATCACCGGGGTGATGTTGATGGCAGCCTGCACGCGTACCTGGATAACCTCATTCATGCTGGCAGCTCCGAGTAGGGGGCGTCTGCATTCAGGCAAACGCCCAGGTAGGCACCCAAGCGTCGTGAGAAATGCCCACGCACCTCCAAGGCAACAGCGCAGGCCGGGCATTTCACCGCGTCGGCCAGCGGGTGGCTGTGCACGCTGGAGCAGTGCACACAGTAAACAGGGCGTTGCACGGTTTCGGTTGGGGCGCAGAGGCTGATTTCGTCGTCCGACAAACCGTGCGTGATGGCCTGTGCATGGATCGCCCAGATGAAGGCTTCGCTGCCGAGCACATGCAGTTGCACACCCACATGCAGGCGTGCAAAGCGCTGCTCCAGGACCTGCTGCAGGCGCTGCAGCGAAGGGCTGTTCGCGGCTCCCAAAACCAGGCAGTCGACCTGTCGGGTTTGCGCCAGGCGGCTGACCAGTGCCTGTGTGCGCGGCAAGTCACTGCCGTCGCTGATCACAAGGTGGCACTGGGCATCGGGATTGATTGCCATGGGCGGGTAGTAAGGGACGCTTTTGAATGGAGCATGGGGGCTTGCCGTTGAGTTGGCCATGTGCGCTCTCTGCTGGGTGGATCACCCTGGCAAGCCTGAAGGACTGGCCAGGCGGGATAGGCTCATCAGTGGCAGGGTCAAGTCGTAAGGTCGCGTGCAACGCTTTGATGCAATCGAGGCCTTCAGGCCTTCTGTTGGTGCGCGCTGTTTCGCCTCGGGCAGCGCC
The DNA here is from genome assembly GCF_002858665.1 of Pseudomonas sp. FFUP_PS_473. Classification (NCBI taxonomy): domain Bacteria; kingdom Pseudomonadati; phylum Pseudomonadota; class Gammaproteobacteria; order Pseudomonadales; family Pseudomonadaceae; genus Pseudomonas; species Pseudomonas sp. FFUP_PS_473. The sequence goes on from NZ_PJQQ01000006.1 coordinate 79,366, forward strand.
TGCGCCTTGCACGGATGGCTCAGGGCGCTCTTTCCTGTTGGTAGATATAGTTTCCTACAGGGAATTACCTGGCAATTCGCTCATTGGGAGTACCTCTTAAGGGGTAATGCAAAGGGGTACGGAACTTGCTCATTGATTCATCCTGCAATGACACCGCTGTCGGCATGCAGGAGGAAGGTCTTTGACGGATTGTCCAATGAGCGAGTACGCGGCTATCGACCAGAAGGCGTTGGCGTTACTGCAAACCGAATTGCTGTTTGCCCTGCTGGGTGAAGAGGACGTCAATCTGCTGCTCGAGGGCTTTGTTGCCCAAGCCTCCAGCCTGCTTGTGGGCGCGAGCCTGCACCTGGACCTGCACATGCCGGCCGCGCCCGAAGACGAACGTGCGGTCAACGTTCACGTGCCCGGCCAAGAGGGGCATGGACGGTTGACGATGAGTGTCGTGGAGGCCGCTCCCGAGGGTGCGCGGACGCTGCTGCTGGAGCTTGCCCGCTTTATTGAGCGCGTGTTGCTGCATGCATTCAAAGGCTCCCTGCTATCACCCGGCCAACGTGCAGTACCGCAGTCGATGATTGCCCGGGAATTGCACGATGGGGTCGCCCAGGAGCTGGCCTATCTGTCACTGCAGACCGCTCGGCTGCAGCGTCGTATACAGCAGCCAGACAAGGCCTTGGCCATCGTCGAGGTGCTCAAGGGCGGGCTGTCGAGGTTACAGCGGCAAGTCCGCGAACTGATCAGTGAAGCGCGGCTGACCATGAACGGCAAAACCCTGCGTGAGTCTCTCGGCGAATCCGTCGAGGAGCTCTCACGGCGCAGCAACATGGTGTTTCATCTGGACAACCGATTGCCCGATGGTCTGTTGTCGGGCGACGTCGAACTGCAGCTGCTGCAAATTGTTCGCGAGGCACTGGTCAACGCGCTGCGCCATGCGCGGGCGCGCAATGTCTGGATCAGCCTTGTCCGTGACAATGCCGCCGGGGTGTTGATGCATGTCGAGGACGACGGCATCGGGCTGCAACCGGCTTCACATGAGGTTGGGCATTTTGGCATGTCCATCATGCAGGAACGGGCGGCGCTGATCGGCGCCGGGTTTGAGGTCGGGGCACGCCAGGGTGGAGGCACTCGCCTGGCGCTGGTGCTCCCAGCTGAGGCATTTTCCTTGAGGAGTCACCCATGAATCACACATCGATCGTCTTGATTGATGACCATCCCTTGTTCCGCCGTGGCCTTTCGGAAATGTTCGCCGACAGCGGCGACCATGAAGTGGTCGGGCAGGCGGCGGAAGGGCTGCTGGGGATCGACCTGGTGCTGGGGCTCAAGCCCGATTGCGTCTTGCTCGACCTGCACATGCCTGGCATGACGGGGCTGCAGGTGCTTGAGGAGTTGAATCGGCTCAAGTGTGAATGTCAGGTGATCGTGCTGACGGCCTCGCTTGACCGGGTGGAACTGGTCACCGCGTTGCGCCTCGGGGCTCAGGGCTTCTTGCTTAAAGACACCGATCCCGAGGTGTTGCTCGACTATGTCCGCTGTTGTGGCCGAGGCTCGGCGGTGCTCAACGAGAGCCTGGTGGCCTTGCTCGCGGATGCTTCCGGCACAGCCGTCAGCGATGCGGCAAGCGCGGCCCATGGCCAGTTCGCGGGCCTCACCGAGCGGGAGAAGCAAACCCTCAACCTGCTTGCCCATGGGTTGAGCAACAAACTCATTGCCCGTGACCTGCGGATCAGCGAGGGGACGGTGAAGGTGTACGTGAAGAACCTGATGCGCAAATTGCAGATGCGCTCGCGCCTTGAATTGGCGGCCTGGGTTCACCAGAACTGTGCCACCCAGTTTGTCGGAGGGAGGACGAATGCCGTTCACTGAGTTCGCGCGCGTGGCCAACCTGCTGGATGACTTTCCTGTCGCGCTGGTGGTGCTCGATGGCGAGGCGCGGATCATCGGGCACAACGCCCACTGGTCACAGCGTATGACGCCGACGGTCGGCAGCCTGCTCAGCGATGCGGTTCACCATGAAGACCAAGGGCTGTGGCAGGCCTTCATCGCCCGCTGGCAAACGCCAGAACCCGTAGCGCAATCCCTTGAGCTGCGGCTGATCGATCAGGGCAACGGGGTGCTCTGGTGTGAGGTGTCTTGCCGGTTCAAGGCCGGCTGTGCCCTGTTGTCGTTTCAAGACCGCACGTCTCGGCGTCAGCAGGAAGTTCAATTGCTGGCCAGTCATCGCAGTGCCAGCGACCTGTTGCACAACTTGCCGTTCATGATTTATCGCGGCCGGATCAATCGTGAGTGGAGCATGGAGTTCGTCAGTCGAGGGTGTGAGCAACTGACCGGTTTCAGCGCGCAAGCTATCGAGGACCGGGACGCCGGCGGCTATGGTCGGCTGATCTTGCCGGAGTACGCTGATTACATCTGGTATGGCGTGCAAACTGCATTGCTCCGGCGCGAACCGTATTCGCTGACGTATCAGATCCGTTGCGCCAATGGCACGGTCAAGTGGGTGCAGGAAGAGGGCACGGGCATTTTCACCGATGGCGGCGAGGTGCTGGGTATCGAAGGCGCGATCTTTGAGGTGCGGCCAGTCGCCGCTGGCTAACCAGCGGCGATGGACCTTGTGGCGTCGGTAGGTGTTCCGGTTAGCGTGCCGGGTCAGGCGCGCACGCGGCTCTTGTCCGGGTCATAGAAGATCGGCGCACAGACCGTAGCGTCGATGCGTTTTTGCAAACCATCGACTTTACCCACCTGCAGCGCTTGGCCAGGCTCCGCGTAGGCCACATCGACCCGACACAGGGCAATATTGCTGGCCAGCAATGGCGAGCGACAGGCGCTGGTGATAACACCGACCTGCGCGCGCCCGTGGTACACGCCATCACCATGATGAGCCACTTCATTGCCTTGCAGTGTCAGCCCGACCAGTTTGTGCGTGGGATGCGCACTGCGCCGCAGCAAGGCCTCACGGCCAATAAAGTCATCGGTCTTGCTCTTGAGTGGCACACTGAAACCGATACCGGCCTCGAACGGATCGGTTTGGTCGGTGAACTCGTAGCCCGCAAAAATCAGCCCAGCCTCGATGCGCAGCATGTCCAGGGCCTCCAGCCCCAGGGGCACGATCCCCAGGGGTTGGCCCAGGGCCCAGATACGGTCCCAGATTTGTTCCGCATCCTGCGGTGCGCACCATACTTCGTAGCCCAGTTCGCCGGTGTAGCCGGTACGGGAAACCATGACCGGGCAGCCGTCGAAACCGTCCAGTCGTCCGACCAGAAAGCGGAACCAGCCCAAAGCGTCCAGCCCGGGTTGAGTGGCGGGTGTCCAGATCATCTGTTTAAGCAGCTCACGGCTCAGTGGGCCTTGCACCGACAGGTTGTGGATCTTCTCGCTGGCGGACTTGACCCAGACTTTCATGCCGAGCTTTTGCGCCTGTTCACGTAGCCATACCCCGGCGTACTCTTCGCCGCAGATCCAGCGGAAGTTGTCCGGGCCAAGGCGCAGCAATGTGCCGTCGTCGAGCATGCCGCCATGTTCATGGCACATGGCCGAGTAGACCACTTGGCCGACGGCCAGGCGCCTGATGTCGCGGGTCAGACAGTACTGCAGCAACGCCTCGGCGTCGGGGCCCAGGATCTCGAATTTGCGCAGTGCAGTCAGGTCCATGACGGCAACGCGCTCACGGCAGCCGTAGTACTCGTCGATTGCCCCAAAACCATCGAAGCGCAGCGGCAGCCAACAGTTGCGGTAATTGGTAAAGCTGCCGGTCAAGGCGCTGGTGCGGGAGTGGAATGCTGTCTCTTGGGTCAGCACCGGGTCGGCATCCGCCGTTTTTCGATTGGCCATGGCGATAGAGAATCGTTCCTTGTCGGCGTAGACACGAATATGGATATCGGTCGGGTTCCAGCCGTTGGCCGGGTCGATGTCATCGGGGCAGGAGGAACTGGCACAGATCAGGTCGTTCATGGCCCGCATCAGGACGTAGTCACCCGGCCGCGACCAGGGCTCATCCATGACCATCTGTTGATGGGCGTCGATGGCCGTATTGAAAAAGAAGTTGATCGCCGGCCAGCCGCTGCGAGCCTGTACACCATGAGCCTGCAGGGCACGGCTGAGGTTGTCGCTGCAGTTGTCATGAGCAAAATAGCCATGGCTTTCGTAGTAGCGTGCGGTGCAGGCCAGGGCAAAGGCGTCGTGACGGCCGACCGTATCGCGCACAACCTCAAGCATGGGCCGCATCTGCCGATCGAAGAACTTGGCGAACAACCCAGGGGCTGGATAGGCATTGCCGTTCAGGGTGCGGGTAACGGTCTGGTCGAGGTCGAACTCCAGGCCCTTGTCCAAGTCTCGACGGTTCAGGGCAACGAAGTCCGAGGACTGGCGCCCGGCGACATCGATGACCTGGATGTACTGCCCCTTGCTCACGGCATAGCTGCGGGCGCTACCGGCAGGCAAGGTGAATTCGTCCACCAGGTCGGCCAGCGGTTCTGGCAGCGTGGGCACATGGACCAACGAGGGATTGGCACGATGCACCCGTATCCGCAGTTCACTGGGCGTTTGCTGGGCGTCCACTGACGTTGCGTGAGCCGGCGCAGCAATGATCAGCAGCAGTGGCTCGCCAAGGGTGAACTGGCGACTGTAGCCTGCCGCCGAGTCGACGCTCCACAGCATCCCTGCGCCAGGCAGGCGCTGGGTGTCGAAGCCACGTTTGGTGAGTGCCTGCAGTATGCGCTGTACCTGTCGGCTATTGCCTGCCAGCGCCTGTTGGATAAAGCCGAAACCGCTGCCAGCGATCAGCCCCAGGCTCGCCAACGCTGGGTTGATCCTGGTGCTGAAGGCCATGACCTCGCAGGGCTGGAGGCCCTCGACATCAGTTATCTGCAGGGTATCGCCCGGGCCCAGCTCGACCAGTGTCAGGCCGCCGCCGTTGACCCGGTAGTGCTCGGTCGCCGCTGTCTGTGTGAGCAGCCCGGGTTCCCATGGTCGTGAAATACGCGGTGCTTGCATGCCGCTTCTCCTGTGTCCTGAGTACCTGGGCGGCTTAGCTGGCGGATTTGACGGTAACGTGTGGCTCGCTGAGGTAGGCCTCCATTGAGTCGTCCAGCGCCTCGAGCCAGGGGGTATGGTGGGGCGGTGACTGGGTGCCGGTCATCAGCGAGCGATAGGACTTATCACGGTAGCCCATGATGTTGGTCGCTTTGTCGTGCTTCCATTGCAGGAAGGTTTCGTTCACTGCCGGGATATCGAAGCTTGGGTAGTCCGTTGCATCCACCAGTTGCTGGATGTACGCCCCCTGGTATTCGAACATTTGTTGGTTGGTTTGCAGCTCGGCTTCGCGTGCCTGCCATTGCAGGCAGTCGGCGTTGCGGGTAGCTGCGTCAGGCAAGGCGATACGCTGCAGGATCACATCGCGCGCATACCAGGCTTGAGCATCAAACATGTTGAAGGAGTACCACTGGTCCTGCATCCCGAGGTAGATCAGCTTCGGGTTGGGTTCCCAGAAGATCCCCTTGTAGAGATTGCGCGGCCAAAGGCGGTTGTCGGTTTTCAGACTCAGCGATTCAGGCAGGAACGGGAAGTGGTGCTTGTACCCGGTGCACAGAATCACCGCGTCGATCGGCTTGCTGGTGCCGTCGATAAAGTAGGCCCGGTCGTTCTCCAGGCGTTGCAGCAGGGGCTTTTCTTCCCAGTTCGATGGCCAGTTGTAGCCCATGGGCGAGGTACGATAGCAACTGGTGATACTGCGGGCGCCATACTTGTAGCACTGCGAGCCAATGTCCTCGGCAGAGTAGCTGCTACCGACAATCAAGAGGTTCTTGTCTTTGAATTCCAGTGCTTCGCGGAAGTCATGGGCATGCAGAATACGCCCGGCAAAATGTTCAAAACCTGGGAAGTAGGGGACTATTGGCGTCGAGAAGTGCCCACAGGCATTGATCACGTAATCAAATTCTTCCAGGGTCTCGGTATCGTTCTGGTAGTCATGGGCCAGAACGGAGAAGCGCTGAGTGTGCTCATCGAAGCTGACCTGACGCACCACCGTGTTGAAGCGGATGTAATCGCGTACGCCGGCTTTCTCGACGCGGCCCTTGATGTAGTCCCAGAGGACTTCACGGGGAGGGTAAGAGGCGATCGGTCGGCCAAAATGCTCTTCAAAGGTGTAGTCGGCAAACTCCAGGCACTCTTTCGGCCCGTTCGACCAGAGGTAGCGGTACATACTGCCGTGGACCGGCTCGCCGTTTTCATCCAGGCCGGTGCGCCAGGTGTAGTTCCACATGCCGCCCCAGTCTTGTTGCTTTTCGAAGCAGACCAGTTCGGGAATGGCAGCGCCTTTGTCCCGAGCCGATTGAAACGCCCGAAGTTGTGCCATGCCGCAAGGGCCTGCACCAATAATTGCAACGCGTGAGTTCATGGGTGTGCCTCTTAGTCCGAATTGACATCAGCGTGTTCCGCATCAGCGATGCGATAATTCCTGTCTGGAAAAATACTTGCCCAAAAGGAATCTCTGCTCAATCCGGAAAAAGAGGTATGCCTAAAGAGGTAGCTTGATAGAAGCCACTGGCGATATACCCACAAAGAGGTATCTGTGTGGCGCGAAGCCCCTTGTTATAGTCCGACAGGCGTTTGCTCACCCGCGCACTCGCCAGAACAACGCGAGCGTAGTGTTCACTGTCAGGAGAAGTCGCCATGTGGTTCAGACATTCCGCAACCGCGCTGGCCGTTGAACTTACCCGCATGATGAAGTGCCTGTTGGTCGAACAACCGGCAGATATCAATCAGGCCGTGGGGTTGAAGCGTCAACCTGAATTGCTTGCCGTTTTTCAGGCATTGAGCGAGCAATGGCACGCTCATCTGCAGTGGCAGCGTCAGGCTGCCATGGTGCCGACGGCGCCTTGCAGCGCTGAGGACTATCAGCGTTTGCTCGCGCAATTGGCCGATGTCGAGCATCAGCGTCTTGAACTTGAGGCCGAGTTGGCGCATTGCCGCGAAGAACGGGCGGCAACGGCCGAGGTGCAAAATCGTCGGGTAGAAGATGAGCAGGCGTGGGCGCTCACCAGGCAGGCGCTGACAGAGGGGTGTTGGGACCTCACGGTCGTTAATGGTGATGCTGATCATCCGAAGAACATAATCCGGTGGTCTGACCAGTTTCGCCAGCTTATCGGCTACAGCCCTGAAGAGTTCGCAGATGGTTGGGACAGTTTTTTTGCCGTTGCGCAGCCGCAGGACCTGAAAAATGTCATGCGGGTGTTTGCTGAGTGCACGGCCAAAAACTCGGCTCAGTCTACCTACACCGTTGAATACCGCATGCGTCACAAAACCCGCGGTGAAACCTGGTACCGCGAGCGTGGCTGTTGCCTGCGCGATGCTCAAGGTGTGTTGCTCAGGGTGGTGGGTGCGGTACGTGACATCAGTGACGAGAAGGCTGCTGAAGCCCTGCGTACCCGTGAGCAAGACACGATAAGGAACACCTATGGAGAAATCGCCAAGGTGGCAGGTGCGATCAAGGGGATTGCCGAACAGACCAACCTGTTGGCACTGAACGCGGCCATCGAAGCCGCCCGTGCTGGTGAGCAGGGGCGCGGTTTTTCTGTGGTGGCCGATGAGGTTCGCAACCTGGCCAAGCGTACCCAGGAGTCGGTGCAGCAGATTCAGACGATGCTCAAACGAGACGAGTGAACCACCATCACCTGCGCGTGGGCTAGACAGTCGTCATACGCAGTGATGCGGTGTAGAGGCACTTGGAATGTTAATGTTATAAGATAGCATTTGTTTCCGGAATCAGGTGCCTCAGCATGTCGCTTCTCGCGTTGGAGAAGGCCCCGGCGGGCTTTCGTTACCCCCTTTCACAAGCACTCGATGCCCTTCCCTGGAATGAGCAGGGCTTGATTGCGGCCATTGCACAGCAGCATGACACGGGCCAGGTGCTGATGCTGGCCTGGATGAACCGTACGGCATTGGAGCAAACCCTGGCCACCGGGCGGGTGAGTTACTGGTCGCGTAGTCGTCATCAGCTGTGGCGCAAGGGCGATACGTCCGGGCATGTCCAGCAATTGATCGAAGCGCGTCTGGACTGCGATGGCGATGCCATCCTGCTGCAGGTGGAGCAGCACGGGCCTGCCTGCCATACCGGGCGCCCAAGCTGTTTTTACAATGTGATTTGCGGTCAGCAGATCGAGGTACAGGGTGCGCCGGGAGGTCAGCCGTGAGCAGTGTGCTGATCCGTAATGCCCGCTTGGTCAATGAAGGGCGCATCGTCGACGCTGACCTGCTGGTTGCCCATGGCCGTATCGAAAAGATCGCGGGCAGCATTCAGGGGCGCAACGCCAGTGTGGAAATCGACGCCGCCGGGCAATGGTTGCTGCCCGGCATGATCGACGACCAAGTGCATTTTCGCGAACCTGGCGCACCGCACAAGGCCAGCATCGCCAGCGAGTCACGCGCCGCCGTGGCCGGTGGTATCACCAGCTACATGGACATGCCCAATACCCGCCCGGCAACGCTGGACCTGAACGCGCTGGCCGACAAGAAGTCCCGCGCTGCGCGCAGTTCGGTGGCCAACTACGGCTTTCACTTTGGCGTCAGCAAGGACAACCTTGAGACGGTAGCCCGTCTTGACCCGCGCGAGGTGGCGGGGGTGAAGGTGTTCATGGGCGCGTCTACCGGCGACATGCTGGTCGATGACCCGTTGCTGCTGGAGCGGCTGTTCGCCTGTGTGCCGACCGTGCTGTTGGCCCATTGCGAGCACACGCCGTCGATTCTTGCCAATGAAGCACAGTTTCGCGCGCGCTACGGTGACCTTATCAGCCCCGCGCTGCACCCGCAGATTCGCAATGTCGAGGCCTGTTTTCGCTCATCAAGCCTGGCGGTGGAGCTGGCGCGGCGTTTTGGTACGCGGCTGCACGTGCTGCACCTGAGCAGCGCCCGTGAGCTGGCACTGTTCGAGGACAAACCGCAGGCTGAAAAGCACATCAGCGCCGAAGTCTGTGTGCATCACCTGGTGTTCGACGACCGTGACTATCCAGCGTTGGGCAACCGCATCAAGTGTAACCCCGCGATCAAGTCCCAGGCGGACCGCGATGCCTTGCGCCAGGCCTTGTTGGGCAATCGCCTGGACGTGATCGGCACCGACCATGCCCCGCACACCCTTGAGGAGAAAAGCGTGCCTTACAGTCAGGCACCGTCCGGCCTGCCTTTGGTGCAGCACGCGTTGCCAGCGCTGCTGGAACTGGTTGAGCAAGGCCTATTGCCGCTGACACGTCTGGTGGAAAAGACCAGCCATGCCGTCGCTGAGTTGTTCGCGATTTCGGAGCGGGGTTACCTGCGCGAAGGCTACTGGGCGGACTTGGTGCTGATCGAGCGCCTGGCGCAGCCGCGCGCCGTCGACCTCGATCCGTTGCTTGCCCATTGCCAATGGACGCCGTTCAGCGGTCGAGCATTTCATCACCGTGTGGCCACCACCCTGGTTTCGGGACAGTTGGCCTGGCACCAGGGCCGCCTGTTCGATGATTGCCAGGGCCTGCCGCTGTCTTTCACCCCTCGCCGGTAAATGCCCCTGAGAGGCGTGGATAGAGGCTGTGCTTGAGGCTGCTCACTGGCGGCCAGCCTTCGACCCTGAGTAGCATGACGCCGGCAAGACTTGCCAGCATGGCGGTGTAAGCGCAAGCTCTGGCGCTTATGCGGTATCCCCACCTCAAGGACGCAGTGAGCTGCCATGGTCGCGCATACGCCAACGTTGTTTGCCTCCGTTGCCCTTGTGGCAACCATCATGGCGTTCTGCTTGATTCTCGTGGCCCAGTACAACCAGCGTGACGGTGTATTGACCACCGGGGTCGGCTTGCTTGCCCATGCGGCTGCCTATGTCTGCTACACCCTCTACGGGCACGGCCCTTTGTGGCTCACCTATGGCGTGGCCAACACCTTGTTGTCGATTGCACTGGGTTACTACGCCATCAGCATCTTCCGGATTCGTGACCTGACGGTGCCCTGGCTTCGCGTGTTCAGCCTGCCGCTAGTCATGCTGGTGTCGATGGCGCTGCTGATCGACACCCTGGAACTGCGCATGTTGGCGGCATCGCTGGTGCTGATCCTGCAATGCCTGTTGATTGTTTGTCTGGCTTACCGGTACAGCGAGCCCGGGGGCAGGGCGCAGGTGTTGCTGATTATCGGCGGGAGCATCAGCCTGATCGGCCTGGGCATGCGTGTGGTGGCGATCCTGCTCGGTGGCGCAGCCGAGATGCAATATAACGTCAGCAACCTGACGCAAACCATTTCCGTGAGTATCGGGACGGCGACGGTGATGATGTACTCACTCGGCCTGGTGTTGCTTTCTAAGGAACGCAGTGAGTCGAAGCTGCAGCACATGGCCCATCGTGATGTATTGACCGGCATGCTCAATCGACGGGCGATCCTGGAGCGGTTTTCGGACGACCTGGAGCGCGCGTATCTGACCAGGGCCGACTTGGCGGTGGCGATGATCGACATCGACCACTTCAAGCAGATCAATGATGTTTATGGTCACCTTGTCGGTGACTCGGTGCTTGTCCATTGTGCGCGGCACTTGAAGAAACGCCTGCGTCATGCCGACATCATTGGCCGTTACGGCGGCGAGGAATTCCTCGTGCTGCTGCCGTCCACCGATGCCGAGGGCGCGCTGGCCGTTCTCGATGCACTGCGTATGTCATTGGCGAGGGCACCGGCGGTGGTCGATGGGCTGAGTATCCCGGTGTGCTTCAGTGCCGGCGTGTGGTGCGGCACTCCCGAGCCAGGCGACAGCACGGCGAACCTGATTGCCAGGGCCGATGTCGCCCTCTATGAGGCCAAAGCCTCCGGTCGAAACACGGTGCGGTTGGCACCTGCTGCACCAGAAGCCTCGGCAGGCTATGCCCGCGACAGTGTTCAGGCACCCGGTTAGCGCGCTTAGAAGAAAAAATGTGAACAAGGGGTTGCCAAGGTCAAAAAACGAGTACATAATCCCGCTCACTCCACAGGGAGTCAGCAAAAACTCTTTAGATAACAAAGAGTTGAAGCGAGTTTGAAGCAGCGATAGCAGCTTCGGACATTTGAGGCCGAGTAGCAAAGTGGTTATGCTCCGGATTGCAAATCCGTCTACGCCGGTTCGATTCCGACCTCGGCCTCCATATTTGAAAGCCCCGCAGATTAACGTCTGCGGGGCTTTTTCGTTGTGGTGCGGAAAGCCGATCATTTCCGCACTTTTCACAATCGTTTCCGCAACTGGGCCTATTTTGTCGGGCTGACGACCTCGCCAACCGGCCCGGTCATCAACCTGCTGCGCATCGAGGAAAACCTTTCCGCTGCCTGGCAGCGCCTCGCCGGTACCTACGTCGAAAACCTGCCCTGGTTGGAATGCGCCGAGCGCTACGACCGGGCACACACGTTCCATTACATGGACCCGCCGTACTGGCAGACCGCTGGGTATGGCCTCGATTTCCCCTTCGAGAACTACGAGCGCATGGCCGCGTTCATGCGGTGCTGCAAGGGCAAGGTGATGGTGAGCATCAATGACCACCCTGACATCCGGCGTGTTTTCGAGGGCTTCCATTTCGCGACTTTGGACATCTGCTATACCACCGCGAACCAGCGGCAGGGCAAGGCTGAGGTAACGGGTGAGCTGGTGATCATGAACTGGGCACCGGCTGAGCTGGGAGGGCTGTTTTGATGCTCTCGACTTAGGACCTGATGTTTTGGCTATTCGATGCCTAGTGAGCGTTTCACGACATAGGGAGCACCAAGCTCGGCCCTTGATTGCGCACATTGCCTATGGCTGGATCCACGCGGTACCACTCGAACACGTCAGGGGATTCGCCGAAGTTCAGGGCCATCTGTTCGGCCTGCTCCTTGGGTGTTGCTGGATTCAGCCACTCGCGGGCCAGCTTCGGGGCCAGAACAACCGGGCGTCTGTCGTGTACATCGACCATCCCGCCGGCCGCGTCGGCGGTGATGATCACGAAACCGTCGTGATCATTGGGTTCAGAGTTGGGTAGGCCTAGGTCCGCGCTGAACTGGCCGATTGCGGCGCATAGCGCTGGGCGCCCATCGCGGCGCCGGATCAGGTACGGCTGCTTTTTCGGCCCGCCTTCATCTACCCACTCAAACCAGTTGTCGATTGGAGCGATAGCCCTGTGCGGCCAGATCGCCCGAAAGAACGGGCTATGTGCAACCTTCTCCACTCGGGCATTGATTGGTGCTGCTCGATCCTCGGCCCAGTGTGGCCGCCATCCCCAGCGCACGAGATCCGCGTGCAGCTTCTCTTCTGCCAGTCGCAGCAGGGCTACCCGCGTCGTTGGCGCGACGTTGTAGCGTTCCAGCGGCTGGTCCCCAATGCTGTTCACTAGCGGGTAGGGCATGCTCAGGGCGTCCACGAAGTCGTGGATACCGTGGTACTGGCTCAACCTTCCGCACATTTTGACTCCCGCCTATCAGAAATCTCCCACATAAAAATTGACCGCAAGGCTCGTAAAACGTTAACTGTATATTCGTACAGTATTTTTTGGAGTCGTGCGTCATGAGCTATTCCATCATAGGCCCAATCGCCGAGGGCGGTCTGAAGCTGCCCCTGTGCCTGTTCCAGGTGCCAGCTGGTTTTCCCTCGCCAGCGGCTGATCACATTGAGGCGCACATCTCCCTGGATGAAGTGCTCAACATCCGGGCACCTCATGTGTACCTGGTATCCATCACAGGTGAGAGCATGCAGGGCGCTGGGATCTTTGATGGAGACCTTGCGGTGGTCGACCGCTCGCTTGAGCCTGCGCACGGGCATATTGTTGTTGCGTTGCTGAACAACGACCCGGTGTGCAAGCGGCTGTGCATCCGAGGCAAAGACGTGATCCTGCTGTCCGAAAACCCTAAATACCCGCCGCGCTACGTTCTAGAAGGGGACGAGCTGTCGATCTGGGGCGTTATCACCGGCAGCGTGCGCAGCCATGTCTAAAGCGCCCGTGTTTGCATTGATCGATTGCAACTCGTTCTACGCATCGTGCGAGAGGGTGTTTCGCCCGGACCTGGCCAAGGTGCCGATTGTCGTGCTGAGCAACAACGACGGCTGTGTCATTGCGCGCAGCTACGACGCGAAGCCCTTCGTGAAGATGGGTGAGCCGTATTTCCAGATCAAACACAAGCTCAAGCAGCATGGCATCGTGGCGTTCTCGTCGAACTACGCCCTGTATGGCGATATGAGTGAGCGGGTCATGACCCTGATCGAATCCATGGTTCCGGCTGTCGAGGTCTACAGCATCGACGAAGCGTTCGCCGATCTGACCGGCATGGCTGATCTGGACCAGCTCGGCCGGCGCATTCGCAGCCAGGTGCTGCGTTGCACTGGCATTCCGGTCGGCGTCGGTATTGCTGGCACCAAGACCCTGGCCAAGCTGGCGAACCATACGGCCAAGCGCCTGCAGGCCCAGACTGGTGGCGTGGTTAACATCTGCGATCCCTTTAAGCGTGATTGGGTACTGAGGAACACGGCGGTATCGGAGGTCTGGGGTGTCGGCCGTCGCTTGAGCGCTCATTTTGAAGGCATGGGCATCAAGACTGCTATGGATCTGGCCAAGGCCGATCCGTGGATGCTGCGCAAAAAGTTCAGCGTGGTAGTCGAGAAGACCGCTCGTGAGCTGGCCGGTACTCCTTGCCTGGAGCTCGATGAGCCCGATCCGCCAAAGCAGGAGATCTGCTGCAGCCGAATGTTCGGCAAGCGCCTGCAGGCATTGGCGCCAATCAAAGAGGCGGTGGCCACCTACATGATGCGCGCTTCGGAAAAGCTGCGGGCGCAAGGCTCTGTATGCAAGAGGATCAGGGTGAGCATTCGCACCGGAATGTTCAACCCTGAGGAGGCCAAGTACGCCAACGGGGTGCTCGTCGAGTTGCCGTACCCGACTGACGATTTACGGTTGCTGACGAAGGCTGCGGTCAACGCGCTTGAGCACGTGTTCCGTCCTGGCTTCAATTACAGCAAGGCTGAGGTGCTGCTGATGAACCTCAGCCAGCGTGGCCAATATACAGACGACCTGTTCGCTGCGGCTCAGCCCGCTGAAGCAAGTCGGGTGATGGCGGTGCTCGACCAGATCAACGAACGATGGGGTAGGGGAACGCTTCGATCTGCAAGCGTGCCGGTGGACCCTGACTGGGGGATGCGTCGGGAGATGATGAGTCGGAATTACACAACACGGCTTGATCAGCTTTGGCGAGTGAGCTGTACCTAAGGCGTGATCGATGAGGCTAAAATGGGGCGAACTGAATGCCAACCTATGTCAATTCGCGCCAATTTATGTGCATTTGCACATATGCAAAAAGGCGCCAAAGTCCTTATTTTATTGGGTTTTGGCGCCTTTTATCGTTAATACTCCAGCACAATCGGGGTATGTGCAGGTATCCACTGTTAAAGCGGATTCTTACTCATAATCCTCGATCGGAAGTACGATGTCTGGTGCTATCTCTGATAGGGCTTTGGCGATAATTGAGGTTGGTATTCCTGCATAGAAAGGAGCGTCGTCGCAGTCCTTGTATGAAAGGTCGTGAGTAACTATGCCTACTATGTGCCCAGAGCTAGAAATGATTGGACCTCCGCTGTTTCCAGGGCGTGCAATAGCCGAGTATAAAAATACCTCGTCATTATGGATGGTTCTTATATACTCACATGCAACCTCTCCGCTCTGAATGATAAGAGCGGGATCGCGCGAGAGCGGAATTCGTGGGAATCCCAATGTGTAGACTCTCTCGGCGGAGGTTGGGTTTCTAAAAGTAATCGCAGGATCTGGCCGGCACTCGCCTTTTGTAAGTTTTATAATTCCGACGTCTATACTGTGATGAGCAATGGTCCGTTCAATTGAACGCTCAACACCCTGAACGATCTGAGTGCCGTATGGCTTCATGTCGGTGATAACATGAGCGCAAGTAAGGATAGTGGTTTCGTCAAGAAGAAGGCCTGTGCCCGCGTGTTCGTCGCCGTCTTTGGTAAAGCCTAGAATATGAACAAGGGATTTCTTGTAGTGATATATTAGGAATTCCGGGCCTAAGGCTGGTGCTAGCCATAAATAACCCTTCTTTTCTAGCTCAGTGAATTCTTTCAAGAAGTAATAATTGTTAGGTGCTGTGACGAAGTTGCTTTGCCCGATTGCATTCAGTATCCCTGCTTGCTCCATGGAGTCAAGAAGATTTTTGATTCTATATTGATATTGTAGTGGCTCAGGTATGTTAAGTTCTGATTTTAGGTGCTGAAGAAAATCGTACACTGAGAATGGTATTATCTTACCGTTAGGAGTCCGGCCGATGGTTATGCACATTTTTTCGTGTTGCATGGGGGAGAAAAATATACATGCTTGCTTGGCAAGCACTAGCTTTTCTTCAATGTTGAACGGCGCTAGTTTTGAGTATCGAGGCATAATATTTCTGATCCATCAGTAAAGGTAGGCATAAATATGGTCCTTGAGATGGGCCGGGAACAATACTTCCCCGAGTCCTGAATCCCAAGTCGACCTATCATAAGCTTGGATGCCGCATGGGGGTAGCGGCTATCTGAATGAGGCAAGCCCCAAGCCAGAAATGGGAAGTCGCGGCACAGATTAACTATGCAGGTGCCTGGCGCGCGATGAGGCAGCACGGAGCTTGGAGGCATCAACCTCTAGTTTGCAACCGATGGTTTACGGCAATTTAGGGCAAATACGGGGCAGCCACGGGCCGTATCGCCGCACGGACACAAGCCAAGTGACCAGTAAACCTTGGCCTAGAGCGGTCTAGACACCGATACGGGCGGGTTCAAATCCCTAACCCTGGCCGGGGTATGATCACTGCAAGGACAGGCTCGGCCTCCATGGGCCGGGGCGGGCTGTACTACAAAATGGGACGGAGATTCGCCCAGCGATGCCAATTTATTCTTATGCTGATACCCGAATGAAAAAGGCGCTCAACCCCCTACTATGGGGCGTTGGCGCTTTTTTCTGTTCCTAGAGGAGCAACAACATATTTCAAGGGGTGGAGTCGGTTAATTATCAGGTGTGCGCATTTTATCTTTGTAATGAATATAGATTGGAATTGCTGTGTCATAGAGAGCGTGGATTCGCTTTTCAATAATTTCTAGATATTCGCTCAAAACCTCACGTTTGAATGTTAGATAGGCGTCAGTGAATTCCTTCAAGGTGTCTGCGTCTACAAACGGTTCACCTGAGATTTGTCTAGACAAATGGTCGGCTTTCATAGCGAGAGCAAGTCGGTCTAGTTCTTCTTCAGAATATCTGTCGTGGTGAATTACGGTGTTTCTTATTGTTCTATACTCTTTGCAAGCTTTGTTTATCTCTTTTAGCTTGGTGTCTAACCCATATCCCTTAACCTTTTCATTGGTTACTAATAGGTTATGGTTTATAGAGTCATTACTGATCCCGAGGTCAAGTAGTTTGTTGGTGAATATGAGGGTTCTATCATAAATTGATTGAACTCTGATGATGGTGTTCTCTACTAGGAGCTCTATGTAGTCGCCTCTCGAACGATCTTCGGTGGCAATGACTTCCAGATGATTAATGTCTAGAAATGAAATTGATAACCTTGCTTTGTCTATGCAGGATAAAATTGCGGAAAGTGCTTTGCTACAAGCCAAGATGTATCCGCCGAGTTCATTATCGATGACAATGCCAATTTTATTGATTTCTTTGAGGCTAGTGCGCATTGGGCTTTCTTTGTCTAATATGATTATTTCATCAATTTTGTGCACTGTGGGTCTTCCATGGTTGAGCTTGGTGTGGAGAGTAGAGAATGCAGGTGCCTGTGGTGTCAATCCGCCGGCCCTGAGAGGAATGCAAACTTTTCTGAAGATGCGTGGTACCAAAATGGTACTGATGCATTAGTGCTACGCTGTAGGCCCCGTAATCCGCGGTCTAGGTCAAGAGCATGCCCAATCCATCATTGGTGTGTCGATGCGTCCGGGTGCGATGCTGAAGGGCTCTATAGCTTCAGGCAAAAATGCCGGCGCCTCGACAGACCAGCCAAGCGTAACCTCGCTTTTGAAAGCAGAAGTGACTAGATTTGAGGGGGTGAAAATCCGTTCCGCAACTAAATTCAGTGCCCGCGTATTCAGCGGCTTACAGAGGTGCTGAACAACCAGTGATGCGGAATGAATTTATCTGTAACCTATTGAATTTGTTAGTTTTTACGATCGGATTGCAAATCCGTCTACGCCGGTTCGATTCCGACCTCGGCCTCCATATTTGAAAGCCCCGCAGATTAACGTCTGCGGGGCTTTTTCGTTGTGGTGCGGAAAGCCAAGAGTTCCGAAACTTTGAGGGCGGAGTTCCGAAACTTTCCTACTTCGAGGGCTTGGCGATGGCGCCGACCCGGCGGTAAACGCGCTCGGTAATGCCTTCCATCGAGTGTCCCAGCAGCACGCTCGCATCGCTCAGATCGTTGATCTCCGACGCTGCCTTCGGTCGGATATCGCGGAACTGGAACTGGGCGATCCGGTTGGCGAGGTCCGGCTTCTTCTCGACCTCGGCCTTCACCTTGGCGGCCTCACGGGCGTCTGCCCACCGGTTGCGCAACATAGGCCAGCTCATACGCTTGCCGTGCTCGTTGACAATGAAGAACGGCGAAAGGTGCTCGCTGGTCCTGCGCATGATTCGCTCAAGCAGCAGGCCCAGGCTGTTTTTCGCCCCTCCACTTCCAAGAAGACGTAAGGGTCAATTACGTACCTGACGTGACAAGTAATCATTCGATCATTCCTTTGAATATTGGCAAAACAAATTTTACACATGGTATATGCCAGACAGTCTATAACCGCTTCGGGTCAGCTTCTTCCTCTGGCTTACACCCGGTAACCAAGTCAATCGTAAGCCGGGTAATGACATCGGCATTGTCTGTCAGCATCTCAAGATGCTCGCGGACTCGCTCATGCGTGTTCGTTGAGCCTCGCTCTTTAAAGCACATCGTCTAAGGGCTGAGTCGAGGTTGCAAGAAGCTCTTTCAACAATGCTCTACCTTGAGGCCAATCACCGAACCCATTGGCCGAACTGATATGTCCTTGGTCTCCGATGTTCACCAGACGGCTGCCCCAGGCATCAGCACATCGCAAGCTGAAGTCTGTATCTGCATAGGGGTCGTTGGTACTTGCGACAACAACACTAGGGAATGCGAAACGCTTCAGCTCTAACGGACTAAACCCCAGCGCCTTGTTTGGAAAAGTGGGGCGATCAGGGTCAGGTACGGCAACCAGCAAGGCGGCTCGGATCGCTGTGTGTCTACTCTGCGCCCAATGGGCAACCTGCAAGCAGCCGAGACTATGGGCTACCAACACCGTGTTAGGTCCAGTTCGGCGAATAGCAGCCTCCAGATTATCGACCCATTTTGCGCAAACGGGGCGCTTCCAATCTTGCCCCTCGATACACTCCATAGAGGTATCGCTGTTGGCCCATATTGTTTGCCAATGCCCTGGTCCGGAATTGCCAATGCCTGGTAGAAGCAATATTGAAGGTGTCATTTCTTGTTTCTCGGAAGTGGTGTCCGCAAAATGTAGCGAATGAGGCATCGACCTTGGATGGCAAGTCATTTGAAATGAAGTACCTTTGACCGATGACTCATCGGATTATTCTGCGGGGAGGGCGCATGGGGCTTGATAGCAAAGACCTGCAGATTCTGGAGGCTCTACAAAAAAATGCACGGCAAAGTCTGGCATCGTTGGGTAAACGCATTGGGCTTTCGCAGCCAGCTATGAGCGAGCGAGTCCAGAAGCTTGAAGCTGCTGGTGTCATAGAAGGTTATTGCGCTCGAATAAATTTGCGTAAGGTAGGACTAGGTCTGCAAGCAATCCTACGCGTTCGCACAACCCATCAGCACATCAAACATTACCTGGATTTATTTAACGATATACCTGAAGTCTTAGAAGCAGACAGGATCACCGGGGAGGATTGCTTCATCGTTCGCTGCGCGTTTTCTCAACCCGCTGACTTGGAGTCCATAGTCGATGCGCTGGCTGTCCATGGTTCAGTCACAACCTCGCTGGTTCTGTCCAATGCTGTACGCAAACCGGTACCTGTACGTTCAATAAGTGGGTCAGACAATTAACTGTCTGCAAGATGGGGTTGTCCATATTTCAAGGTCCTTCCTGTAAGTCCTCCTGCGGGGCTTTTTCGTTGTGGGCTGGAAAACCGATAGTCCCAAAACTTTTAGAGGGCAGTCCCAAACTTTCTCATTTTGAGGGCTTTCTGTACTGGGCAACCATGGCAGGGGTGATGGCGTCGATTGAGGCGTTAGAGAAGGGCGGGGATTGGATCGTCTGGCATGGTGTTTCCTCCGTTTCGAAGGAAACGTAGCAGGCACAAAAAAGCCCGGCGCTTGGCCAGGCTCTCTGTAGACGGGGCCAAATCCCTTTGGCTGACCCCATTGTGTTCTGACGGTGTTACGAGCGGATGACAGGGCAGTGAAAAGCCCGTGAAGACGGGTTTACTTCGTTTGGTAGTTGCCCGTTGCTGGGGCGTCTGTGGAAACCGGTTTAACGCTTATTTCCTTAGTGCAGCGTCACAGCCCTGCGGCTTTCGCCAATCCTGATCCGATCCAGCGCCCGGTTTAACGCATCCAAGGCATCGAGGAGGGCTTTCGCCTCGGCCTCGCGGCCATCCCCCCAAAGGCGTTCAGCCATTTTGTTCAGTGCCTGAATGGATCTTTCAATGTCAGCAGCGGTTGCTGTGGCGGTGTCTGTTGGCGGCTTCTTTTTTGGCATTTTTAGAGACTCTGCAGCGCCCACAACGATGCCGACCGGCCGGCAATTCTCGTCAAGCGGCTTAATTGGGTATCCAGGGGGCAGCGGCTTCAAAAAAATCTCCCCTCACATCCTGAAGTATGTCTGGAGAGTCGTGCGGAACCTCGTCATCCCTCAATGACGACAAGAATGCCAGCCTTTAGCTTGCTGCTACAGAGGGCCGCTTGAGGGCCTATTGCGTTCCCGCTCGGCGGCTGGCATGAAAAACCCGACCACCGCGTCGGCTTTTTGTATGTGTTTTCCATCCCTCTGACTATTCTCATCTGACCTGAGATGGCAGAAGAGAACGTGAATATGAAGCGGAATTGGAACTACATCAAGGGGCTTCTTGAGCAAGTTGAACGGGCCAACAGAAAAGGGGTTCTTCAAGAGGATGCCCTGAAGGGAGCGCTTGGCTCGGACATTCATGATCACGCCAAAAAGGAACAAGGCACCCATGCACTCCAGCTCATCATCAAGGAAGCGTTCGTGGAGTACACCTTGGATGCTGCAGGCGTTGAGACGTTGATCTCACTCACATGGAAAGGCCATGACCTGCTTGACGACATGAGAGCGAACGTTGCCAAGTACGAGTTCAAGTCATTTGGTTAATTCTTATCTTTTTTAAGCTCCGTCATCGAACGGAGCTTTTTTGTGCCAAAGAAACACGATTCACTGCAGCCAGGGCAGCCTTTGGGCAGGCCTGGACACCGGTAGCCCGCACACCCGCATAGGGTCGTTCTCTGCCTAGCCTGATTACAACGCAAACCTAGTCAGATTTCCTGGCGGGGGCCATGAGCGAATTGGCCTCTTGGAAGCTGATGGCGTTACTGGCGAAAGTGAACGTCCCCATGGTTTTTACCTCCTGCGCCGCGCGGATAAACTCACCCAGTGCGGCCCGGGCCAATGAACTACCGAGGCTGATTCTTCGAACGCCAACCGCTGCAAGCTCATCCACGGTGAACGTAGAGCCTGCCAAGCCCATCACCACGTTGACCGGTTTTTGTAACGCCTCACAAACCCGCTGGATAGCATTCAAATCGGGCAGACCAGGGGCGAAGAGGACATCGGCTCCAGCCTGCTCAAATGCAATGAGTCGGCGAATGGTGTCGTCCAGGTCATGTACGCCGGCACTGAAGTTTTCAGCGCGCGCCACAAATACAAAAGGCAGTGACAGGCTGCGTGCAGCCTCAACACCCGCAATAACTCGCTCCAGCGCATGGTTGAATGCGTAGATTGGCGCTTGCGGGTTACCCGTGGCGTCTTCGATTGAACCACCAACGAGACCAATTGCAGCAGCCATGCGGATAGTTTCGGAAACCTCCTCAGGTGAGTCTCCAAATCCGTTTTCAAGGTCGGCACTGACAGGTAAATGGGTTGCTTCGACGATGCTTTGAGCATTGGCAAGTACTTCCTCGCGCGACACAGCGCCTTCCGCATCCCGACGGCCCAGGCTAAATGCCAGACCAGCACTGGTCGTCGCCAATGCCTCAAACCCCATGGACGTCAGAATTTTTGCGCTGCCAGCGTCCCACGGGTTTGGCAGGACAAGGGGTTGTCTGCGCGAATGAAGCGCTTGAAACGCCAACGCTTTATCCAGGCTATTCATGTAGGTTCCAGTCGTTGGTTTGAGCAACAGCCAGGTAGCCATAGCCGAATCGCTGATGTCGGCGGTGTGCTTCGCTCAGCCAGCCGTAAGCAGCCTGGCTGAGCAGAGCGTCAATCAGGTGCAGTTGCGCAGAGCCTGAAAGTCGAAGTCTTTCATCTTCGCCCATCCAAACACTTTACCTGCATCGCGCTCCGGGTCAGCGGCGTCGTAATCAGGAACCGTCAGTAGTTGCACAAAGCCATTTGCTTCTGCGCCAATGGTGAATGCGCTGAACGTCTTCAGGACAGAATTGCCAGCCTGAGCATTGGGTTCGCTGAAAATCACAACGTTTTGCTTGAACTTCAGACTTCCATCTTTGGCAACGGTCGTTTTAGGGTAGACGCACTGGCCAACATTGCTGGATGCAGAGGCCATGGCGGGTCCAAAGGCAGCCAGTGCCGCAACCAGAATAAGCTTTTTCATTCTAGATCCTTGACGCTTAACGTGGAGTCGCCAAGGCTATCACAGTGATGTCTATTTGATATCTCTTCGGTTCCAACACTCGACGGGAACACCCCAGTGGCATGCGGCCTGTAGGGCTGTTCGCCAGTTCTGATCGCTTCTCGTTGAGTATTTTCACCGCATCCGGAACAGTCCTCAGCCGCTCACCCGGGTGGCTATTTGAGGTTGGATGGGTTATTACGGGTAACCGGCATTGGGCCGGGCCAAGGAGGTTGTTGTGAGCCTGAATCAAGCGCAAGTCGATGCGGTAGAACACCTTCTGATGGCTTTCCTGAAACACTCCGAGAATGCCCAGATTGTTGCGAAGGTGTACGAGGACGCGTATGCGTCCATCATGGGGAGCGATGGGCCGGCAGGCACAGCGGAAAAGATGGCCTCCCTTGAGCACTTGAATAACCTTCGGTTGCAGGCCAAGTAGTCAGCGTTTCCGGCGGGTTCTCAGAGCCTCGCGCTTGCGTAAATGCCCACGCTTGCGCGCCACAGTTGGTGATGCTGTTATGTGTGGCGCGCAACGGCGCTTTTCGCTAATGGCGGCTACATTTCCGGCCGCTTTACACGCTAATGCTCCCCTCTAGATATTGCACCGCGTGCCCTGATACAAACACCCGGCCTGCTTCAACGCGGCAGTCCAGCACACCGCGTCGGCGTGAGGCCTGCAGCGCTAACAATCGCGATTTCTGCAAACGCTCTGCCCAAAAGGGTGCCAACCCCGCATGAATGGATCCGGTGACCGGATCTTCGTCACCGCCGTTGGCTGGCCAGAAGTAGCGCGAGACAAAGTCGTACTGCTCACCTGGTGCCGTCACGACCACATCACGCGGGCCTAATTTGATCAATTTGTCGAGTTGTGGCACCACGGTCTCGACCTGCTGTTGATCGGCATAGATGGCAAAGTAGGCTTGTCGGTTGACCCAATATTCGCTGGGCGTGATCGAAAGACCTTCCACCAATTGGGCAGGCACATCAACAAGCGGCTGAGGCGCGAGCTCAGGAAAATTCAACTCGATCTCACCGCTGGGTAACTGTGTCACCGGGATCTCTCCAACCGCTTTGGCCCAGAACGTGATGGATTTGGAGGCACCCGGTTGGTTGAACAGCACAAAAGCGCTGGCCAAGGTTGCGTGGCCGCAGAAGTTGATCTCGGTGAGTGGTGAGAACCAGCGAATCTCATACTGCCCGTGCGCGTTACGGACAAAGAACGCTGTTTCCGGTAGCGAGTTTTCAATCGCAATTGACTGCATCATCTCTACGGGAAGCCAAGACTCAAGGGGGACTACGGCTGCAGGACTGCCGGAGAAGACTTCGGAAGTAAATGCATCGACTTGGTAGAGTTTAAGGCGCATGAGGAGTCCATTCGAAACAGGGGGGAACGGTACGTTAGCAAGAGGGTTCCGTGCCCAGTAGTGACAGACCTGTGTTTTTTGGAGGATACAGCTGCTCATTTGGATGCGGGTTGAACGCATGCGCTGGAGTCACGTCGGGGCTTTTGGGCCTACAGTCTTAAATGTCTGCCACTGATAAGGAGTTCAAATGAACCTGTTCTCTTCGACTTTGCCGCCACGGCACGTTGCTCTGCTGGGTTATGGCGGCTTGCTGCCGTTTATTGCACTGGCGCTGCTGCTTCCGTTTTCTCTTGAATATCGGCCGTTGTGGTCGGTGGCGCTGGTCACCTACGGCGCGGTTATTCTGAGCTTCGTTGGCGCCTTGCACTGGGGCTTCGCCATGACCGTGCAAGACCTGAGCGCCGAGCAGCGCCGCGACCGGTTCATCTGGAGCGTCATCCCGGCCCTTGTCGCGTGGGCTGCCACGTTACTGCCGGTGTCCTGGGGATGTTTGCTGTTGATCGTCGGGTTTGTTGTCCACTATTGGCAGGACCGGCAGCTGTTTCGGGTTATTAGCCTGCCTGACTGGTACCTGCCGATGCGATTGCGCTTGACCTGCGTGGCGAGCCTCTGCCTGCTGCTTGGGGCGGTCGTTATGGCGACCCACTCATGAAGCCGCGAGAGCCCGGTTCGTCGTCTGTGCCGGGCAGTCGCTTGTCGCGGCTGATACGTTTTGGCAGCTTGGCCTCGGGCGTTGCGAGCGGCATGCTGGCCGAAGGCGCTCGGCAGTTGGCACAAGGCAAACGTCCGGCGCTCAGTGACCTGCTGTTGACGCCTGGCAATGTACAACGCGTGGCAAATCAGCTGTCGCAACTGCGTGGCGCCGCCATGAAAGTCGGGCAGTTGTTGTCGATGGACGCAGGCGATTTGTTGCCGCGCGAGCTCAGCGACATCCTTTCCCGTCTGCGCTCGGACGCGCATCCGATGCCCATGAGCCAGCTGGTCGCAGTTCTCAACGAAAGCTGGGGCAAGGGCTGGGAAGGGCGCTTCGAACGGTTTTCCTTTACCTCATTGGCGGCGGCGTCCATCGGCCAGGTTCATGCGGCGCAAGGCAAAGACGGCCAACGCCTGGCGATCAAGGTGCAATACCCAGGCGTGCGCGAGAGCATTTCCAGCGATGTGGACAACGTTGCTACCTTGCTGAGCATCTCTGGGCTGCTGCCTAAAGGCATGGACGTTGCGCCGCTGCTCGAAGAGGCCAAGCGTCAACTGCAGGACGAAGCGGATTACCTCAAAGAAGCCGAGCACTTACTGCACTTTCATCAACTGTTGGCCGACAGTCCTGACTTTCTGGTTCCTCGTGCGTACACCGAGTACAGCTCGCCAACCATTCTGGTGATGTCCTTCGTCGATGGGGTCGCGGTGGAGTCATTGGAGGACGCGCCTCAGGCAGAGCGCGACCGTATCATCGCGTTGCTGTTCGGCCTGCTTATGCGCGAGGTGTTCGAGTTCCAGTGCGTGCAGACCGACCCCAATTTTGCCAATTACCGCTATCAGCGGGATACCGGCCGGATGGTGTTGCTCGACTTCGGCGCCACGCGCCGTTATGCCCGCAACAGCACCGAGGCGTTTCGTCGCTTGCTGATTGCAGGCCTGCGTGAAGACCGCGCCGCCATCGCCGACGCTGCGTTGGACATCGGCTACTTTCAGCCTGAAACCCTGCCCAGACATCGAGCGTTGCTGACCGACCTGATCGCCCAGGCCTGCGAGCCGCTGCGGCATCATGGCGCCTATGACTTTGCGGCCTCTGACCTCGCCGTACGCCTGCGCGATGCTGGGTGGCAACTGGGCGCCGATCGCGACTTCTGGGGCTCACCGCCGGTGGATGTACTGTTTCTGCATCGCAAGGTGGGAGGCTTGTACCTGTTGGCCGCGAAGCTGAAGGCGCGGGTGAATGTGCGGAGCCTGTTTGAGCCTTACTTGGTTTGAACGTTTTGCGTGCAAACAGCTGGCAGGCAATGCTGCTCACCTAAGGGCAACGCTGCAATTCCTTGCCTGCGCCGCAAGGCTTTTCTAGCCCCAACGGGGCTCAGTGACCATACAGATGTTGGTGTACGGCATAGGGTTCGCTGCGCTCACCGCGGTGGGATTTGCGCTCATGGGTGTGTTTGCCACAGCGCTATCGCAGTGCCTGCGTCAGCGACCGCGACTCGTCAATGGGCTGAACGTGGGGGCGGGGCTGACCTTTGTCGCGTCGGGTATGTCGATTGCTGCGCTCTCTCAGAAGTAGCAGTCGATGCGCCGCCGTACGTGATGAGCGAGTGTTTATGGAACCAAAATCCTCTGGAGCGTCTACATTCCAGAGGATCATCACTTTCTGAGAGTACGGATATGTTCAGATCTCGCGCGTTGATTGCAGCGGTTACCTGTTTGACGCTGGTTTCCGGCCCTGCCACGGCTGTGGCTGATCCTGGTAATGGCAAAGGGCAAGGTGGGGGCAAGGGAAACCCGCACAATAGCCAGGACTACGGCAACCAGGGCGGTCATGGCAACAACGGAAAAAACTCAGGAGGCAGTGACTGGCATAATGGCCCCAGCATCAACCGGGCAAGTGTCCTGGGCATCGTTGGTGGCTATCGAGATTACTGGAGCCCAGGGCCAGCCTTGCCACCTGGCATACAAAAGAACCTGGCCCGTGGTAAGCCGCTTCCGCCGGGAATCGCTAAAAAGCTGGATGGTCGGCTGATTGGCAGGTTGCCTCACTATGATGGGTACGAGTGGCAGCAGGCGGGTACTGACCTGATCCTGGTTACGCTGGCAACCGGGCTCATTTATGAGGTCATCAACGGTGCTTTCGATTGACGATTCAGTGATCACCGTCACAAAGCGCATCCGTCCGTCGCGTAGGCGTGAACTGTTGAGCGGTTGGCGCGTCATAGGACGTGCAATATCAACCTTCACGGAAGCCATCATGCGTTTAAAAAACAAGAGTCTCGTTGCTGTAATGTCGTGCGTCATGGCGCTTGCAGCGGCCCCATTGCTCCCTGCTGGCCTGTCCATCATGGGCTCCGCTTATGCGAAGGATGGTGGTGGTCACGGTGGCGGTAATGGTGGTGGTCATGGCGGCGGCAATGGCAATGGTGGTGGTCACAGTGGTTCAGGCCACGCCGGCAACGCTGACAGTAACGGTCGTGGTAAAGGGCTGGACGCTGATCATGCCGGCAAGGCTGTTCGCGACCATGGCACAAGCGGCAACCACTTCGGCAGTGATCGCAATAGTGATCGCGGCCATGGCACCACGACGTCTGGCATTGCCCATTCCAAAGATACGCGCGGTGTCACTAAAGCCACTGCAATTTCGACGTCTACCCCAGGCGACCACAATTCGAAGGGGTTGAGCAAAGCAGGGACGTCGGGATCGAAAAAATCGCATTGAAATTGATGGAAGGTCTTCAGGACTGATGCGCTGACCTGAACGTCTGGCTGAGCATTGCAGTTTGCTGCTTGAGTTCCTGGCTTCAAAAGCCCCGCAGATCAACGTCTGCGGGGCTTTTTCGTAGAGGGACGGGAGGCGGTTGTTTTTGGTTTTTGGCAATTGGCCACTATTTGAGTGCCTGCCGAGTTCTGATGCTGATAAAGTGGGCGCCACAATCACTTTGGGAAGGAGATCCCGCATGAAGTCTGCTTTAGCATTGGTGTTCACAGCCGCTGTCGCTGCATCCGTGACCGGCTGCGTGGTACAGAGCACCTATAGCAAATCTGTAGCAGTTACCAAGGATGCAACTGGCCGTGTGGTCCAGACCGTAGAGACTGAAACGGTTGTTCAGCCAGGCCAAGGCTATCCGATTCGCCTGGAAAAAATTGCTGGTGTTCAGCCTTAACAGTGGGGCTGGCGACAGAGTGTTTGAACGCTCGGCTTGTGCCTAACGCTGTCCATGTAAAGAAATAGCGCCGTTTGTCTTTAAAAGGAAACGGCGTTTTTTGGGGTGCGTGATGTGGTTGATCGAGTGAGTTCAATCACTCCAAGGGCTGAAGTGACTGCACTATGGTCTTGCGCGGTCCTTTCAGTCGCTTTTCGTGAGTGGGGGGCTGCCTTAACCAGGCCAATCACCCCTGGCGCTGAGCAACCCAGTAGTCATGCAGTGCGCGGGCAGCCGGCTCGATGGCCTCTACCTGCAAGCGGTGCCGAAGCACATCCAGGTCTGCCGGAAGTTCGAAGTTGTCTTGTTCGGCGCAGGTGCTGATCGCCTGGAACAGTGCGGCTTGAGGTGCTGGCAGCTCAGGCCAGTTGCCTACGGCGACCCCGCGCAGGTAACCGAAGCACCATTCTTCAGCCAGCGTGAGTGCCTGGCCCTGGTGTTCGGTCTGTTCAAAGCGTGCCTTGAAGGCTTGCGCGTCGAGGGCCAATTGCGAGGCCAGCGTGTTCATGTGGCGTACGCTCAACTCAATGAACTGCCTGCACTCCTCAGGGCTTTCCCAGTCCGGGTTTTGCCCGCCCCAGATGGCCGGGAACCACTCGGCGATGTCCACCTGCACAGGGCTGGAGACCAGCGCGGTGAAGTAGCCGTCGAGTTCGGAGGGGTTGAGCACTGAGTGATCATCGCCGTACTTCAGCAAGGTGTCTTCGATAAAGGTGAAGTCAGTGGCGTCTAGGGGATGGGTGTGCATGGGGCTGTTCCTCGGTCTACGCGCGTAACGTGAGAGCGTCGCTTGAAAAAGGCGTGGAGGATGGCGCTTCTGGCGGTTTTAATCCAGCCCGGCTTGTTGGTGCCACGCTGACCTGCAACGTACCCAGCCCTCTGGATGCGACCACCGCTCGATGTGTGCGGTGGTCATGTGGAGTCGTTAGAACGGAACGGCCACGGTGAGTTGGCTGTAGACGTTGGTGCCGTTGCCGCCCACCTGGTTGCCGCCGTTGGTTTCATCCTTCTTGGGTTGGTACAGGCCAACCAGCGGGCTGATCACCAGGTGCTCGTTGACCGCCCATTCGACGTACAGGTCCAGTTCGCGAGCGTCCAGGTTCAGCGCATTGCTCTTGTGCAGGGTGTTGAAGTCGAAGTACAGCGCGCCGACGGTGACGTTTTCCAGCGGGTTGGCCTTAAGACCAACGTGGTACACGCCGGTGTTGCTGTTGAACGGGCCGGAGTAGTTGGCGGCCACTTCACCCTGGAACCAGGTGCCGTAGCCGGTGCTCAGGCCGTTGAACAGCGGGTCCCAGCCTTCGGAATAACGGCTGTAGCGGTAGGTCAACTTCGGTGCCCAGGCGACATCGGCAAAGGTGTAGCCGGCCTCGGTGTACCAGGCTTTTTCGGCGCCAGCGTCCTTGTCCTGCCAGGCGTACTCGAAGGCGAAGCTGGCGTTTTCGATGCCTGCGTTGCCTTCGCCGCGCAGGCTGTAGACATCCATGCCATCACGTTGCTTCTGGAAGTCGCTGGCCCATTGCTCGCTGACACCCAGGCCATGAATCCAGGTCAGGCCCAGGGTGCCGACGTCAGCGGTGTAGTCCAGGGTGCCGGCGGCCAGTTCGGTCTCGGCCTGTGCGCGGTTGTCGGATTTGAGCCAGAGCATGCTGCCATGCAGGCCGTCCTTGCCTCCCAGGCGCAATACGGCGGTGCGGTCAAAGGCATGACGGGCGGCAAGGTAGTAAGCGCCGCCACGGTTCAGTGCGCCGTCAGCCGGGCCGTTGCCCAGGTTCGGGCCGTCGTCGTTAAGCAAGAAGCCGCTGCCGATCTTGACCACCTGGCGGCCTGCGGAGATATCGACACCGTCCTTGCCTAGCACCGGGAACAGATCGGCTGAACGCCAGCCCAGGTAGGCGTCTTCAATCTTGGTGGTGCGTTCGGAACCGTCGGTATTGCCTGCCGCGTCGCCGTCACCCCAGGTGCCCGAACTGACCCAGTTGAGTGCACCATAGGCCGTACCGTTGCCGCCCAGCCCTTGATCACCGCTGATGCCGTACTTGATGAAACCTTCCCGCCAGGTGGAGCCACCCGTTGTGCCATCGTAGTTCTTGCGGCTGTTGAACAGGCCATAGACCGCGAGAAAGTCGGCGTTCAGGTGCGTGTCGTCGTCGGCATACAGTGCGTAAGCCGTGGCGGTCTGGCTGGCGGCGAGTGTGGCGACGCTCAGGCCGATGGCCTGTACCCACGGCAACAGGTGAATTTTTTTACCCATGAAACTCTCCCTCGTTTTTTCTTCGTAGCACGGACGGCTGCGTTTTTTGATTGAAGGACTACCTTGTTCAGACAAGATCGTCGTCGCGTGCTGGCTGGCGACGGGCTATTAGCGCGTTGTTGTGGGGGGCAAGTCTTGTTCGTGGCTGCCAGTGCCCTTGATCCCGGCGGCCAGTGTCGGCAGTTGCTCGGCTGCCGCCACGGTCGCGTGTTGCTCAAGGATGTTGCGGGGCTGAGGCCTGGGTTTCAGGTAGCGTTGCACCGCCGTCGACAATGAGGGTTTGCCCGGTGATGTAGGCAGCCCGCTCCGAGGCCAGGAACAGCATGGCGTTGGCGATGTCCTGCGGTTCGCCCAGACGACCCAGGGGAACACCCTGAGCAATGCGCACATTGAGTGCTTCATCGCCCAGGTTGGCCATTGCAGGTGTACGCACCATGCCCGGTTCGACTCCGTTGACCCGTATGTTGCAGGCGGCCAGCTCCAATGCCGCGCTGCGGATGAAACCGTTGACCCCAGCCTTGGACGCGGCGTAGTGGCTCAGCCCCGGAAAGGCGACACGGGGACCGGTGACCGATGAGGTCACAAGGACAGTGCCGGCGCCCTGGCGCTGGAACAGTGGCAGGGCGCCCTGGGTCAGCCAGAACAGTGCCGAGAGGTTCACCGCCAGTGTGCGCTGGAGGACCTCGGGGGTGATCTGGGCGAACGGAGTCAGGGGAAAGTAGCCTGCGTTATGCACCAGCACATCCAGCCGCTCAAGGCGTGCGAGCAGGCTGAAGATTGCCCCGGGGTCCGCCAGGTCGATGCCAATGGCTTCGGCCGATCGACCTTCGGCCTGCAATGAAGCCACCAAGGCATGCGCCTGAGCCAGGTTCAGATCAGCGATCAACACCTTGGCACCACTGGCGGCGAAGCCCTCGACGATGCTGCGGCCTATGCCTTGTGCGCCACCGGTGACCAGTACGGTCTGCCCGCTGAAGTCGAAGTGTGTACTCATCAGGCACCCTCCAGGTGGGTGTAGGCCAGGGTCGGCACATCGACGATGCTTGAGCCGCCGTCCGCGGCAATGACCGCCCCGGTGATGATCGAGGCCTGGTCGCTGATCAGAAATTGGCAAAGCGTGGCGATTTCGTCGGCACTGGCCGGGCGCCGCAGTGGCACATCGGCGGTAACCCGACGGTAGGCCGCCTCCAGGTCTTCGTGGTAGTGCTGCATCAATGGCTGCATTTCCTCATCGGCCATGGGCGTGCGCACCCAGCCTGGGCAGACGCAATTGACCCGCACGCCCAGAGGGCCGTAGTCGCGCGCCAGTGACCGGTTGAGGCCGATCAGCGCGTGCTTGCTAGTGGTATAGCCGCACACCTTCGGGCCCGCAGCGAGAGCGGCAATCGATCCCATCAGGACGATGCTGCCGCGTCGCTCGATCAGCAACGGCAGGCAGGCGCGGGCGCTGTGGAAGGCGCTGTCGAGGTTACTGCGCAGCGCTGCATGCCAGCCGTCGTCAGAGGTGCCCAGTGCCGCGCCAAGGCCATGACCACCGGCGCAGGCGATCAGTGCGTCGAGGCCACCGAAGCGCTTGCGGATCTGCTCGACGAAACCGGCCCAGGCCTGGCTGCTGGCGGCATCACCGACCAGCACCAGCGCGCCCGTTGCGGCAGCGACCTGTTCCAGTGCTTCCCGGCGACGACCGACCAGCACCAGGTTGGCGCCCTGGTCGGCCAAGCGTCGCGCGCAGGCTGCACCGATCCCGGTTCCGCCACCGGTAATCAGGATCGTCTTAGTCATGCGCGTGGACCGTGGTGTTGACCAGGTTGCAGTAGGAGGACACCGGGAAGTTCGACAGTTCATCGAAACTACCGCCGGCATAGCCGAAAATCTTGCCGTCGCTGCGGTGGTTTATCAGGTCGATCATCACCAGGCCCAGCGTTGGCACGATCTTCTCGCGCCAGACGAACAGGTAGAGCTGATCGGCGATCTTGTAGTAGTGCGCGCGGTCGGTGTCGCACAGGCCTTGTTCGACACCTTTCAGGCACTGCCAGGCGTAGTAGTGTTCGTTCAGGTAAATGTGCTCGTAGACCTCGGTCGGGCTGTAGCGGTAGCAGTTGCGGATACCGACCAGTTCTTGCGTCGGTGCATGCGGGCAACTGCCTTCGCGCCATGGTGTGTCCAGGCTGCCGTGGAAAAATTGTGCGTCCACGCGGGTCAGGCTTTTCCCGGCCAGGGCCAGGTGGTAAAGGCCCTCATGGGTTTCTGGTTCACGCGGCAGACGGCCGATAACGGCGGTAAAGGAGTGTGTCAGGGTGTCCAGTACCAGCGAGATCGACCAGTCCTGGCCGTGCTCGCTCTTGAGGAAATCCACCAGGTAGATCCCCGGGCGTATCGAGGTCGCGCGGTAACTGGCACTGCCGCTGGAGTGGCCGTCGGCGGCGGCCCAGTGCAGCTGTTCGGCGTCGAAGCGGTGGACGATTTCCCAGCCATTGGCGAAGAACAGGTTGAACTGCTTGCCGGCCAGTTCGGCGAGCTGCGGCAGGATAAACGCTTCGGGGGCGAAGCCCTCGGCCAGGGCGCCTACAGTGATCCAGTCTGAGTGGGGGGTATTCATGGTGGTTGCTCGTGCGGTGGAAGATGCACGGATGGTGCCTCCCGCTGGCGCACGGCGGTATCAACCAGAGGGTTGAGTTCCAGTGTTTTCCGGGAGGAACAGTGCCCCGACCAACTCGGTGCGGTTTTTCACGCCGACCTTGCGGAACAGGTTGATCAGGTGGGTTTTCACCGTTGGCAGGCCAAGGTCGAGATGGCGCGCCAGTTGTTTGTTGCTCACGCCTTCCTGTAACAGCATGGCTATCTCGCGTTCGCGTGGGGTCAACCGTTGCAGGCGATCATCCCTCGGCGTGTTTGGCAACTGACGCGCCGCTAGTTGCATCAGGCCGTGCAGCGGTAACAGGCTTTGCAGTTCGTGCGCCTGGAACAGGCCCAGACCGCTGCAGCGCAACAACGACAGGCCGGCGGCCGGGCGGCCATCGACGTGGGCAATTATCTCGACCACGTCCACCACCTGATGCTGGTTGAGAAAGCGCTGGTACTGGCTGCCGCTCGCCTCGCTTTGGTAAGCCAGGCCTTGGCGCAGCGACACCACCGGCAAGCCGATGGCCATGCAGTTGCTGGGTTGCAGTGGGTCGAGGTGACGGTAGTGCTCCAGGTAGGTCTGGTGCATGGGCGCTTGCATGCCCAATAGCTGGAAATCACAGGCTTGTAGCTGCGTGTCGATGCGATAGAACGCCCCTAGCGACGTGGGTACCTGCTGGCTGAAGGCGTGCAGGCAGTGTTGGCCGAGTGCTTCGGTGTAGGCAGGCATGGTGCAGTCTTCGTCCGCAGCAGGGGGTTAACGGCGGCCAGACCAGAAGCCTGACAGTTGGTGCCAGCTTTTGCCGGCACTGAGCAGCAGTGGCCGGAAATGATCTTTGCCATACACCTGAATACGTCTGACCGAACTGATCAAGTCGTAGCGCGCTGAGCCTTCGCTCATGCCCTCGGCCAACACCTTGCAAATGATATGGCTGGGGGTGACGCCAAAGCCCGAGTAGCCCTGTACGAAGAAGGCATTGGCACGGCCGGGCAGGGTGCCGATCTGCGGGAACAGGTTAGGGCTGCAGGCCATCGGGCCACCCCAGGCCAGGTCGATGTTGACGTCCTTCAGGTACGGGAAAATCTTCAGCATCAGCCTGCGGTTCCAGGCTTTCAGGTCAAGCGGGATGTGCTCGATGAACGGTGTGGCTGAACCGAACAGCAGGCGATTTTCACGGGTGACGCGGTAGTAGTCGATGATCGGCCGAATGTCGCTGTAGGCCCCCCGGATGGGGCTGATGCGCTGGATCAGTGCGTCCGACAGCGGCTCGGTCATCATCTGGAACGCATAGGTGTTGATCGTGCTCTTGTGCAGTTCGGGTTCCAGCTTGTTGAGAAAGCTGTCGCAGGCCCAGAGCAGTTTGCTTGCCTTGACCGACCCTTTGGCCGTGCGCACGGTGATCCGTTCGCCGTAGGACACCTCCAGTGCCGGGCTGTACTCGAAGATCTTTACGCCATGACTGGCCAGTGCCTGGGCTTCCCCCAGCAACAGGTTCAAGGAGTGCACGTGGCCGCCGCCCATATGCAGCAGGGCGCTGCTGTAGGCGTCTGAGCCGATGATCTGCTTGACCTCGGCGCCGGCCATGAAGCGGATCTCGTGTTTTGAATCTAGGGATTTGAACGCTGTTTCCCAACTGCGCAGGGTCTTTTCCTGGCGGCGGTTGAAGCCCATGTAGCCATAGCCGTGGCAGAAGTCCGCGTCGATGGCGTACTTGGCGATACGCGCCTTGATGATGTCGGCACCGAGGTCACTGATCTCGAAGATCGAGCGCAGGCCCGCTTCGCCGACATCCTGCCTGATCTTTTCCAGGTCGTGGCCAATGCCCGCCATGATCTGCCCACCGTTGCGCCCGGTGCCGCCAAAGCCCAGGTAGCGTGCCTCCAGCACAACGGTATTGGTGATGCCTTTTTCGGCCAGCTCCAGTGCGGTGTTGATACCGGAAAAGCCACCGCCAATGACCACGACATCCGCTTCCAGGTCGGCTTGCAGGTCCGGGAAGTGCAGGTCGTACTTCCTGGTCGCTGTGTAGTAGGTTGGCGTTTCGATGTTGATCATGGCTGCCACCTGGAACAAAGGTTGTGAGGTAAAACAGGATGCACCCTTTGGGGCGACGGTGCGGGCCTTGGCCTTCAAGCGGGCCACGGGCGTAACCGTTGACCTTGAGTCTAGTGGCCGAGCAGC
Source organism: Pseudomonas sp. FFUP_PS_473 (assembly GCF_002858665.1). Classification (NCBI taxonomy): domain Bacteria; kingdom Pseudomonadati; phylum Pseudomonadota; class Gammaproteobacteria; order Pseudomonadales; family Pseudomonadaceae; genus Pseudomonas; species Pseudomonas sp. FFUP_PS_473. The sequence continues at coordinate 113,481 of NZ_PJQQ01000006.1, forward strand.
GTGCGGACGCGTTCGACGGCGGCCTCGGCGCAACGGCCATCGACGGCTTCGGAGGCACCGGAAACGCCAATGGCGCCGATTACCTGCCCCTCATGCAGGAAGGGTGCACCACCACCAAACAGGGCCATATTGCGTTGCAGCGGCAAGCCTTGGCGGACGCCCTCGGAGCACTTCTCCAGGCGGGCTTGCCAGCCCTGCGTGGCGATGCCGAAGCCCACGGCCGTCAGTGCTTTGTTCAGGGCAATGTCCTGCGATGGCCGGGGCGCCCTGTCCATGTGCGCGCTGTGAATCGGCAGGCCGCTTGGGTCGACCACGACCAGGCTGATGCGTACCTGTTCTTCTTCGGCTTTTTCCAGGGCCGCTTGCAGCGCCTGCATGGCCAGTCGCAGGGTGATGGTGGGTTGCTGGCGTAGCAGTTCGTTCATGTCGCGACCTTGTCTGTTCATTGATCGGTTGAAACGGCCGGGTGCGTGCTCAATGCGTTTCGCTGGCCTGTGCCTGTGCCTGTTGCCGAGCGCTTCGGCGTTGCGCCAGCAGTTGCCAGGCGCAGTAAAGCAGGAGCAAGGCGCCGGCGATCTGCATGGCCCATGGGCCGCCAAAGCGTGCCGCCAGCAGGCCGGCGAGCAGGCCACCGATGGCGTCGAAGCCGAAACGGGTCGAGGTGTAGAGCGATACTACCCGGCCACGCAGCACTTCAGGTGCCTGGCTCTGCAGCAGGATGTTGGTGCCGACGTTGTTGATCGTCACGCCGAAGCCCAGCACCGCCATTGCCGCCAACGACAGTGCCAGCTGGGTACTGGCCGCAAACACCAGCAAGGCGACGGCACTGGCGCCGGCGGTGGCGATGATCAAGCGCTGCAGTTGTTCGGCGGACCGGTGAGCGGCGAGCAGCAGGGTCGAAAGCAGCGAGCCGAACCCGGCCGCCCCCCAAAGCCAGCCCAGCGTCCTGGCATCACCGGCGAAGATGTCCCGGGCGAACACCGGCAGCAGCACGGCGTAGCTTGAGGCTGTGATGTTCACGATCAGTACGCCGAGAATCAGACCGCGTACCGATGGCGTCTGCAAGGCGTAGGTCAGGCCTTCGCGGAAGACACTGCGCATGCTGCCGTTGGCGCGCACACCGGCGCTCATGCGCACGGCCAGCAGGCCGGAGATCAGCGCGCCGTAGGACAGCGCGTTCAGGGCGAAGCACACCGCCTCGCCGGTCATGCCGAGCAGCAGCCCGGCCAGCGGCGGGCCGACGAAGCGCGAGCAGGTAAACAGCGAGGCATTCAAGGCCAGGGCATTTGGCAGGTCGTCGACATCATCGACGAAACGGCTGAGCAGCGATTGGCGCAGCGGTGTGTCCACGGCATTCAGCACGCCCAGGACGAACGACATGAGCACGATCAGGTTCGCGCCAATGTGGCCGCTGTAGGTCAGCAGCGCCAGTAACAGCGCCTGCAGGCCCAGCAGGCTCTGGGTCAGTATCAGCAACCTGCGCTTGTCGTGGCGATCAATCCAGGCCCCGGCAATCGGGCCGACAAACAACTGCGGCAACAGGCTGGCGCAGGTGGTGATACCCAGCAGCGCTGCGGAATCAGTCAACCGGTAGACCAGCCAGGACAACGCCACCATCTGCACCCAGGTGCCTAGCGTGGAAATCGCATGGCCAACGAAGTACAGGCGAAAGTTACGGTGGCGCAGCGCCCGGATCGAGGAGGGCCAGCGAGACGACGTGGAAGGTTGGGGGTGGTTCACGACAAGGCGCCCGTCAGCGGCTGATAATGTTCACATATTAACTTAGTGCGCCGTCCCGTCATGCGCCTGTGCCAACAGATTATTCATCCTGCACCGCGTTCAGTAGCGAATCATCACCGACTTCAGTTCGGTGAAGTCATCGATGAAGGCCCCACCGAATTCACGGCCGATCCCCGAGGACTTGGTTCCGCCAAAGGGGACGGCCGGGTCGAGCAGGGTGTGCATGTTGACCCAGACCGTGCCGGCTTCGATTTCCGGTACCAGGCGCAGCGCTTTGGACAGGTCGTTGGTCCATAGGCTGGCGCTCAGGCCGTAGGCGGTGTTGTTCATCAGCGCCAGCAGTTCCTCTTCGGTGTCATACGGGAAGAAGGTCGCGACCGGGCCGAAGGTTTCTTCATTGAGCAGGGTGTCGTTCACCGAGTTGGCCAGGATGATCGTCGGCTCCACGTAGCAGCCGGGGCCTTCGCTGATCTGGCCGCCATGAATGATGGTGCTGTTTTCGGCGCGGGCGGTAGCGAAGAACCGGGCCAGTTTCTGCTGGTGTTGCTTGTTCGCAACCGGGCCAAACTGGGTGCTTTCATCCAGTGGCGAGCCAACCTTCAGTTGCGCCAGGCGTTTGGACAGCGCGTCCATCATCGGCTCGATCTGCGAGCGGTGGACGAAGAAGCGTTCTGCGGCGGCGCAGATCTGCCCGGAGTGAAGGAAGCCGGCTTCGATCATGCCATTGACGGCCTTGTCCATATCGACGTCAGGCAGAAAGCCCGCCGAGTTCTTGCCGCCCAGCTCCAGGGTGGCGCGGGTCAGTTTGGCACCCATCGCGCCTTGGCCCACGGCGATGCCGGTCGGGACCGAACCTGTGAAGGACACCTTGTCGGTGCCTGGGTGCTCGATCAGCGCCTTGCCGACACTGCCGCCGCCGGTCAGCACGTTGAGTGCTCCGGCAGGCAGGCCCGCTTCACTGGCCAGCTCGGCGATGCGCAGGATGGTCAGCGGGGTGAACTCGCTTGGTTTGATGATGATGCTGCAACCGGTGGTCAAGGCCGAGGCCAGCTTCCAGATCGCGATCATGGTGGAGAAGTTCCACGGCACAATGCCGACCACCACGCCAATCGGTTCGCGCAGGGTAAAGGCGTTGTAGCGCTCGCCAGCAAAGGAGGGCAGCGACGGGGTGATGGTTTCGCCAGTGATCTTGGTTGCCCAGCCGGCGTAGTAGCGCAGGAAGTGGGCCGCCTGATCGACCTCGAAGGCGCGCGAAATGTGGATGATCTTGCCCGATTGGCAGGTTTCGATCTGCGCCAGCTCCTCACGGTGGCGCTCCAGCAGGTCGGCGAGCTTGAACAACACGCTGGCGCGTGCCGCCGGGCTGGTGCGTGACCAGACCTTGAAGCCGCGATTGGCCGAATCGACGGCGCGCTCGACATCGGCCTGGGTTGCATCGCTGACCTGCGCAATCGCCTCGCCAGTGGCCGGGTTCAGCACCGTGAGCCTGTTCGTTGAGCTGCTGGCGACATAACCGCCGTCGATGTACAGGCTATGGTCGCGCTCAAGGAAGGCGTTGACCGAGGGAAGCAGTGCGATATCGCTCATGCTGGGCAGACTCCAGGCAGGGAAGCAGGCGGCGGCTTGCCGCGCTGAAATAGACGTATGGCACGAGCTTACCCGGCGCTGGCGGGGCGATCTTGACTCTGCCTGTCAGCGACATGTCTGTGCCTGCCATCGGTCAGGCAGGTGGCTGCTGTCGGGTGTGGCCTGAAGAGGGTGTTGGCTATGGAAAGTACAATCTTCCATCTGGAACGTGCATTTTCCTGGGCGAGACTGCCTCGCATACTGGCCCGGCATTCGTAAGTGAGCGGCGCCTGGTCTACTGCGTCCAGCGCTCAATGCCGCAGCCAAATGGGTTTTGGCCGCGGCAGGTCACTTGGGTCCAATAATAATGAGCCAGACCATGAAAAAGCCAAACTCCTTGCTGGAAGATCTCAAGTCCATTCTGCCAACCATCGCCGCTAATGCGGACGAGGCCGAGAAGGCGCGTACCGTACCTGCCGAGAACATTGCGCTGCTCAAAGGCACTGGCCTGCACCGCGCATTTCTGCCGAAGAAGTTCGGAGGCCTGGAAATTTCCCTGCCCGAGTTTGCCGAGTGCATTGCACTGCTGGCCGGCTCCTGTGCCAGCACCGCCTGGGCCATGAGCCTGCTGTGCACCCACAGCCATCAGTTGGCGATGTTCCCGGCCAAACTGCAGGAGGAGATCTGGGGCAGCAACCCCGATGCCACCGCCAGCAGCAGCATCGCCCCGTTCGGGCGTACCGAAGAGGTTGAAGGTGGCGTCACCTTCAGCGGTGAAATGGGCTGGAGCAGTGGTTGCGATCACGCCGAGTGGGCGATTGTCGGCTTTCGCCGCAAAAACGCCGAGGGCACTCAGGACTACTGCTTCGCCGTGTTGCCGCGCAGTGACTACCAGATCCGCGATGACTGGTACGCTGTCGGCATGCGCGCCAGTGGCAGCCGCACCCTGATCATCGACAACGCCTTCGTGCCTGAGCACCGTATCCAGAAGGCCAAGGACATGATGGAAGGCAAGTCCGCCGGCTTTGGCCTGTACCCCGACAGCAAGATTTTCTACGCACCTTATCGCCCGTATTTCGCCAGTGGCTTCTCCACCGTGAGCCTGGGCATTGCCGAGCGCATGCTTGAGGTCTTCCGTGAGAAAACCCGTAACCGCGTGCGTGCCTACACCGGTGCTGCCGTAGGTGCCGCCACCCCGGCGCTGATGCGTCTGGCCGAGTCCACCCATCAGGTCGCTGCTGCCCGCGCCTTGCTGGAAAAAAGCTGGCAGGACATTGCCGAGCACAGCGAGCGCCACGAGTACCCAAGCCGCGGCACCCTGGCATTCTGGCGGACCAATCAGGGCTACGCTGTAAAGATGTGCATTCAAGCGGTTGATCGCTTGATGGATGCGTCTGGCGGCGGTGCGTGGTTCGAGAGCAATGAAAGTCAGCGCCTGTTCCGTGATGCGCACCTGACCGGTGCTCACGCCTACACCGACTACGATGTCTGTGCGCAGATCCTCGGCCGTGAACTGATGGGCCTTGAGCCTGATCCTTCGATGGTCTGATTCAGCGGTTCTTCTCGTCACGCGTATCGAATAACAACAAACGAGGCTGTCGTCGCGACAGCCCGGGAGTCTTGCATGTCCACCCTTACTGAAACCACCTTCGACGCACGGGCCTTCCGCCGGGCGCTGGGCAACTTTGCCACGGGTGTCACCGTAGTGACGGCTGCCGATGCCAGCGGCCGCAAAGTTGGCGTGACCGCCAACAGCTTCAACTCGGTGTCCCTGGACCCGCCACTCATCCTGTGGAGCATCGACAAGCGCTCGAGCAGCCTTGAGGTGTTCGAGGAGGCCAGCCACTTTGCGGTCAACATCCTGGCGGCAGACCAGATCGACCTGTCGAACAACTTTGCCCGCCCCAAGGATGACCGCTTCGCCGGGATCGTCTACGAGGCCGGTGAGGGTGGCGCACCGCTGCTCGCGGATTGCTCAGCGCGTTTCAGTTGCGAGAAGTACCAGCAACTGGACGGCGGGGACCATTGGATTCTGGTCGGCAAGGTAGTGGCGTTCGATGATTGCGGTCGCTCGCCACTGTTGTATCACCAAGGTGCCTACTCCATGGTGTTGCCACACACACGCATGACCAAGCGTGAGGAGGGGCAGCCGCCCAGCAGCAACTTCCAGGGCCGTCTGAGCCATAACCTGTACTACCTGATGACTCAGGCCTTGCGGGCCTATCAGACCAGCTACCAGCCGCGGCAACTGTCTACCGGCTTGCGCACCAGTGAGGCGCGCATGCTGATGGTGCTGGAGAACGATGCGGGGCTGGGCCTTGCTGACCTGCAGCGCGAAGTGGCGATGCCCGAGCGCGAGATCGTCGAGGCTGTTGCCAACCTCAAGCGCAAAGGGCTGGTGTCCGATGACCATGAGCGGGTGGTGTTGACGGGTAAGGGCATTGAAGAAACCGAAGCCCTGTGGGCGATTGCCCGTGAACAGCAGGACAAGGTGTTTGGTCAGTTCAGCGAAGAGCAGATCGAAACCTTCAAGACGGTGCTCAAGGCGGTGATCAAGAGCTGACGCCCTGGCAGCGGCGAACAACTACCTTGGCACGGCGGCGCAAGACGGCGATCTGGGAATACGGTCAACTCACACTCCCCCCGACTGGATAGCCAAACGGTGCGCTGATGTTTTTCAAACGCAATCACTGGGCAGGTGAGTTGACTGAGGTCTTGCTGCAAATAATTGCCGGCCAGCCCGGTGCGGCGCATCAGGCGCCGTTGCTGGCCAGCCATCCGCAGTTGCGGGCGACGCTGGAAACCCTCAGCGTCGAGCGCCAACAGGTCGACCAGCAGTTGGCGCAGGCGCAGGCCACTGCAGCAGAGCTGGCCACCCGGCTCGATCAGGAACAACACCATCTGCAAAGCGCACAGGCACAGCAGACGCTTCTGCAACAGCGTTGCGAGGCACTGCAGGTCGCGTTACTGGATCAACAGCACGAGACCCAGGCGCTTGTTCAACAGGCACAGATCTGGGCGTTGTTGCAGTCGACCCTCACCGAAGGCACCTGGGACATCTCGGTCGCCCATGGCGATGTGCGCCATCCCTCCAGCTCAATGCGTATCTCTAACCCGTTCCGTGCACTGATGGGCTACCTGCCGCAGGAGTTGCCCGATGGTTGGGATGCGCAGGTCAGTATCACGCACCCGGACGACCTGGCTGACATCATGGCGGTTTTCGATCGGGAGATTCTCAAGCCCGGTGGTAGCGGCGAGTATGTGTTCGAGTACCGGATGCAGCACAAGACCCGTGGTTTTATCTGGTGCCGTGAGCGTGGTCGAGCGGTACGTGATGAACAGGGCGTGCTTACCCGTGTGTTGGGCGCGGTGCGCGACATCAGTGACGAGCGCAGTGCACAGGCCAGTCACGAACAGATGCTGACCCAGAACCAGGCGACCTACGCGCAGATCGCGACTGTTGTCGGGGTCATCAAGAGCATCGCCGAGCAGACCAACCTGCTGGCCTTGAATGCTGCGATTGAAGCGGCACGTGCCGGTGAGGTGGGGCGCGGCTTCTCGGTGGTCGCCGATGAAGTGAAGAAGCTTGCCGAAAGTACCCGCCAGGCCACCCAGCAAATCCAGGCCATGTTGCACCGCCAATAAAGCCGGCGAGGTCGGTTGCAGGCAAGCGCTCGACCTTCATATGTGGCAGGCTGCAACAAAGACGACGGCAGCCACGGGCAAGACGATGAGCGGAGGCGAAGCGCACAGTGGACGTACACGGTGACAACCCGCACCTGGAAGGGGCGTTGCAGGTTGACGGGTTTTGTCGCCATTTATGTCACACACTGAAGTCAGGGGCATTATCCAGATGTCAATCAATAAAAAGCTCACCGAGCATCTGAATCGCGGCACCGTCGGATTTCCCACGGCACTGGCCAGTACGGTTGGTCTGATCATGGCCAGCCCGGTCATCCTGACCGCAACCATGGGCTTCGGGATTGGTGGCAGTGCCTTCGCCGTGGCCATGGTGATTGCCGCTGTCATGATGCTGGCTCAGTCTACGACCTTTGCCGAAGCGGCCTCGATCCTGCCAACCACCGGTTCGGTCTACGACTACATCAACTGCGGCATGGGGCGCTTTTTCGCCATTACCGGTACGCTTTCAGCCTACCTGATCGTCCATGTCTTCGCCGGTACCGCCGAGACCATCCTCTCAGGGGTCATGGCCCTGGTGAACTTTGAGCACCTCAATACCCTGGCCGAATCCGCCGGTGGCTCGTGGTTGCTGGGTGTGGCGTTCGTGATCGTGTTCGGCATTCTCAATGCCTTCGGCGTCAGCGCCTTCGGTCGTGCGGAGATCATCCTGACCTTCGGTATGTGGACCACCCTGATGGTGTTTGGCGTGCTTGGCCTGATTTCTGCGCCGGCAGTAGAGTTGGACGGCCTGTTCGGTGAGTCGTTGGTGGGCACCGACCTGATCACCATCCTGTCGCTGGTTGGCATGGCCATGTTCATGTTTGTCGGCTGCGAGTTTGTCACGCCGCTAGCCCCGGACCTGCGCAGGTCTGCCTCGGTGATGCCCAAGGCCATGGCCCTGGGGTTGCTGGGTGTGGCGTCGTGCATGTTCATCTATGGCGCGGCAATGAAGCGTCAGGTCGAGAACATTGTGCTTGATCCGGCCACCGGGCTGCACCTGCTGGACACGCCGATGGCCATTCCGAAGTTTGCGGCCCAGGTCATGGGTGACATTGGCCCGTTGTGGCTGGGTATCGGCTTCCTGTTCGCCGGCGCTGCGACCATCAATACCCTGATGGCCGGCGTACCGCGGATTCTCTACGGCATGGCGGTGGACGGTGCATTGCCCAAGGTGTTCACCTACCTGCATCCGCGCTTCAAGACGCCGCTGCTGTGCATCCTCGTCGCGGTACTGATTCCTTGCCTGCATGCCTGGTACCTGGGGGGTAACGCAGACAACATCCTGCACCTGGTACTGGCTGCGGTCTGCGCCTGGAGTACGGCCTACCTGCTGGTGACCCTGTCGGTGGTCATCCTGCGCATTCGCCGTCCTGACCTGCCACGTGCCTACCGCTCGCCGCTCTTCCCGCTGCCACAGATCCTCTCCAGTGTCGGTATCCTGCTGGGGATGTGGTTCATTACCCCGCCGGGCATGAACCCCGCCGACATCTACGTTCCATTCGGCATCATGCTGGCGGCCACGGCAGCCTATGCGCTGTTCTGGACACTGTGTGTGCAGAAGGTCAACCCGTTTGCCCCGGCACGGGTCGAAGACGTCCTGGCGGTGGAGTTCGCCAACGAGCCTGGCATTCACGTTAGCGGTCATGTCCATCATGCTAGCAAAGCTGTTTGACCTGTTCAGCGCCCAGCGGGCCCCGGCCGGTTATCGGCCTGGGGTCACCCTGGAGTTGCTGCGGCGTAACCTGGGAATACACCGTTTTCACCTGACGGAGACGGGCCGTGCCGAGTTCGATCTGGGCGCGGCGGGGCTGCGCGTGCAGGTCAGCGAGCGTACTCAAGCGCAGTTGCTGATGCATCTGGTCATGACCGAGTTCCGTCTCCAGGTGCCTGCCTTTGAACAGGGCAACGTCCACTTTGATCTGCACCATACTGGCTCGCTCAAGCGTACCGGTATTCGTTGCCGCTACCGCAGCGGCGACCGGACGCTGTTCGAGGCCGTGTCGAAGCGGCTGCTGGGCGACGCCAGGCTCAGCGCGGTGCTGATGCCGCTGGATTTCAAGCACCTGAGCATCGAGTACGCGCTCAACGGCTGGACGGTTACCCTGGAACACATGGGGGGCAGCGAAGTCGTCAACCGTATGCCTGCCTTTCGTCGCTACGTAAAATTCAGCAGCGAACAGAAAGTGCTGCTTGAGCATACGCTGACGGCTCTGCAACGGGTGTTACTGACACGTTAATCAAAGGGTGGCATGAATACTGCTCCACATTGCGTGATGGATTATGGTTGTGTGCTCATTGGTAACATGTTAACAATTTAGTCATAAAAATAAGTTCGCGTGTGGAGGTATTCATGAGCATCCCCCAGCTTGATGGCAACAGACTGGAGCGTTGGACCACAGCCATGCAAAGTGTCTGTGGCCGTTTCGAGACCGAGTTGGCGTTTAACCGGTCGCTGTTCATCGGTGAGATATCGACCAGCCTGCGGGCCGGCCTGCAACTGTCCAACCTGCGAACCAATGCAGGCAACATCAAGCGCTTCGGTGACAACCCTGACCGTGACGATGACCAGCATTGTTTCCTTGTCAGCCAGCGGACCGGTTATTCGCAAATCACTCAGGGGGGCGTCAAAATCCAGCTTGCGCCGGGTGAGATGCTGTTGATGGACTCTGTCGGCCCCTGCGAAATCACCCCGTTCGGTTTGATTGAACACACCTCGTTGTCGTTATCGCGCACTGAGGTACGCAAGCACCTGAAAGGCCAGGGTGAGACCTTTGGCAAAATTTCCTCCAGTAACGCGTGTGGCCGCATGTTGCATGTGTTGATGGATGAGCTGTGCAAGGACACCGATGAGCATTCCTCGGCCAATGCGCAAGGTGATGCGCTGCAGAGTGCCTTCATTTCGTTGCTCAGCCCGGGTTTCGAACGCGCTGACGCCAGTAGCACTTCGCTGACCGTCAATGGCGTCAACCTGCGCAGCTACGTGCAGAAGGTGATCGATGAATCACTGACCCAGCCAGGCTTGAGCCCGGCAAGCCTGGCCAGTCGCTTGAACATTTCGGTGCGCCATCTCTACCGTCTGTTTGAAGAGGAGGGCGACAGCGTTTGCCGCTACATTCAGCGTGCCCGCCTCAAGCGCAGCGCCGACGACCTTTCCAACCCGTTCCTGAAGACCGAATCGATTACCGCCATTGCCTACAAATGGGGGTTTACCGACTCGGCGCACTTCAGCCGCTCGTTCAAGAAGCAGTTCGAACAATCGCCGAAAGATTTTCGTGCTCACGTACTCAACGCCGCCACGGCTGGCACGGCGTAACCGATAACCTGATCACTCGATAGCACGTTTACCCAGGACGTCCGTATGTCGTCGGCAAGCTCGGTGTTCACTACCTACCTTTCGGTCGGTAGTGTCATTGGGTGAGCCGGTACGGCAGTGAGTGCGCAGCGCTTGCATCGTTGGCAAGCCAACTCCCACAAAGGGGCGCCGCAGTCTGTGAAGGCGGCTACGTTGGCTTGAAAAAGCAAACCCCCGCTGAAAGCGAGGGTTTGTTGGTGAAGGGGAGCCTTGAGACGGGTCAGACGACCGCGAAGTAGTGCTTCACAAAGCTCTCGCTGACGACTTCCCAGAGCACCGGGGTGCCCTTGGTCACGAACCAGCTGTCGCCGGCTTTGTAGCGCGTGCTCTGGCCGGTGGACTCATCGGTGAGCAGCACTTCGCCGGTGACGACCACGGCCTGTTCGTTGAATGGGTAGACCATGCGGAACTTGCCTTGGGTCGTGCCGAAGTAGGCGCTGCTAACCGGATCGGTCGGTGCCCCGAAGGTCATTTTGCCGAAGGCTTTGACTTCGCCTTCCAGAATCTCGGAACCCAGGTCGGCAACGGTGCCCCAGGCGTCGAGTTCGGACAGCGCAATGTTGTTCTGTACAGTTGTAAGGGTCATGGCAGTGCTCCAGTGAGTGAACGATAAGGGGTTTCAACGACGGCCGTTGAAGTAGCCGGACAGCTGATGCAGGCTTTTGCCGGCCGTCAGCAGCAGGGGGCGAATGTGGTCTTTGCCGAGGATCTGGGCGTGTTTGACCGAGCTGATCAGGTCGTAACGCGATGAACCTTCGCTCATGCCCTCGGCGAGGATTTTGCAAATGATGTGGCTCGGGGTGACGCCGAAGCCCGAGTAGCCTTGTACATAGAACGCATTCGGGCGGCCGCTGAGTGTGCCGATCTGCGGGAACAGGTTGGCGCCGGTGGCCATTGGGCCGCCCCAGGCCAGGTCGATCTGCACGTCCTTCAGGTACGGGAAGATCTTCAGCATCAGGTTGCGGTTCCAGGCCTTCAGGTCCTTGGGGATGTGTTCGATGAACGGTGTGGCGGCACCGAACAGCAGGCGGTTCTCGTTGGTGACCCGGTAGTAGTCGATGACTGGGCGAATATCGCTGTAGGCACCGCGGATCGGGCTGATGCGCCGGATCAATTCGTCGGACAGCGGCTCGGTCATCAGTTGGAACGCGTAGGTGTTGATGGTGCGTGCGTGCAACTCTGGTTCCAGCTTGTTGAGGAAGCTGTCGCAGGCCCACAGCAGCTTGCGCGCTTTCACCGAGCCGCGCCCGGTACGCACGGTGATCTGCTCGCCGTAGCTTACTTCCAGGGCCGGGCTATGCTCGAAAATACGTGCGCCCAGGCCGACCAGCGCCTTGGCCTCACCGAGCAACAGGTTCAGCGAGTGCACATGGCCGCCGCCCATGTGCAGCAGGGCGCTGCTGTAGGCGTCCGAGCCGATGATCTGCTTGACCTCGGCGCCGGCCAGGAAGCGGATTTCGTCCTTGCTGTTGATCGATTTGAAGTCTTTCTCCCAGGCACGCAGGGTTTTTTCCTGGCGGGCGTTGAAGCCCATGTAGCCATAGCCGTGGCAGAAGTCTGCGTCGATGGCGTACTTGGCAATACGGTCCTTGATGATCCCGGCGCCCAGTTCGCTGATCTCGAAGATCTCGCGCAGGCCTTGCTCGCCGACACTGCTCTTGATCTTCTCCAGGTCGTGCCCGATCCCGGCCATGATCTGCCCGCCATTGTGGCCCGTACCGCCAAAGCCCAGGTAGCGTGCCTCCAGCACCACAACGTTGGTGATGCCTTTTTCGGCCAGTTCCAGCGCAGTGTTGATGCCGGAGAAACCGCCGCCAATCACGACGACGTCCGCTTCAATGTCACTTTCCAGCGTCGGGAAACTGAGGTTGTATTTCTTGGTAGCCGAGTAGTACGTAGGCGTTTCGATAGTGATCATGGCGCAGCCTGAACGGTTGAATTGGCACGACGGCAGGGCTTTTCGCAAGCGCTGTCCCCTGGGGCCTATTAAGTTCCTAACGAGCGGTAGGTGTCTTGACTCTGCGTGCCGACGGCTTTGATCTGGCCTGCCAGCGCAGGCGTTTCAGGCCGGGCCGCTTGACGGCAGCCCTTGCATTTCGGATGATCGTTTCATGAATACATTAATGACCTGTCGCAGCGACTATTACGGCTACCCGCTCACCCCATGAGGCGGTAGTTGCTGCGTGCACCCGATCCGCCTGAGGCGAATCGGATAGTGCTCCCTTCTCCTCGGGCCTTACCCCTGGAGACAGCAATGAACGACACCCAAGACCGTTTGATCGACCACCTGCAGGCGCGGGGCTTTATTCACCAGAGTACCGACCTGGAAGCCTTGCGCACGCACTTGGCCACTGGGTCAAGAACGATCTACCTCGGCTTTGATGCCACCGCCGACAGCCTGCACGTAGGCCACCTGCAAGGCCTGATGCTGATGCGCTGGCTACAGAAGGCCGGGCACCGGCCGATCCTGTTGATCGGTGGCGCCACGACCCGTATCGGTGACCCGAGCTTTCGTGACGAGAGCCGGCCGATCCTCAGCGAAGCGCAGATCCAGGCCAATATCGCTGGCATTACCCGCACTTTTGGCCGTTACCTGAACCTGGGAGAGGGCGCTGGTTTTGTCGTCGATAACGCCCAATGGCTCGATGGCATTGGTTACCTGCAGTTTCTGGATCAGGTGGGGCGCTACTTCTCCATCAATCGTTTGCTGACCTTCGACGCGGTTCGCCAGCGCCTGGAGCGCGAGCATTCATTGTCGTTTCTTGAGTTCGGCTACACCCTGCTGCAGGCCCACGACTTTACCGAGCTGGCGCGCCAGTACGATTGCACGGTGCAACTGGGCGGTGCTGACCAGTGGGCCAACATCATCAATGGTGTGGAGCTGGGGCGTCGTCGTGACAATCGCCAGCTGTTTGGCCTGACCATGCCGCTGTTGACCAGCAGCGATGGCAAGAAAATGGGCAAGTCGGTCAGTGGCGCGGTGTGGTTGGACGGTAGCCGCCTGGCACCGTTCGATTTCTGGCAGTTCTGGCGCAACTGTGATGACCGCGATGTCGGGCGCTTCCTGGCGCTGTTCACCGAGCTGCCGCTGGAGGAGATTCAGGCGCTCACGGCGCAGGGCGGTGCCGCGTTGAATCAGGCGAAGTGCGTATTGGCTGACCACGCCACGGCGCTGGCCCATGGCGAGGCGGCGGCACAGCAAGCCCATGCGGCGGCAACTGCCGTATTTGCCCACGGTGAGGCGGCGGAGCTGACCACGCTGAATATTTCGCGCGCCCAGGTGCAGGCGGGTATCACCCTGGCCGAGCTGCTGGTCGAGACGGGCTTGCAGGCATCACGCTCAGCGGCACGTCGTTTGGCCGAGGGGCGTGGGCTGCGGCTGGATGGGGAGCTGGTTGAGTCGGCTGAGCGGGAAATGGACCGGCAGGCCAGCCAATGGCGGGTGAGCCTGGGCAAGAAACGCCATTTCGACATCAAGGTGGTGGGCTGACGCGAGCGGGGTTTAGCTGAAACACGGCCTGCTCAGCAGGCCGTGTTGGTCAACGAACCTGGCCGTTACTTGATACCCAGGCACATGTACTTTTGCTCGATGTAGTCATCAATGCCGTACTTGGAGCCTTCGCGGCCCAGGCCGGACTGCTTGATGCCGCCGAAGGGGGCCACTTCGGTGGAGATCAGCCCTTCGTTGACGCCGACCATGCCATATTCCAGCGCCTCGCTGACGCGCCAGGCACGACCGAGGTCGCGGGTATAGAGGTAGGAGGCCAGGCCGAACTCGGTGTCGTTGGCCATGGCGATGGCTTCTGCTTCGGTGTCGAAGCGGAAGATCGGTGCCAGTGGCCCGAAGGTTTCGTCACGGGCCACCAGCATCTGCGGGGTTACATCGCCCAGCACGGTGGGCTCGAAGAAGTTGCCGCCCAAGGTATGGGGCTTGCCGCCGGCGAGCAGCGTCGCGCCTTTGCCCAGCGCATCGTTGATGTGTTCTTCGACCTTGGTCACCGCCTTGGCATTGATCAAGGGGCCTTGCTGGACGCCGTCGGTATCGGCACTGCCAACCTTGAGCGCCTTGACGGCGCTCGCGAGGCGTTCGCTGAAGGCCTCGTAGATGCTGTTCTGGACCAGAATACGGTTGGTGCAGACGCAGGTTTGCCCGGTGTTGCGGAACTTGGAGCCGATCACGCCTTCAACAGCTGCATCCAGGTCGGCATCGTCAAAGACGATAAAGGGCGCATTGCCGCCCAGTTCCAGGCTGACTTTCTTGATGGTTTCAGCGCATTGCGCCATCAACAGCTTGCCGATACCGGTCGAGCCGGTGAACGAGAGCTTCTGCACCAGCGGGTTACCGGTCAGCTCCGCACCGATCTCGCGCGAGCGGGTGCCAGGCACAATGTTCAGCACGCCTGCAGGAATACCGGCACGCTCGCCCAACTCGGCCAGCGCCAGTGCCGACAATGGGGTTTCCGAGGCCGGTTTGACGATAACGGTGCAGCCTGCCGCCAAGGCCGGGCCGACCTTGCGGGTGATCATGGCGTTGGGGAAGTTCCACGGGGTAATCGCGGCGACGACGCCAATCGGCTGCTTGATGACCAGCAGGCGACGGCCTGGCTTGTCGTGAGGAATGACGTCGCCATAGACCCGTTTGGCCTCTTCGGCGAACCATTCGATAAAGCTGGCGCCATAGGCAATTTCGCCACGGCTTTCTGCCAGCGGCTTACCCTGTTCCCAGCTCAGCAGGCGCGCCAGGTCTTCCTGGTTGGCCATGATCAGCTCGAACCATTTACGCAGAATCGTGCTGCGCTCTTTAGCGGTTTTGTCGCGCCAAGCCGGCAGGGCCGCATGAGCGGCGTCGATGGCGCGGGCGGTTTCGGCCTGGCCGAGTGAACTGACGGTGGCGATGATTTCGCCGTTGGCCGGGTTGCTCACGCTGAAGCGGGCATGGTCGTCCGCCTCAAGCCATTGGCCGTTGACGTAGGCGTGCTCGCGCAGCAGTTTCAAGTCGTTGAGTGTCATGGTCATGCTCAGCAGTTAGTAGACGCTGCCGCCCGCGCTGGTGGGCGCGGCGCAGCCTTTGAATTTGCCGGCCAGGGCCTGCAGGCCACGCATCAGCACGGTGGTGTCGACGCCGACGGCGACGAAGGCTGCGCCCAGTTCGATGTAGCGTCGGGCGAGTGCTTCGTCAGCGCTCAGAATGCCGGCGGCTTTGCCAGCCTGCTGGATCCGCACGATGGCGTCTTCGATGGCCGCCTGGACTTCGGGGTGGCCAGGGTTGCCACGATGGCCCAGTGAGGCACTGAGGTCGGCCGGGCCGATGAACACGCCGTCGACGCCGTCGACCGCTGCGATGGCGTCCAGGTTGGCCAGGCCTTCACGGTTTTCGATCTGCACCAGCAGGCACATCTGCTGGTCGGCGTGATCCAGGTAGCCGGGAATGCTGTTCCAGCGCGAGGCGCGGGCCAGGGCGCTGCCAACCCCGCGAACCCCCTGCGGCGGGTAGTGGATGGCGCGGACCAGTTCGCGCGCCTGCTCGGCGCTTTCGACCATGGGCACCAGCAAGGTCTGGGCGCCGATGTCCAGCACCTGCTTGATCAGGGCGGTATCGCCGATCACCGGGCGAATGATCGGTTGGCTCGGGTAGGGCGCCACGGCTTGCAATTGGCCGAGCATGCCGCGCAGGTCATTCGGGGCGTGTTCGCCATCGATCAGCAACCAGTCGAAACCGGCATTGGCCGCCAGCTCCGCGCAATAGGCATCGGCCAGGCCGAGCCACAGGCCGATCTGGGCTTCGCCACTTTTCAGGCGTTGCTTGAAGGTATTGATGGGCATGTCCATGGGCTGCTCCTCAGACAAAACGGCAAGCGATAGAGCCGAGCATGTCGTAGTCGACATGGAAGGTATCGCCTGGGTTGGCGGCAACCGGACGGGTGAATGAGCCGCCAAGAATGATCTGACCGGCTTCCAGGGTGACGTCATACGGCGCCAGTTTGTTTGCCAGCCATGCCACGCCCTTGGCTGGGTGGTTGAGTACGGCCGCAGATACGCCGGACTCCTCGATCACGCCATTGCGGTAGAGCACGGCAGGTACCTTGCGCAGGTCGATCTCGGTCGGGCGCACGGCCCGCCCGCCCACGACCACGCCGGCGTTGGCGGCGTTATCGGAGATGGTGTCGAAGACCTTGCGGGTGGCCTTGGTCTGCGGGTCGATCTGTTGAATGCGCGCGTCGATGATTTCCAGTGCCGGGATTACCCACTCGGTGGCGTCGAGCACGTCGAACACGCTGACGTTCGGGCCTTTGAGCGGTTTACCGAGGATGAACGCGAGCTCCACCTCGACCCGAGGCACGATGAAGCGGTCGAAGGGAATGTCACTGCCTTCTTCGAACATCATGTCATCGAGCAGGGCGCCGTAGTCCGGTTCGGTGATGTTCGAGGACACTTGCATGGCCCGTGAGGTCAGGCCGATCTTGTGTCCGACCAGCTTGCGACCGTCCTTGATCTTCTGCGCTACCCAGGCGCGCTGGATGGCATAGGCGTCTTCGATGGTGATGGCCGGGTGTTCGAGCGAGAACTGGCGGACTTGTTCGCGCGAGCGTTCGGCACGGTCGAGTTGGGCAGCGGCTTGCAGAATCAGGCTGTTGTCAAGCATGGAAAAGGCTCTCTTACTGTGGATTAACGATGGCAGCCCGGGTGCGCAGCACCAGGAAACCGCCCAGAGCGATGAACAACGCCAGTACATACAAGGCCAGGTTGGCGCTGTGCGTGGTGTCGCGCATCCAGCCGATCAGGTAAGGCGCAAGAAACGAGGCGATGCTGCCGAACGAACTGATCAGGGCGATGCCGGCGGCCTGGGTACTGTTGGAAAGAAATGCCGGTGGCAACTGCCAGAACATCGGCAAGGCGGCACTGGCCCCCATACCGGCGACAACCAGACCACTGAGCACCATGACCGGATTGGTGGGTGCCAGGCCGGCGACTGCGATCCCCAGTGCCGACATCAGCAGCGGTACGCACAGGTGCCAGCGGCGTTCCCGGTGACGGTCCGAAGAGCGTCCGCAGGCGATCATGAACAGGCAGCCGAACAGGTAGGGCACGGCGCTGAGCAGGCCGACCTTGCCGTCGCTGCCGATGCCGGCACCGTGAATCAAGGTGGGCATCCAGAACGCCAGCGTGTTGACCGCCAGCATCACTGCGAAGTACACGGCGACCAGTAGCCAGACCTGCGAGTCCTTGAGGATGCCGGAGAACGAAGTGATCGACTTGCGTTGCTCTTCATGGCTGAGCTGTTCGCGCAACTGACGTTTCTGCGCGTCGGACAGCCAGTTCACGGTCTCGAAACTGTCAGGCAGGCACTTGAGTACGATCAGGCCCAGCAGTACGACAGGCGCGCCTTCGATCAGGAACATCCACTGCCAGCCACGCAGCCCGGCAAACTCATGGAAACGCTCGAGGATGCCACCCGACAGTGGGCCGCCAATCACCCCGGCCATCGGTACGGCAATGGCGAACAAGGCGGTGACCTGCGCACGGCGCCCGGCCGGGTACCAACGGTTGAGAAAGACCAGGATGCCGGGGAAGAAGCCTGCTTCGGCTACGCCCAGCAGGAAGCGCAGTACGTAGAACCCGCTCGCGCTGTCGATCCACAGCATGCCGGTGGAGAGCATGCCCCAGACCACCATCAGGGTGGCGATCCAGCGGCGCGGGCCAACCCGGTCCAGGGCCATGTTGCTGGGTACGCCGAACAGTGCGTAGGCGACAAAGAACAGGCCTGCGCCGAAACCGTAGACGGTATCGCTGAAGTGCAGGTCGGTGCTCATCTGCATCTTGGCGAAGCCAATGTTGATGCGGTCGAGGTGGGCAAACAGGTAACAAATCAGCAGCAGGGGCATCAGTCGCCAGGTGACGATGCTGTGGGTACGGTCCTGGGTAGCGGCGGTGATGCCTTGAACGCTATGGGCTGTGTTCATGATCTTGTGCTTTTTATTAGAGAGATCAGGGGTAAAGGCAACGAGGTCAGTTGCCTTGTGATTTGAGGAACGCGTGGACGTTGTTTTCCTTGAAGTTCAGGACCTCGTGCAGCTCGATCATCTCGAAGGACAAGGCCAGCAGGCGTTCGGCCTGCAGGGGCGCAAAGTGCGCCTTGATCACCTCGAACAGGGCTTCGGCGACACGCTGGCGGGTGGCCAGGTCCCGGCCATGGCCGACTTTCAGGGTCATGTGCACGAAGGCATAGTCATGCTTGCCATCGGCCATGCGCCAGGTGTCCAGGCGAACGGCACGGCTGCGGATGCCGCCCAGTGGGAACACGCCACTGGCGCCCAAGGTGGCATGAACCTTCTCGAACAGGCCGGGCAGGTCAGCCTGCTCTTCGAGGTTGTCGGTGTACTCGGCAATGAAATGCGGCATGGGAACTCCTCTGCGCCGGGCAGCCTTGAGCCTGTTGCTCAAGGCTTGCGCTACGTTAAACCGGGAAGATGGCGTTGATTTGGCCGGTACCAGAGCTGCCGAACGGCTCGGTGAGCACCTCGACAGGCTTGTTGTAGTTGGCACCACCGAGCAGGCCCAGGAGCATCGCGGTGTCATGCATGCCGCCTTCGCCAAAGCAGTGCGCGGCGTAGTCCGGGAGCATGGCGCAGAACTCCTTGAAGCGGCCT
Source organism: Pseudomonas sp. FFUP_PS_473 (assembly GCF_002858665.1). Taxonomy (NCBI): domain Bacteria; kingdom Pseudomonadati; phylum Pseudomonadota; class Gammaproteobacteria; order Pseudomonadales; family Pseudomonadaceae; genus Pseudomonas; species Pseudomonas sp. FFUP_PS_473. The sequence goes on from NZ_PJQQ01000006.1 coordinate 132,468, forward strand.
TGCTTCCACAGTTCGACCACGCGCATGTCCATCTGCTTGTCGAACTCGCGGGTCCAGTTGTGGATGTTCGCTTCAGCGTTGCGGTCGTCCGAGAAACGGTGTGACAACGAGCCGGAGGCCAGCACCAGTACCTTGCGGTCGCTCTTTTCAATGGCCCGGCGTACGGCGGCGCCGAATGTGAAGCTGTCTTCCAGGCGATGCCAGGCGCACCAGGCCGCAACCGAAACGACGTTGAATTTCTGTTCGTCCGGAACGTCCATGTGCATGTAGCGCATGGGCACCAGGGTGCCGTACTCCAGCTCCAGGCTTGGAATGTTGTGGGCCAGGGTGCGCACGTCGGCGGCATTTGCCTCGGCGGCGATCAGTTCACCCAGTTCCGGGCAGCCAGGGTACTCAAAGTGCATGTCCTTGATGAAATGCGGCAGCTCGTTGCTGGTGTAGATACCCTTGAAGTGTTCGCCACAGTTGACGTGGTAGGCACTGTTGACCAGCCAGTGCACATCGAACACGACGGCGGTATCGGCGCCCAATTCGCGTGCGCGGCGGCCAATCTCCTTGTGGCCGGCGATGGCGGCTTCACGGCAGCCATGGTGTTTGCCCGGCAGTTCGGAAAGGTACATCGATGGCACATGACAGACTTTGGCTGCCAGGACGACTTCGCCCATGATGAAACTCCTGAAAATTGTTCTTGTTGTGCGTTGTAGGAGCCGGCCTTGCCGACGCGGTGCTCACCCTATACAGGGTGCTGTCGTTATCGCCAACAACGGCGGCTCCCGTGCGGGTATCAGACGCCCCAGCGTGGAATGTGGTGGCTGCCCATGGAAATGCACACGTTCTTGATCTCGGCGAACACTTCGAAGCTGTACTGACCGCCTTCGCGACCGGTACCGGAACCTTTCACGCCGCCGAACGGCTGGCGCAGGTCACGCACGTTCTGGCTGTTGATGAAGACCATGCCCGCTTCGATGCCACGCGCCAGGCGGTGGGCCTTGCCGATGTCCTGGGTCCAGATGTAGGAGGCCAGGCCGTACTCGGTGTCGTTGGCCAGTTGCAGTGCTTCGGCCTCGTCCTTGAACGGGATCAGGCAGACCACAGGGCCGAAGATCTCTTCCTGGGCGATGCGCATCTTGTTGTTCACGTCCGCGAATACCGTCGGCTGGATGAACTGGCCGCGGCTCAGGTGCGCCGGCAGGTTGGCCGGGCGCTCCAGGCCACCGGCGAGCAGGGTGGCGCCTTCTTCGATACCGATCTTGATGTAGCCGGTGACCTTGTCGTAGTGGGCTTGAGTGATCATCGAGCCTAGTTGGGTTTTCGGGTCTTGCGGGTCGCCGACAATCAGGCGCTTGGCACGGGCGGCGAACTCGGCAACGAATTGCGGGTACACGCTTTCCTGGATGAAGATCCGGCTGCCCGCGGTGCAGCGCTCGCCGTTCAGCGAGAAGATGGTGAACAGTGCCGCATCCAGTGCGCGCTCAAGGTCGGCATCTTCAAAAATCAGCGCCGGCGACTTGCCGCCCAGCTCCATGGAGTACTTCTTCAAACCGGCGGTCTGCATGATCTTCTTGCCGGTGGCGGTGCCGCCGGTGAAGGAGATGGCGCGCACATCCGGGTGACGAACCAGGGCGTCGCCTGCGGTGGCACCGTAGCCCTGGATCACGTTCAGCACGCCGTTGGGAATGCCGGCTTCAACGGCCAGGCGACCCAGCTCGTTGGCGGTCAGTGGCGACAGTTCGCTCATCTTCAGGACGGCGGTGTTGCCCAGTGCCAGGCACGGCGCCGTCTTCCAGGTGGCGGTCATGAACGGCACGTTCCACGGCGACACCAGGCCGCATACACCCACTGGCTGGTACAGGGTGTAGTTGAGCATCTGGTCGTCGACCGGATAGGTGTGACCGTCCATGCGGGTGCAGACTTCAGCGAAGAAATCGAAGTTGTGCGAGGCGCGCGGGATCAGCACGTTCTTGGTCTGGTGAATCGGCAGGCCGGTATCCAGGGTTTCCAGTTCGGCCAGGTGTGGGACGTTCTGCTCGATCAGCTCACCGAGTTTGCGCATCAACCGCGCACGTTCCTTGGCCGGGGTGTTGGCCCACTTCGGGAACGCTTCCTTGGCGGCGGCAACGGCCTGCGCGACTTCTTCAGCACCACCACTGGCGACTTCACCGATGGCCTCGCCGGTGGCCGGGTTGTAGTTGACGAAGGTGTCTTTGCTCTCGACCTCGCGGCCGTTGATCCAGTGTTTGATCATGGTGTTCAAGCCTTTTTGTTCTTGAAGAAGTCAGCTTCACTGACAATGCGGTTGACCAGGCTACCGACGCCCTCGACTTCAACTACCACCTCATCGCCTGGCACGACATCGGCCAGGCCTTCAGGTGTGCCGGTGGCGATCATGTCGCCCGGCTGCAGGGTCATGAAGCTGGAGAAGTATTCGATCAGGTAGGGAATGTCGAAAATCATGTCCCGGGTGCTGCCTTCCTGTTTCAACTCGCCGTTGATCCAGGTGCGCAGTGTCAGGTTGCTTGGGTCTGGTACGTCCGCCACATCGACGATCCATGGGCCGACCGGGGTGGTGGCATCACGGTTCTTCACCCGCAGGTTGGGGCGGTAGTAGTTCTCGAGGTAGTCGCGGATCGCGTAGTCGTTGCACACGGTGTAGCCGGCCAGGTACGCCAGGGCGTCTTCGCGCTTGACGTTGCGTGCCGGTTTGCCGATCACAGCCACCAGTTCGCACTCGTAGTGCATGTAGGCGACGTTGTCCGGGCGCCAGGTGGTCTGTTTATGGCCGGTATAGGTGCCGGGCGACTTGATGAAGGCCAGTGGCTCGGTCGGCGGTGCGAAAGCCAGCTCGGCGGCGTGGTCGGCATAGTTCAGGCCCAGGGCGAACATGCTGCCGGTGGCCGGTGGCAGCCACTCGACCTGGTCTTCGTTGATACGGCGACCATCGGCCAGGTGCAGGACGTTGTCGGCGTCGACCGTGGCGAGGTGAACCTCGTCTTCAAAGCGGATACGGGCGTGTTTCATGAGGGCTCCTCTTACTCGGCCACGATGTGGTTAACGAGGCGGCCCAGGCCGCTGATTTCGACTTCGACGCGGTCGCCAGGCAGTACATCGACACGGCCTTCAGGGGTGCCGGTGATCAGCAGGTCGCCTTCATGCAGGGTCATGAACTCGCTGAGTTCGGCAATCAGCTGTGCCACCGAGCGGACACAGTTGGCGGTGCTGTTGGACTGGCGCAGTTCACCGTTGACCCAGAGCTTGATATCGAGCGTCTGAGGGTTGGCAACCTGCGAGGTCGGCACCAGCTCCGGGCCGAACGAGCAGAAACCATCACGGCATTTGGCTTTCACGGCAGGGCGGTAGTAGCTGTCTTCCGGAAGGCTGAATTCGTTGACGATGGTGTAGCCGGCCACATAGTCCAGCGCATCTTCGACACTGACGCGGCTGGCGTCCTTGCCAATGACCACGCCCAGCGCGGGGCCTGGTTGCAGGTGCTCGATGCCTTGGGGGTAAACCACTGCATGGTCATGCTGGTTACGGGTGTTGGGGGTCTTGATGAACAACACCGGTTTGACCGGCGGTTGCTTGTAGGGCGGCTCGTTAAAGGCGGCGAGGTGCTGATTCAGCAGCCCCTGATAGTTCAGTGCAACGCCGAACAAGGTGCCGGTCGCAACGTCATGCAGGGCACGGCTCATGCTTTTCTCCTGGCAGGGGCAGGACATGGGCTGCCCTGCGTCTATTTGTTAATGTGTTATCGTTATAATTAATATGTTAACGACCGTCAAGGTATTTGCCATCGCGCCGGCCTTTACCGTGGCAGTGGTACGATGGGCAAACGCCGCGTGACTTGCGAACAGGTCCAGCGTGGCGACCAAGAACAGCATGAGTAGCCCGCGATGAAAGATCGCCATCCGATTCCAAACATCAACATCGGCAAGGTGTACGACCAGCGCTACAGCGACAGCGAAGTGCATTACGACAAGCTGGGTAATCTCGCCGGCTTTTTCGGCCGCAACATGCCGGTGCACCGGCACGACCGTTTTGTTCAGGTGCACTACGTCAAGAGCGGTACGGTGCGGGTTTATCTGGATGACCAGCAGTACGTGGAGGCGGGGCCGATGTTCTTCCTCACGCCGCCGACCATTCCGCACTCGTTTGTCACCGAAGCCGATGCCGATGGCCATGTCCTGACCGTGCGCCAGCAATTGGTCTGGCAACTGATGGAGGCAGAGCCCGGCTTGATTCTGGGGCCGCGTTTGCCGGCTGCCTGCGTGGCCCTCGGTCGGCTGTCGGGGCCGTACCAGGACGAGGCGCGTCGCCTGGAGTTCCTGTTCGAGACATTGCGCGAAGAAAACAGTCAGTCGCTGCCCGGCCACGCTTCGGCATTGTCGAGCCTGACGCGCTTGATCATGATCAGCCTGTTGCGGCTGTGCGCCAATTCGCTTGAGGCAACACCGGCTCGGCACGAAGACTTGCAGATCTTCCACCGCTTCAATGAGTTGATCGAGCGCCACTACCGCGAGCACTGGGCGCTGTCGGCCTATGCTTCGGCCATCGGCGTGACCGAGGCGCGGCTCAATGACGTATGCCGACGCATCGCTGACTTGCCGTCCAAGCGCTTGGTGCTGGAGCGGGTCATGCAGGAGGCGAAGCGGCTGTTGTTGTTTACCGGCAGTTCGGCCAACGAGATCTGTTATCAGCTGGGCTTCAAGGATCCGGCGTACTTCAGCCGGTTTTTCCAGCGTTACGCGCAAATCACGCCAGGCGAGTACCGGCAGCGTCAGGTGGGCTTGCGATAGGGAGTGCATGGCGCCTCTGCCTTTTTTATTGGCCGATGGTGGCGCCTGCAGGGCTGCGCGGAAATGGCTTTTCCGGGTGATGTATTGCACTTTTCATGACGGGTAGGCGGTAGGGCTCTTCAGTTGCATAGTTAATATGCTAACGTTCTCATCCCTGTTCGTCGGTGTCTGTGTGCCCATGACTACTGTTGCCCGTCCTGATCGCTTGCTTGTGCTGCTGGCTGCGCTCGTTGCCTTTGCCCCGTTGTCGATCGATACCTACCTGCCCAGCTTGCCGGAGATCGCCAATAGCCTGGCGGCCAGCCAGACGCAGGTGCAAATGACCATCGGCGTTTTTCTGCTCGGCCTGTGCGTCGGCATGTTGTTTTACGGGCCGCTTTCAGACCGCTTTGGTCGCCGCCCGATTCTGCTGGCCGGCCTGGCGCTGTACCTGCTGGCCAGTGTCGGCTGCATGGCCGCATCCAGTGTTGAGCAGTTGATCGCCTGGCGTTTCTTTCAGGCGTTGGGTGGTGCCGCAGCGTCGGTGCTGGCCAGGGCCATTGTCAGGGACCTTTATCCGCTGAATCAGGCGGCGCGAGCGCTGTCCTTGATGCACCTGGTGACCATGATCGCCACCCTGGCGGCACCGCTGGCGGGCAGTGCGCTGCTGAGCCTGAGTGGTTGGCGCAGTATATTCGGCGCATTGCTGCTGTTCTCGGTGCTGTGCCTGTTGGCGTCGCTGCGCTGGATCCCGGAAACCCACCCGGCCAGCCGCCGTGGCCGTTCAGTGGGCGCTGCGTTTGCCGCCTACTGGCACATTGGCACGCAACGTCGGGCCTTGGGCTGCATGCTGTGCATGGGGTTTTCCTTTGGCGGGATGTTTGCCTTCATCACCGCCTCACCGTTCGTCTATGTGGAATATTTTGGCGTTTCGCCAAGCGACTACGCCTGGCTGTTCGGGATGAACATCGCTGGAATCATCGTCATGACCTTCGTCAACGCACGGCTGGTCACTCGGGTGGGAACGCTACCGATGCTGGGCGTAGGCGCGGTGTTGGCGGCGCTTTCGGGGGTGGCCTTGGCTGTGGTCGGCTTCACCGGGGTGGCCGGCCTGGCGGCAATGGCCACGTGCATCCTCGTGTATGTAAGCGTTACCGGGCTGTTGGGTGCCAACAGCGTGGCGCGTCTATTGGCCCTGTACCCTCAGCAGGCTGGCGCCGCCGCTGGTTTGGCGGTGTCTGGGCAGTTTGCCTGTGGCGCCGGTTTCAGTGCGCTGGTCAGCTACTTCGCCAATGGCACGCCATTGCCGATGTGCCTGGCCATAGCGGCTGCCGGTGTTGCCAGCCTTGGTGCGTTCCTGCTGATCTATCTGGGGCGTGGCGAGGCGTGTTCGGGGTTGGCAGGCCAGTTCCAGCCGGGGAGTGCCCCTGGAGGTCGCCAAGGTTCTAGTGGGTAACAATTTGTATTTTGTTAACATGTTTATTTTTCGTAGGTGCCCTTGCTGCCACTTCGGGGCACCCTTAAACTGCCACCTCATTCATTGTTTAACTCAATCATGGCTATTCCCAGACCTTCCCTGACCCTCACGTTGCTTCAGGCACGTGAAGCGACCATGTCCTTTTTCCGCCCGGCGCTGAACGCCCAAGACCTGACCGAGCAGCAATGGCGGGTCATCCGTATCCTGCGTCAGCAGGGCGAGCTTGAAAGCCATCAACTCGCGCACCTGGCGTGCATTCTCAAGCCAAGCATGAGTGGTGTGCTCAAGCGCCTGGAGCGCGATGGCCTGGTGTCACGGCGCAAATCCACGGAAGACCAGCGGCGTATCTTCATCAGCCTGACCGTGCAGGGCCATCAGTGCTTCCTGGAAATGAGCGAGCAGATGGAGCGTAACTACCAGGAGATCCAGCGTCAGTTCGGTGAAGAGAAACTCGACCAACTGATGGGCTTGCTGAACGAATTGAAGAAGATCAAACCCTGAGCGCGGGGGTTCCTGAAGCGGACCATTGACGATTACGCCAAGCACGCCTATACAGGCGCCTTGGATGTATTGGCTCAATGCAGGAACCCTTCATGAACGACGAGATTGATATTCACGAACCCGAGCACGATCACCTGCTCGATCATGAGTTCGATGAAGACTTCGACGCGGTAGAGGCTGAAGCCAACCCGCTGTTCGACCACGCCGATGACGACGACAGCGAAGACGACGACGCCGAGTGGGATGAACTTGATCGCGAAGATCAAGAAAGTTGGGAGCGTAACCTCGACTGATCGCTGGCCGTGATGCCTGCTTGCCACGGCCCCTTTCCCATACCCGCACGTTTAAAAACCCTCAGGACACGCTGCCATGAGCCAGCCACAAGGACCCGTCATGCCTAATGTTTGTGCAAATTCTCCTCAAGACGATGCTGTTTACGAACAGCAGGCGGATGTTCTGAGCGATGCGGCATTCGCGGACGTGAGCAGTGCACCCAAGGCTATCGAGGTGATCTGCCGGTTCATCCGCTCCTATGATCAGCACCGTCATGAGATGCCGCTGGCGCAGTGGCTGGTGCACGAGTTCAACCAGCAGCCAGACCTGTGGGCGAACAAGGCTGAGGCTGAACGTGTCGCGCAGGTGCTCATTGATTCGGTAACCCGCACAAACCAGCACAAGGCCTCGCTGCAGCAGCACCTGGACATGGGCAAAAGCGCGACCAACTGGCTGACCAGGGAGTTGGAGCAGGACGCCCAGCGTAACCCCGACCTTAACCTGCCGGACTACGCCGCTCAGGTGCAGGGGATGCTGCATTCGGCCAATGCTGCGCTGTTGCCGGGGATGCAGCCGGACATCCGCCAGACCACGCTGCCCAGTGAAGCGCTGCGCCCAAGTATTTGGGACGACAACGCCCGGCTGGCGGTCAGCAAGGAGATCAACAATCAGGCGCTGCTCAATGCGGCGCTGAATGCCTCCTGCCACGGTGCACGCATTCTCGGCCAGCGGGCCTGGAACTGGATGCGGGGTGAGGAAAACGCACCGGCCAGCGAGGCCCTGCAGGCATTTTTCGACAGCTCGCTGAAGTCGGCCCAGCACGTCGGCGCACAGGTTGCCGTTTCGGGCGGGGTGCTGGTGGCCGCCAAGCGCGGTTGGCTGGGCCTGCCCGCTGAAACGCCGGTCGAGGTGATTGCTGCAACGACCTATACCGGTCTTGAGCGGGCCAAGGCGCTGTACAAGTTGGGGCAGGGTGACATCCTTGCCGACAGTGCCATTAATGCCATCGAACAGACCACGCTGGTGGCCGCGCGATCATTGGCGCAGATGGCCGAAGAAAAAGGCGCAGAGCTCGGCACGCAGTGGGGCATGTCGCTAGGCGCAGCGTTTGGCCCTCAGGGCGTGGCCGTGGGTGGCATGTTGGGCGGTATTGCCGGGCGTCTTGGTGGTAAGGCGGTGGGCGCACTCATTGAAAAGGGCGGCCGGAAGATTGTCGAAGTGGCCAGCAAGGTCGTCAGGAAAGTCAGCGAGGGGATCAGGGAGGCGGTGTCGGCGTTTGCCGATGGCGTGAAGAATTTCGTCGGTGGGTTGTGCAACTGAGGTGATGTCGATGACGAACAAACCGGTATTTTCGGCGCAACTGGAAGCGCAGTTGCGCGCCGGTGCCCCCGCCATTTTCATCCACTCCGCCGAAGAAGCCCGTGTCGATCAGTTGCTGATCGCGCTTCAAGAGCGGCTCGGGCTCAAACGTATCCATGAGTGGAACCTGGGCCATGGCTGGGTCGACTTCACGAACAAACAGCCGCTGAGCAACCCGGACTCTGGCACTACCGAGCTGGAGCATGCGCTGCTTCAGTTGCTGGATGCAGACCTGGAGCAGACGCTGATTCTGATCAAGGGGGCGCGGCTTGCGCTGGAGAACAACCGCCTGGCGATTGCCCGCCTCAAACAATTGCTCAACCGAATCGAGCGTGGTCATGCCGTCGGTTGTTCGGTCATCCTGGTGTCCGAGTCGGTGTGCATCCCTGCTTCGATCGAGTCTCAAGTCACCTTGTTGCCGCTTCCACTGCCGGATCGCGAGGACATTCAAGCGCTGCTGGCGCAGGCCGATGCCAGTGGGCAACTGACCCTGCCAGGCGATCTGGTTGACCTGGCGGTGTCCGGACTGAGCGGGTTGACCGCCAGCGAGATCGGCCGGTTGTTGCGGATAGTCAGCCTGCAGACGCCGGTGCTGACTGAGCAGGGGTTGAAAACCATGCTCCATGAGAAGGAACAGATCATCGCCAAAAGCGGTGTACTGGCGTTGGTTCGCGTCGATGAAGCGCCGGACGACATCGGCGGGCTGGAGAAGCTCAAACACTGGCTGGCACAACGTGCGGCCATTGTGTCGCAGTTGGACAAAGCCACCCGGCAAGGGGTCAAGGCACCGAAAGGGGTACTGATTGCAGGCATGCCCGGTTGCGGTAAATCGCTGACCGCCAGGGTCGCTGCCAGCCTGTTCCAATTGCCCCTGCTGCGCCTGGATATCGGCTCGCTGCTGGGGAAATACGTCGGTGAAAGCGAGCACAACATGCGTCGCGCCTTGAACATGGCGGAGATGGTCAGCCCGTGCATTCTTTGGGTCGATGAGCTGGAGAAGGCCTTTGTCGGCATGGGCGGCGGCAATGCTTCGGAAGTCACTGCGCGGCTGCTGGACTATTTCCTGACCTGGATGCAGGAGAAGACTGGAGCGGTGTTCGTCATTGCCACCGCCAATGACATCAGCGCACTGCCACCTGAGTTGTTGCGCAAAGGCCGTTTCGACGAGATTTTCTACGTCGGCTTCCCCAACGCGGTGGAGCGCGAACATATTCTGAAGATTCACCTGCGCAAGGCCCGCCAGCCGGTGGACGGCTTGGACTTGCCTGAGCTTGTCCAGCAGTGCCGTGACTACTGTGGTGCGGATATCGAGAACGCGGTCAACGAAGCCCTGGCCAATGCCTTCATTGCTGGCAGCCCGCTGACGCAAACGCATTTGGCCGAGGCTATCCAGTCCACCATTCCTTTGCGGGAAACCTTGCGCGAGCAGGTTGGTAAGTATGAAGAGCTGTTCGAGAAGCTCAAGTTGCGCCCGGCGTCCGAGTATCAAGGCTTGAGTGTGGCGCAGATGATCAGGATGGCCGCAGACCCCAATCAGGTGAAACGTGAAGAAGTGGCAAGCAACCCCGATTGCCCGGACGATCAACTGGAGAAGCTGGCGGGTGATTCGCAACGCAGTGTGGTGAAGGCGGTTTACGAGAACCCACGCTGCCCTGAGCGGCTGTTGACGATGCGTATCAACATTGCACAGAACAGCCCGCTCTATGATGTTGAACTACTCGCGTTGGCCTGCCTGAACGATAACGCGCCAGAAGATCTGCTGGTGCGTCAGGTCAAGGACGGGCAGGTTGCCAGGGAGCTGCGGGCCAAATTGGCCGGTCGCGTGAAAGGCCCGATGCTGCTGCAGTTGTTGGCGAGCGACCCGGAGGTTGAGGTGCGTCGAGGGCTGGCGAGCAACCCGGCCCTGCCTGAGGTCATGCAGTTGCAGCTGCTCAAGGACAAGGATACCTCGGTCGTGGCGGCGTTGATTCTCAACCCTTCGTTGGCGAGTGGCGCAGAACGGCAACTGCTTGAACATGGCGACAGCAGTATCAAGCAAGCCTTTGCCAAACGCCCTGAACTGACCGAGGCCGAGCAGCAGCTGTTGCTGAAGAATGCCGATGCGGCACTGAAGATCATGCTTTCGCTGCATCCGAAGCTGGCGCACGGTGTGCAGTTGCTACTGGCCAAAGACCCGCTGCAGAGCGTACGGCTCAACCTGGCCGGGAATCCGGGCTTGAGCAAGGCGACGCAGGTGGTGTTGGCTGGGGATACGTACGGCGCTGTGAAAGTGGCGCTGGCCAAGAACCCGGGGCTATGCCTGGATGACGCGGATCAACTGAGCTTGAAGAAATACGTCCTGGAAAACCGCCATTTGGCAGGTGGCTTCGGTGTCGGAGTAGGGGGCTCGCTGGCAGGCGTGTTCAGCTGGTCTGGCAAAACGAGCTAGGTCGTTTGCGCGTCTGCGAAAAACCAACTACGGCGTAGATCACAGCCAAGTATCGTTTCAGCACGGGCAAAGTGTTTTATCCCGATTTTGCCCGTCATTTCCCGACATTTTTTGTCACATTTCGCCACTGTTAAAATTTCTTCCTGCTCTTCATGTTATTACCGTTTACGTAAAGGTAATCTTCGTCTAGTGTTTGCGTTTACGTAAAGGGAAGAACACCCGCAGCGCCATAACCAATAAAAATAATCAAGGTTAGAGGGCTACACATGTCACCAGAGTTCGTGTTGGAAACACGTGGCTTGACCAAGGAATTTCGCGGTTTTACCGCGGTCGACTCGGTAGATCTACGTGTACAGAAGGGACACATCCACGCGCTGATCGGGCCTAACGGGGCCGGCAAAACCACCGTATTCAACCTCCTCACCAAGTTCCTCACGCCCACCCGTGGCGAGATCCACTACCTTGGCAAGCCGATCACCGGCATGCAACCCAACGAAATCGCCCGTCTTGGTCTGGTGCGTTCTTTCCAGATATCGGCGGTGTTCGGCCACATGAGTGTGGTGGAAAACGTGCGGGTAGCGCTGCAGCGCAAGTTGCGCAACTCGTTTCATTTCTGGAAGTCCGAGCGCAGCCTCGACGCCCTCAATGAGCGTGCGTTGCAGATGCTGGATGACGTCGACCTGCTGTCCTATGCCGATACCTTGACCATCGAGTTGCCCTATGGGCGCAAGCGCGCGTTGGAGCTGGCGACCACGCTGGCGTTGGACCCGACCGTGCTGTTGCTCGACGAGCCGACCCAGGGCATGGGCCACGAGGACGTTGAAATGGTCATTGGCCTGGTGCGTCGCGCGGCAGTAGGGCGCACCGTGCTGATGGTGGAACACAACCTCAATGTGGTCAGCCAGTTGTGCGACCGCATTACGGTACTGGCGCGTGGTTCGATCCTCGCTGAAGGTGACTACGCCAGTGTTTCGGCAAATCCGCAGGTGCGTGAAGCCTACCTGGGCAGTGAAGCGGTCTGCCTCGAGGAGGCCCACGCATGAGCAGCCTGAACGTTCCGGATTTCGAGCAACTGCGTATCAGCGACCTGCATGCCTTCTATGGCGAGTCGCATATCCTGCACGGCATCGACCTGCAGGTACGGCGGGGTGAACTGGTCACCTTGTTGGGGCGCAACGGCGCGGGGCGCTCGACGACCTTGCGCGCGATCATGAACATGGTCGGCCGCCGCACCGGCTCGATCATGGTCAATGGCAACGAAACCATCGGCATCGCCGCTCACCTGATCCCGCGTCTGGGGGTCGGTTATTGCCCTGAAGAGCGCGGTATCTTTGCCAGCCTCAACGTCGAGGAAAACCTGCTGCTGCCGCCAATGGTGCGCAGCGATGGCATGAGCCTGGACGACATCTACGCGATGTTCCCCAACCTTTATGAGCGCCGTTTCAGCCAGGGCACACGCTTGTCGGGTGGCGAGCAACAGATGCTGGCGATGGCGCGCATCCTGCGCACCGGGGCCAACCTGCTGCTGCTCGATGAGATCACCGAAGGCCTGGCCCCTGTCATCGTGCAGAAGCTGGCCGAGGTGTTGATCAAGCTCAAGCAGAAGGGCCTGACCATCGTACTGGTGGAGCAGAACTTCCGTTTTGCGGCGCCGCTGGCCGATCGTCATTACCTGATGGATCACGGCCAGATTGTCGAGGAAATCAGTGCTGCCGAGCTGGATGCGAAACAGGAACTGCTGAACCGCTGTCTCGGCGTCTGAGCGCCGTTTAACCCCTGTGCTGTTTACGTCGGCGTGGCGTCAGTCATGCCGGGCGGGGGGCGCTTTGCCCTTTACAACAACAATAACTGTGGAAAGTGGGTGAACTACATGAAGGTTTTCCAAAAGACTGCTTGCGCCATGCTCGCCTCCGGCCTGATCGCCGGTGCTGCCCAGGCCCAGATCAGCGACGATGAAATTCGCATTGGTTACCTGGCCGACATGTCCGGTACTTACCGTGACCTTTCCGGCCCGGGCGGCCTGGAGGCGCTGAACATGGCGGTCGAAGATTTCGGCGGTCAGGTCAATGGCAAGAAAATCGTGGTCTTCAGCGCCGACGACCTGAACAAGCCGGATGTCGGTGCCAACACCGTGCGTCAGTGGGTCGATGAGCGCAATGTCGACATGGTCACCGGGATGGTGGCGTCCTCGGTCGTGCTGGCGGCAAGCAAGGTGGTGGAACAGTCCGGCAAACTGGCGCTGATCTCCGGTGCGGCCGCCTCAAGCCTGACCAACGAATATTGCTCGCCCAACCACATCCACTGGACCTATGACTCCTACGCCCTGGCCAATGGCACGGCCAAGTCGGTACTCGCTTCCGGGGGCAAGAACTGGTTCATCCTGACCGCCGACTATGCCTTCGGTCATGCGATGGAGAAGGACATCACCAAGGTCGTCCAGAGCGACGGTGGCAAGGTGGTTGGCACGGTTCGCCATCCGTTCCCCAGCAGTGATTTCTCCTCCTACATCCTCCAGGCCCAAGGGTCTGGTGCGGATGTGATTGCCTTCGCCAACGCCGGTGCCGACACGGTCAACTCGCTGATGACCGCAAGCCAGTTCGGTGTTGCCCAGTCCGGGCAGAAGCTGGCGGGTATGGTGGTGTTCCTCAACGACATTCATGCCATGGGCCTGGACGTTACCCAAGGGTTGATGCTGACCACGGGCTGGTACTGGGACATGAATGATGAAAGCCGTGCCTGGGCCCAGCGCTACTACAAACGCTTCGGCAAGATGCCGGGCATGGTTCCGGCGGGCATCTACTCGGCAACCACGAACTACCTGAACGCAATCAAGGCCACCGGCAGTGACGAGGCGCAGGCGGTACGAACCCAAATGATGGCCACCCCGGTCAATGACATGTTCGCCAAGAACGGCAAGATCCGCGCTGACGGCCGCATGGTTCACGACATGTACCTGGCGCAGGTGAAAACCCCGGCCGAGTCGAAGGGGGAGTGGGACCTGTACAAGATCGTCAGCACCATTCCTGGCGATGAGGCCTACCGGCCGATGTCCGAAAGCACCTGCAAACTGCTGCCGAAAAGCTGATCGGCAACTGAATCAGGCTACGCGCCCGGTTGCTTGCAGCCGGGTGTCACGGACTTCCAGCGGATGGTAATTCATGACTATCGTATTCGGCATTCCCCTGAGCGTACTGCTCGGTCAACTGCTGCTCGGGCTGATCAACGGGACGTTCTATGCCTTGCTCAGCCTGGGCCTGGCGATCATCTTCGGCTTGCTGCGGATCATCAACTTTGCCCATGGCGCCCAATACATGCTCGGCGCGTTCGCGGCCGTGCTTGGGCTCAATTACCTGGGTGTGAACTACTGGGTCGCCCTGGTGCTGGCACCGTTACTCGTCGGCGCGCTGGGCATGCTCATCGAGCGCGGCCTGTTGCGGCGCATCGCCGGTGAAGACCACCTCTACGGGCTGTTGCTGACCTTTGGCCTGGCGCTGATCGTTGAAGGCACCTTCGTCAAACTGTTCGGTGTATCCGGTTCCTCCTACCCCATGCCTGAGCAACTCAAGGGCGGCGTCAACCTGGGCTTCATGTTTCTGCCCATCTACCGCGCCTGGGTGGTGGTAGCGGCCTTGGTGGTGTGCCTGGCGACCTGGTTCATGATCGAGCGCACGCGCCTGGGTTCCTACCTGCGTGCGGGTACCGAAAACCCGAAATTGATGCAGGCGTTCGGCATCAACATGCCGCTGCTGATCACCCTGACCTATGGCTTCGGTGCTGCCTTGGCGGCCTTCGCCGGCGTATTGGCGGCACCGATCTACTCGGTGACGCCGACCATGGGCGCCAACCTGTTGATCGTGGTGTTCGCCGTGGTGGTGATCGGCGGCATGGGTTCGATCATGGGCGCGATTGTCACCGGCCTGGCCATGGGCCTGATCGAAGGGCTGACCAAGGTGTTCTATCCAGAGGCGGCCAATACCGTGGTGTTCCTGGTGATGGTACTCGTGTTGCTGGTTCGTCCTGCGGGACTGTTCGGGAAAGAGGTGTGACGATGACGAGTCTGGAGATCAAGCAGGGCGCTGGCGTCCTGCAACCGAATGTCGTACAGGAGCGTCGTCAGGCGGCGGCACGGCGCAAGCGCTGGTTCTACCTGGCGCTGTTGGGCGTAGCGCTGCTCGCACCACTGGCGGTGTACCCGGTGTTCCTGATGAAACTGCTGTGTTTTGCGCTGTTTGCCTGTGCGTTCAACCTGCTGCTGGGCTATGCCGGGCTGTTGTCGTTCGGCCACGCGGCGTTTCTCGCCTCGGGCGGCTACGTCACGGGTTACGTGCTGAGTGCGTACAGCGGCCTGGGAACCGAGTTGGGCATTCTTGCCGGAACCCTGGCGTCCACCGCGCTCGGCCTGGTGTTTGGCCTGCTGGCGATCCGGCGCCAGGGTATTTACTTCGCGATGATCACCCTGGCCTTGGCGCAGTTGGTGTTCTTCATCTTTGTCCAGGCGCCGTTCACCGGTGGCGAGAACGGTCTGCAGGGCGTGCCCCGTGGGCAACTGTTCGGGGTCTTCGACCTGAACAACAACCTGACCCTGTACTACTTCGTTCTGGCCGTATTCGTGTTCGGCTTCGCCGTGATCCAGCGCACGATCCATTCACCTTACGGCCAGGTGCTCAAGGCCATCCGCGAGAACGAACCACGGGCGATCTCGCTGGGCTACAACGTCGAGGCGCACAAGCTGCTGGCCTTTGTGATTTCCGCAGCGTTGACCGGCCTGGCCGGTTCGACCAAGACCGTGGTGTTCCAACTGGCTTCGTTGACCGACGCGCACTGGCACATGTCCGGCGAGGTGATCCTCATGACCCTGCTCGGTGGCGTCGGCACGGTGTTTGGCCCACTGGTCGGCGCCGGCATCGTGGTCACCCTGCAGAGCTACCTGTCCAATGGGCCTCTGGGTGAGTGGGTGCATGTGATCCTCGGTTTGATCTTCGTCATCTGCGTGCTGTTGTTCCGGGTCGGCATCGTCGGCTGGGTGCTGAAACTCGCACGGCGCAATTTCTAAGGGCAGCGTTGCAGGCAACGCTGGGGGAATACCGCCTAGACGCTGGTCTGGGCTTGGTACGGGTGCATCAGCACGCTAATAAGAAGAGAGACCTATGAGCGCAATTCGTTCTACCCGCATTCTGTTGTTACCTGGCCTTGCCGGGGCCATTGGCGTTTGTTCACCGGCGTCCGCTGCGTTTCTGGAGGACAGTAAAGCCAGTGTGGAGATGCGCAACTTCTACATGAACCGCGATTTCCGCCAGCACGCGGCGCCGCAGAACAAGGGCGAGGAATGGGCGCAGGGCTTCATCATGCGCTATGAGTCCGGATTCACCGACGGCACCGTAGGCTTTGGTGTCGACGCCTTGGGCCTGCTCGGGGTCAAGCTCGACTCAAGCCCTGACCGTGCTGGCGCAACCGGCTTGCTGCCGCGCGGCGCCCAGTCGAAGCGGGCACCTGACGACTACAGCGAGTTGGGGCTGGCCGCCAAGGTACGGGTCTCGAAATCCACCCTAAAGGTCGGCACCCTGATCCCCATGCTGCCGGTGCTGACGCCGAACAACTCGCGCCTGCTACCGCAGACCTTCGAGGGTGGTTGGCTGAATTCCACGGACCTCAGTGGCCTGACCTTCGACGCCGGGCGCCTGACTCAGGTGAACCAGCGCGACTCGACCAACCGTGAAGACATGACCCTGATGAAGGGCCCTCGGCGCAATATCGTCACCACCGGCAAGGCGACATCGGACAAATTCGATTTCGTCGGTGGTACCTACGCCTGGAGCAAGACGCTGAGCACGGGTTACCACTACGCGCAGTTGGAAGACCTGTACAAGCAGCATTTCCTGACGTTGGTGCATGTATTGCCCATCGCCGAGGGGCAATCCCTGAAGTCCGACCTGCGTTTTGCCGATGCCAGCGATGATGGCCGCAGCAACGTCGACAACACCTTGCTCAGTGGCATGTTCACTTACACCCTGGGGGCTCATGCCTTTGGTCTCAGCTACCAGAAAATGAACGGTGATACCGGCTTTGCCAACGTTCAGGGTACCGACCCTTACCTGGTCAACCTGGTGCAGATCAACGACTTCGCCAACCAGGACGAGCGCTCCATGCAGGCCCGTTACGATTACAACTTCGCGGCGTGGGGTATTCCCGGCCTGACCTTCATGACCCGCTATGTCAAAGGCGATCAGATCGAACTTGGCGCAGCAGGCGGCGAGGGCAAGGAATGGGAACGTAACACCGATATCGGCTATGTCGTTCAAAGTGGTCCACTGAAGAACGTCGGTATCAAATGGCGAAATGCAACCTACCGCTCCAGCTTTGCCAGCGACATCGACGAAAATCGTCTGATCCTCAGCTACAGCCTGCCGCTCTGGTAAGTGCAGTAATGCGCCGAACAGGGCCCGACTCGGCAACGATCGGGCCTTTTTCCTGCGCGGTTGTGAATGGCTGCAGCGATGACGCAAACAGACTATCGGGTGGCAGTTGCAGGTATGACGGGCCCGCGCATAAGGCTATGCTGTTTCGACATATTACAAGGCGTGCGAGGGAAGGATGCCAGTCAAGGATCTGCTGTTGGCGTTGGTGGTGATCATCGCCTGGGGTGTCAATTTCGTGGTGATCAAGGTGGGCCTTGATGGGCTACCGCCCATGCTGCTGGGTGGGCTGCGCTTTTTGCTGGTGGCGTTTCCGGCGATTCTGTTTATCAAGCGTCCCGCGCTTCCCTGGCGCTGGCTGATTGCCTACGGCGCCACGATTTCGCTGGGCCAGTTTGCCTTCCTGTTCGAGGCCATGGGTAACGGCATGCCGCCGGGGTTGGCGTCCTTGGTGTTGCAGTCACAGGCCTTCTTCACCCTGTTTTTCGCCGCCATGTTTCTTGGCGAGCGCCTGCGTGTGGCCAGCGTTCTGGGGCTGCTGGTGTCGGCGGGTGGGCTGGTGTTGATTGGCAGTGAAAACGGTACCAGTGTCCCGGTTTTCGCCCTGATCCTGACGTTGTGTGCTGCCGCCAGTTGGGCGATAGGTAACATCATCACTCGACGCTTCGGCAATGTGGACCTGGTTGCATTGGTCATCTGGGGTGGCTTGATTCCACCGCTGCCGTTTTTTGCGTTGTCCTGGTGGCTGGAAGGGCCAGTGCTGATTGAGGCTTCGCTGCGAGGTATCGGCCTGAGCTCGATCCTCTCGCTGGCGTACCTGGCCTTTGTGGCGACCATGCTCGGCTACAGCCTGTGGAGCCGGTTGCTGTCGCGTCACCCGGCAGGCAAGGTCGCGCCATTTTCGTTGCTGGTACCGGTGGTGGGGCTCAGCTCCTCGGCACTGTTGCTGGACGAGCGGTTGAGCGATGTGCAGTGCTGGGGCGCATTGCTGGTCATGGGCGGTTTGTTGATCAACGTGTTTGGCCCGCGTCTGCTGCAGCGTTTGCGTGCGACTCAAGCGCAAGTGTCCTGAAGCGCGGGTGGCCTGCAAAAAAACACCCTGCGAAGGCGTAGGCCTTGCAGGGTGTTTTGGCGTGACTCAGCGTTGCCCGCATCTGCGGGCTTTCGCTATCAGCGGCGGCGGAACAGCGGCAGCGGCTCATCGGTGGCGGCCTGATAGGTCACCGAGAAGTCCTTGAGGCTTTCCAGGGCTTCGTATGGGTCCTTGTCGGCACGTACCGCGAAGGCATCGAAACCACAGCGGGCCATGTAGAACAGTTGGTCGCGCAGCACATCGCCGATTGCGCGCAGCTCGCCCTTGAACTGGTAACGGTCACGCAGCAGACGTGCGTTGGAGTAGCTGCGGCCATCGGTGAATGCCGGGAAGTTCAAGGCGATGACCTGGAACTGGGCGGCATCTTCACCGATTTCCTCGGCTTCTTCGTCGCTGTCCAGCCACACGCCCAGGCCGCCATCGCGGGCCTTGAGGGCATGGGCGTGATCGCGCCACAGCTGCAGCGGTACGATGTAGTCGTCGCAGTTGCTCAGCTCGTCCAGGGTGACGTCCTTGGGCAGCAGGTGCCAGGTTTCGTCGACGACCTGGTTGTTCTTAATGATTCGCTGCATAGACGCGCTCCTTGAAGGGGTCAATGCCAATACGTTGATAGGTGTCGATGAAGCGCTCGTCTTCGGTACGTTGTTCCACGTACACGTCGATCAGCTTTTCGATCACATCCGGCATGGCATCCTGGGCGAACGAAGGGCCGAGGATCTTGCCCAGGCTGGCATCGCGGCTGGCGCTGCCACCGAGGGAAACCTGGTAGAACTCTTCGCCTTTCTTGTCCACACCGAGAATACCGATGTGGCCTACGTGGTGGTGACCGCAGGCGTTCATGCAACCGGAGATGTTCAGGTCCAGCTCGCCGATGTCGAACAGGTAGTCCAAGTCATCGAAGCGGCGCTGGATGGACTCGGCAATCGGGATCGACTTGGCGTTGGCCAGGGAGCAGAAGTCGCCGCCCGGGCAGCAGATGATGTCGGTCAGCAGGCCGATGTTCGGGGTGGCGAAGCCATTTTCGCGCAGCTCAAGCCACAGTGCGTGCAATTGGCGTTGCTCGACGTCGGCCAGAATGATGTTCTGCTCGTGGGAGGTGCGCAGTTGACCGAAGCTGTAGCGCTCGGCCAGGTCGGCAACGGCGTCCAGTTGCTTGTCGGTCAGGTCGCCTGGGGCCACGCCAGTCGGTTTCAGCGACAGGGTGACAGCCACGTAGCCTGGGCGTTTGTGCGCACGGGTATTGCGCGCACGCCAGCGGGCGAAACCTGGGTGTTGCTGCTCCAGTTCGGCCAGCTCGTGGTCGAGGTTTTCCAGCGCCTTGTACTCAGGGTCAACGAAGTGCTTGGCGACACGGTGCAATTCGGCTTCGGTCAGCGTGGTGCTGCCGCCACGCAGGTGAGCCATTTCGGCCTCGACCTTCTCGGCGAACACTTCTGGAGTGAGCGCCTTGACGAGGATCTTGATCCGCGCCTTGTACTTGTTGTCGCGTCGGCCGTAGCGGTTGTAAACCCGCAGGATGGCGTCCAGGTAGCTGAGCAGGTCCTGCCACGGCAGGAACTCGTTGATAAATGCACCCACCACCGGGGTACGGCCCAGTCCGCCACCGACCAGTACACGGAAACCCAGATCGCCGGCTGCGTTACGCACAGGTTCCAGGCCGATGTCATGGACTTCGATGGCAGCGCGGTCGTTGACCGAACCGTTGATGGCGATCTTGAACTTGCGCGGCAGGTAGGCGAATTCAGGGTGGAAGGTGGTCCACTGGCGAACGATCTCGCACCATGGGCGCGGGTCGATCAATTCATCGGCGGCCACACCGGCAAACTGGTCGGTGGTGACGTTGCGCAGGCAGTTGCCGCTGGTCTGGATCGCGTGCATCTGCACGGTAGCCAGTTCGGCCAGAATCTCCGGAATGTCTTCCAGTGCCGGCCAGTTGTACTGGACGTTCTGCCGGGTGCTGATGTGGGCGTAGCCCTTGTCGTAGTCGCGCGCGATCTTCGCCAGCATCCGCGTTTGACGCGACGTCAGCTGGCCATAGGGCACCGCGACCCGCAGCATGGGGGCAAAACGTTGGATATAGAGGCCATTCTGCAGGCGCAGGGGGCGAAACTCTTCTTCACTGAGCTCACCGGCCAGGTAGCGTCGGGTCTGATCACGGAACTGCTTGACGCGGTCCTCGATGATCCGCTGATCGTACTCGTCGTATACGTACATAAGGGTCCTGTTTTCAGGCTGCAGGCAGCTAATCGCGCGCACGGCCGCGCACTCCGGAGCGGAGCTGTGGAAAGATATCAGCTTGTGTTTATGCGCAAAAGTGAAGTTTTTGCATATGCAAAGAACCATTTGGACTAAGTGAGACTGTGTTGCGTTTAGCCATCGGGCAGGTTGGGGGCGTTATACTGCGCCGCTTTATTCTGTGCGAGCCTGTTCCCCATGCTGAAAGCTCTGGCTAGATGCCTGTTGCTGAGTCTGCCATTGGCAGCCAATGCTCAGGCGCCCTCGGTGGTTTTTTTGAACCCGGGGTACTCCAATGAGACTTTCTGGGTCAGTTACTCGCGCTTCATGCAAGCGGCTGCCAGCGATCTTGGCATGCAGTTGCGGGTCGAATACAGCGAACGTGAGCCGGCGCGTGCCATGACGCTGGCTCGGCAAGTGCTGGAGGGGCCGCAGCGCCCTGACTACCTGGTGCTGGTCAATGAGCAATATATAGCGCCAGAGATCATTCGCCTGTCCCGTGGCAGCGGGGTAAAGCTGTTTCTGGTCAACAACGGTTTGACGCCCGACCAGACGCGGCTCATTGCCGACAGCCCGGACAAATACCCACAACCTATCGCGACCCTGGTCACGAATGACGAGGAGGCGGGCTATCGCATGCTCACGGCATTGATTGCCCAGGTGCCGGCGCCTGCGAAGGGCCAGCAAATCGACTTGCTGGCGTTTTCCGGGATGAAAATCACCCCGGCCTCGCAACTGCGCGAGCGCGGCATGCGTCGGGCGCTTGCCGAGCACCCCGAGGTGAACCTTCGCCAGGTTGTCTATGGCGGTTGGGGTCGGGAACGGGCGTATGAGCAGGCCAGTCAGTTGCTGCATCGCTATCCGAACACCCGACTGGTCTGGTCGGCTAACGATGAAATGGCCTTTGGCGCGATGCAGGCGTTCGAGGAAGCCGGGCGCAAACCCGGCAAGGATGTCTACTTCAGCGCCGTCAACAGCTCGCCAGAGGCCTTGCAGGCGCGTATCGACGGGCGCCTGAGCGTACTCATGGGCGGGCACTTCTCGCTCGGTGGCTGGGCCATGGTGTTGTTGCACGATGATGCGCTCGGGTTGCCGATCAGCCGCGATGGCCAGCATCGGTACCAGGTGCCTGTGCTTCAGCTTATTGATCCCGCTCGAGCCCGGCGCTGGCTGAAGCTGGTCAACGAGCCCGACTATGGCCTGGACTTCAATCGTTTCAGCGCCGAAGGCAAGGCGCGCAGTTTTCGCTACCCATTCCTGACGGCGCCGGTGGACTACTAGGCTCTGTACGAAAAGCCTTGATACTCGGTGATGCTGCGTTGAAAACAGCCTCGGAATGCTCATTTACAACCCGTAAACTCCGCTTCCTCGGCTGTTTTCGCCTTGCCTGACCTTCGTCTCAAGACTTTTCATACAGACCCTAACCGACGAACAGCCAAAAGACCTGGCTTGAGCAAAGGGCATCGCTGGGCTTAACTGCTACAGGTGTCATGCATTCCCATAACCACTACAAGAGGCGATGCAATGGGAAATTCAACCAAGTCGGTTAAGAGTGACAGTCATGTCGACGCTTGGGCGACACTCTGCCTGATCATCCTGGTGGTCGTGACAGCCGTGTACTGGGTCAGTCATCAGTGACATCACCCGCTGGGTAGCATGAGACCGCCTGCAGCATGGATACCTGCGGGCGGTTTGCGTTTCAGGCGGCGGTCAGGTGCAGGGCCAGTTTTACCAACCCCAGCAGTACCAGAATAAACAGCAAGGTGAACAGCGTACCCAGGACAATGAAGTGACTGGGTTTGCCGTGGGTGAAATCGCGCGCGCGGTTCTTGTTGCTCTGCACGCCGAAGGCGGCGGCCAGCACGCTTTGCAGCATTTGCCAGAAGGTCGGTGGCTTGCCTTGGGCGGGGTCGTCCATGATCAGCTCCTGTGGGCGGAAGGCCTGTCCACAGTGTAGCCCCTCAAGGAGCGTCTGCGGGGCGCGACACAATGTCGACCCTGCAACCGCCCATACCGATGACCGATGCTTAAGCGTCGTACCCCAGGTTGGGTGCCAGCCAGCGCTCGCTGACGCTCAGGTCCTGGCCTTTGCGCGCCGTATAGCTCTGCACCTGATCCTTGTCGACCTTGCCCACGGCGAAATACTGTGCCTGTGGGTGGGCGAAGTACCAGCCGCTGACCGCTGCTGCCGGGAACATTGCATAGTGCTCGGTCAGGGTGACGCCGCTCTGGCCTTGCTCGCCGATTTCGGTACCGTCGAGCAGTTGGAACAGGGTGCCTTTTTCAGTGTGGTCCGGGCAGGCGGGGTAGCCAGGGGCCGGACGGATGCCCAGGTACTGTTCCTTGATCAGCGCTTCGTTACTCAGTTCCTCGTCTTTGGCATAGCCCCAGTACTGCTTGCGCACCTGTTCGTGCAGCCATTCGGCGCAGGCTTCGGCCAGGCGGTCGGCGAGTGCCTTGACCATGATCGAGCTGTAGTCGTCGCCTTTGTCCTGATAGGCCTTGGCGACTTCTTCGGCACCAATGCCGGCGGTGGTGATGAAACCACCGACATAGTCGGTCACGCCGCTGTCTTTCGGTGCCACGAAGTCGGCTAGGGAGAAGTTGGGCTTGCCGTCGGTCTTGATGGTCTGCTGGCGCAGATGGTGCAGCAGGGCCAGTGGCTGGCCATCCTGTCCATAGACTTCGATGTCGTCGTGGTTGACCTGGTTGGCCGGCCAGAAGCCGAACACTGCCCGGGCGCTGATCAGTTTTTCATCGATCAGCTTGCGCAGCATCTGTTGGGCGTCTTCGTACAGCGCCGTGGCCGCTTCGCCGACGACTTCGTCGGTGAGGATGCGCGGGAACTTGCCCGCCAGGTCCCAGGAGATGAAGAACGGCGTCCAGTCGATGTACTCGGCCAGTACGTTCAGGTCGATGTTTTCCAGTACCTTGGCGCCGGTGAAAGTCGGCACGACCGGCTGATAGCCAGCCCAGTCGAACGATGCCTTGGCCGCGATGGCCTGAGCGTAGCTCAAGCGCTCGGTGCGGGCGCTGCGGTTGGCGGTACGTTCACGTACTTCGACGTACTCCTGGCGGGTCCGCTCGACGAAGCCGGCTTTCAGCTCCTTGGACAGCAACTGCGTGGCGACGCCGACGGCACGCGAGGCGTCAGTGACGTATACGACAGCGTCGTTGCTGTACTTGGGCTCGATCTTGACCGCGGTGTGCGCCTTGGAGGTGGTCGCGCCGCCGATCATCAGCGGCAGGTGGAAGTCCTGACGCTGCATCTCGCGGGCGACATGCACCATTTCGTCCAGTGACGGCGTGATCAGCCCGGACAGGCCGATGATGTCGCACTTCTGCTCGCGGGCCACTTGCAGGATTTTTTCGGCCGGCACCATCACGCCGAGGTCGACGATGTCGTAGCCATTACAGCCCAGCACCACGCCGACGATGTTCTTGCCGATGTCATGCACGTCGCCTTTTACCGTGGCCATGAGGATCTTGCCCTTGGCTTCCGGCTTGTCGCCTTTCTCGGCTTCGATGAACGGAATCAGGTGGGCCACCGCCTGCTTCATCACCCGTGCCGACTTGACCACTTGCGGCAGGAACATCTTGCCGGCGCCAAACAGGTCACCCACCACGTTCATGCCGCTCATCAGCGGGCCTTCGATGACCTCGATCGGACGTGCGCACTGTTGGCGGCATTCCTCGGTGTCCTCGACGATAAACGCAGTGATGCCTTTGACCAGGGCGTGCTCCAGGCGCTTGCCGACGGGCAGTGAACGCCATTCCTCGCTTTCGACTTCCTTGGTGGCGCCGCCACCCTTGTAGTCATCGGCGATGGCCAGCAGGGCGTCGGTGCCTTCGGGGGTACGGTTGAGTACCACGTCCTCGACCCGTTCGCGCAGGGCAGGGGGGATCTCATCGTAGATCTCCAACTGACCGGCGTTGACGATACCCATGGTCAGGCCGTTCTGGATCGCATGGTAGAGAAACACCGAGTGGATCGCTTCACGGACCGGGTTGTTGCCCCGGAAAGAGAACGACACGTTGGACACACCGCCCGAGGACAGTGCATGGGGCAGGTGGTCGCGGATGTAGGCGCAGGCTTCGATGAAGTCCACGGCGTAGTTGTTGTGTTCCTCGATGCCGGTGGCCACGGCGAAGATGTTCGGGTCGAAAATGATGTCTTCCGGCGGGAAGCCCACTTCATTGACCAGAATGTCGTAGCTGCGTTGGCAGATTTCACGTTTGCGCGCGGCGGTATCGGCCTGGCCGACTTCGTCGAAGGCCATCACCACCACGGCAGCGCCATAGCGCTTGCACAACTTGGCGTGATGCTTGAAAGCGTCGACGCCTTCCTTCATCGAGATCGAGTTGACGATGCCCTTGCCCTGAATGCACTTCAGGCCCGCTTCGATCACCTCCCACTTGGAGGAGTCGATCATGATCGGTACGCGGGAGATGTCTGGCTCGCCGGCAATCAGGTTGAGGAACTTGACCATGGCCGCCTGGGAGTCGAGCATCCCTTCGTCCATGTTGATGTCGATGACCTGGGCGCCGGCTTCGACCTGCTGCAGGGCGACTTCCAGGGCTTCGGTGTAGTTTTCTTCGCGGATCAGCCGGGCGAACTTGGCGGAACCGGTGATGTTGGTGCGCTCACCGACGTTGACGAACAGCGAGTTGCGGTCGATGGTGAACGGTTCCAGGCCCGACAGTCGGCAGGCCTTGGGGATGTCTGGAATAGCCCGTGGTGGGTACTTGGCCACTGCTTCGGCAATCGCCTGGATGTGCGCAGGCGTGGTCCCACAGCAGCCGCCGATAATGTTCAGGAAGCCGCTGGCGGCGAACTCTTCAACGACGGCGGCCATTTCCGCCGGGGTTTCGTCGTACTCGCCGAACGCGTTCGGCAGGCCGGCGTTAGGGTGTGCAGAAACCTGGGTGTCGGCCTTGCTCGACAGTTCTTCCAGGTACGGGCGCAGGTCCTTGGCACCCAGGGCGCAGTTCAGGCCCACCGAAATCGGTTTGGCATGGCGTACCGAATTCCAGAACGCTTCGGTCGTCTGCCCGGACAGGGTGCGGCCCGAGGCATCGGTAATGGTGCCGGAAATCATGATCGGCAATTCGACATTGTCTTCCTCGAACACCTGCTGCACGGCGAAGATTGCCGCTTTGGCGTTGAGAGTGTCGAAGATGGTTTCGATCAGGATCAGGTCGGCCCCGCCTTCGATCAGGCCACGGGTGGCCTCGATGTAGTTGGTCACCAGTTCGTCGAACGTGACGTTGCGGTAGCCGGGATCGTTGACGTCCGGGGAGATCGAGCAGGTGCGGCTGGTCGGGCCGAGCACGCCGGCTACGAAGCGTGGGCGATCCGGGGTTTCCAGTGTCTTGGCGTCGGCCACCTGGCGGGCAATGCGGGCGCCCTCGACGTTCAGTTCATACACCAGCGCTTCCATGCCGTAGTCGGCCTGGGAGATCTGCGTGGCGTTGAAGGTGTTCGTCTCCAGAATGTCGGCACCGGCATCCAGGTACGCTTTCTCGATTGCGGCGATGACGTCGGGGCGCGATAGCAGCAACAGGTCATTGTTGCCCTTGACGTCGCTGGGCCAGTCGGCGAAGCGCGTGCCACGATAGTCGTGTTCCTCCAGACGGTAGCTTTGGATCATAGTACCCATGCCGCCATCGAGGATCAGGATGCGCTCTTTGAGTGCTTTCTGAAGTGCTTGGAAACGAGCGCTGCGGTCAGACATAGGACTACCTGGTCGGGCAAAGACAAAAGTTGCGGAATAATAACAAAGCTGCGCGGTTTTTAGACGTGTCACTAATTTGCATGAATTTCATTCATGTTGGCACGGTGCTGCCACCGGTAGAATCGTGAGGCTTTTAATTTCCAGGACAATTGGCACATGGTGCATCGTTTACTTGCCGGCGCCGTCGCGCTGCTGATCAGTGGCATGGCGTTGGGGCAAGCGCCTCAATCCAGCCCGGCTATTTCCTATACCCGGGACATTCAACCCATCTTCACTGAGAAATGCGTTGCCTGCCATGCCTGCAACGATGCCGCCTGCCAGCTCAAGCTGGAAAGTGCTGAAGGCGCCGAGCGCGGCGCTTCGAAGGTGCCGGTCTACGAGGGCAACCGCACGACTGCAGTGCCCCCGACCCGATTGTTCTACGACGCCCACAGTGTCGATGCCTGGCGGCGCAAGGGCTTCTACTCGGTGCTGGATAACCAGGGCAGCCAGGCCGCGCTGATGGCGCGGATGCTGGAGCTGGGGCATTCAACCCCGCTGAAGCCAAACGCCAAGCTGCCTGAAGACATCGTGCTGGGCTTGAACCGGGAAAATGTCTGCCCGCTGCCCGGCGAGTTCGACGCCTATGCCAAGGCGCATCCCCGTGAGGGCATGCCGTTGGCGGTCACCGGCCTGACCGATGCCCAGTACCAGACCCTGCAGCGTTGGTTGGCGGCGGGCGCGCCAGTTGAGCACAACCCGATCCAGCCCAGCGCCAAGGAGGCGGCACAGATCCAGGAATGGGAAGCGCTGCTCAACAGCCCGGGTTCGACCGAAGCGCTGGTAGGCCGTTGGCTGTATGAACACCTGTTTCTGGCACACATTTACTTTGTTGGCGGGGAGCCGGGGCACTTCTTCCAATGGGTACGTTCCCGTACACCCAGTGGCCAACCCATTGACCTGATTGCCACGCGTCGGCCCAACGATCCGCCTGGCACCGACTTCTACTACCGGTTGATGCCCGTACAGGGCGTCATCGTACACAAGACCCACATCACCTACCCGATGGGGCCGCAGAAGCTCAAGCGTGTCAAACAGCTGTTCTACAGCGGCGACTGGCACGCGGCTGCACTGCCGGGCTATGGTCCACGCCACCGCGCCAACCCGTTCGAGACGTTTGAGGCAATCCCGGCGATAGCGCGCTATCAGTTCATGCTGGATAACGCCGAGTATTTCGTCCGCACCTTCATTCGCGGCCCGGTGTGCCGTGGGCAGATCGCCACGGATGTGATTCGTGACCACTTCTGGGCGCTGTTCCAGGAGCCGGCCCATGATCGCTACCTGACGGATGCCAAGTATCGCGCTGAAGCCACGCCATTGCTGGCAATGCCTGGGCAGATCGACGATGTTGGCAGCATCTTGACCCTCTGGCACACCTACCGTGACAAGCGCAACGAGTATGAAAGCCTGCGACGGGAAGCCTATGCCGACATGCCGGCGCCTAGTTGGTCAAGCCTATGGGCGGGTAATGACAACGCCTTGCTGACCATCTTCCGGCATTTTGACAGCGCCTCGGTCAACAAGGGCCTCATTGGTGACGTGCCGCTGACCTTGTGGCTGTTCGATTATCCGCTGTTCGAGCGTACCTACTATCAGCTGGCGGTGAACTTCGATGTGTTCGGCAACGTGTCGCACCAGGCCCAGACCCGGCTGTACTTCGATCTGATCCGCAATGGCGCCGAGGTAAACTTCCTGCGCCTGATGCCGGCCAACAAGCGTGGTGCCATCCTCAGCGATTGGTACCAGAACGGCGGCAAGGTGAAAATGTGGATGGACTACGAGGAGATCGATACCAGCACCCCGAGCGCCCTGAAGCTGGACAAGCGTGACCCGAAACGTGACTTTGGCCTCAAGCTGATCGAGCGGACCGGTAGCCTCAACGCAGCTCCTGACCCGATCAATCGCTGCCATGGCGCCTACTGCTCACGGCCACAGATGACTGAAGAGTTCCGCGATGTCGAACAGTCTCTGAGCCGCTTGGCTTCGCGTCCTGCAGCAGGGCTGAAAGTGATCAACCAGTTGCCGGAAGCGACCATGCTGCGTATAGAAGGCGAGGGCGGCAAGCGGCAGGTCTACTCCATGCTGCGCAACCACGCCCACAGCAACGTTGCCTTCATGCTGGGTGAGGAGTCGCGGTACCAATTGGGGTTGGATACCTTGACCCTCTACCCCGGCGTGATGAGCAGCTACCCGAACTTCATGTTCAATATTCCGGCCCGGGATGTACCGGAGTTTGTCGAGGACATGGAAGCGGCCCGTGACGACACCGCCAAATTCGAGCGTATTGTCATGCGTTGGGGCGTACGCCGCAGTCATCCGCAGTTCTGGCAGTATTTCCATGACCTGAGCACCTACATCAAGGAAACCGAGCCGGTGGAAGCGGGTGTACTGGATATGAAC
Organism: Pseudomonas sp. FFUP_PS_473; assembly: GCF_002858665.1. Classification (NCBI taxonomy): domain Bacteria; kingdom Pseudomonadati; phylum Pseudomonadota; class Gammaproteobacteria; order Pseudomonadales; family Pseudomonadaceae; genus Pseudomonas; species Pseudomonas sp. FFUP_PS_473. The sequence goes on from NZ_PJQQ01000006.1 coordinate 161,193, forward strand.
CGCTACGAAAACCTCTAGGGCGATTCTCCCTTCATCAGGCCGCTTCCGGCGTTTGGGCTTTCTGCTCAGGACGCCCGAAGCGGCTGTTGTTTCCCGACAAAAATACTGGGACTTTGTTCGCGCGTCAGGTTGGCGTAAACTGCCGCCAAGTCTGTGAGGAAACCACTTCAATGAGTGCCATAACGATTACCGATGCTGCGCATGATTACCTGGCTGACCTGCTGTCCAAGCAGAACACCCCAGGCATCGGCATACGCATTTTCATCACCCAGCCGGGCACCCAGTACGCCGAGACCTGCATCGCCTACTGCAAGCCGGGCGAAGAGAAGGCCGAAGATACCGCCCTGGGCCTGAAGAGCTTCACCGCCTGGATCGATGCGGTCAGCGAGCCTTTCCTTGAGGATGCCTTGGTCGACTACGCGACTGACCGCATGGGTGGTCAACTGACCATCAAGGCGCCGAACGCCAAGGTTCCGATGGTCAATGCCGACAGCCCTATCAACGAGCGTATCAACTATTACCTGCAAACCGAGATCAACCCGGGGCTGGCCAGCCATGGCGGTCAGGTCAGTTTGATTGAGGTGGTTGATGACGGCATTGCCGTACTGCAGTTCGGCGGTGGTTGCCAGGGCTGCGGCCAGGCTGACGTGACCTTGAAAGAAGGCATCGAACGTACCCTGCTTGAGCGTATTCCCGAGCTCAAGGGCGTACGTGACGTCACCGACCACTCTCAGAAAGAGAACGCCTACTACTAGGGTGTTTGCGACAGATTGACAAAGGCCTGGCGCTGCCAGCGCCTTTGCGCGTTAGCGCAGTCGATCAGTCGGAAAAGAAGGGTAGGCGTGTCATTCGCAACAAATGATGGTCGCCCCTGTATCGCCAGCAAGGTTGGCTCTCAGTGTGAGTTGGCCTTGCTGGCGATGCATCGCAGCACTCAGGCTGCGATTTCAGGCTTTTTTAGTGCAAGACGCACGCGTTGGCGGCAGGCATCGCCGAAGGCCTGGAACATCTTGACCGAGTCCGGGTTTTTCGCAGCTTGCCACTCCGGGTGCCACTGCACGGCGAAGAGGAACGGCGACAGGCTGGGTGCATGGACGGCTTCGACCAGGCCGTCTTCGGCGTGGGCGATAGGCTCAAGGCCTTTGCCGAGGGTTTTCAAGCCCTGGCCATGCAGCGAGTTGACGCGAATTTCATCGGTCTGCAACAGTTCACGCAACCAGCTGTTCGGTGCAAGGCGTACGCCGTGTACAGCCTGGTACTGGATGTCCACTGGGTCTTCCGGGTTTTCCCGATGGTCGTTGAAGCCTGGTTCGGCGTAGACCTTCTGATAGATATCGCCACCCAGCGCGACGTTGATTTCCTGCATGCCGCGGCAGATACCGAAGATTGGCAGGCCACGCGCAATTGCGGCATGCACCAACGGGATGTCGAACAGGTCGCGAGCCTTGTCCTGGGCTTTGCCTGGGGTGTGGTTTTCCTGGCCGTAAAGGCTTGGGTCGATGTTGCTGCCCGCACCGGTCAGGTAAACACCGTCGGCCATGTTCAGGTATTGCTCAAGGTCGTCGGCACCGCAGCAGGTCGGTACCAGAACCGGTACGCAACCTGCCAGTTCGACCAGTGGAACGATGTACTTGTGGGTCATGACCTGGTAGTCGTGGCCCTTGCGCTCCTGGGCACCCATGGTCATCAGGACGACGGGCTTGCGGAGGGTCTGATTCTTATTGCCAATGTTGCTGTTGGGCATATGTCACCTTTGGACAGGCGCAGCCTGTCATTGTTGTGCAGGCGCATCGATACAGCCTGATGCTACCTGAGGTTTCGAGCACTGCCGGAAGGCACGCAATGGCCTGTTTCCAGTCGAAACCTGTTACATAGCTTGCCAGCGCCGTTAAATATGTCAAACAGCTTTGTGTAAAATTATTGCTTAGTAAGCTACTAATTTTGCCGTTAAGCTTGCTAAGTGCTTGAAATATAGAGGTAATTTTTGATTTTTGTAGTTCATTATATTTAACGTTTTTGGCGCGCGCTGCGGGAGTATGGGCCTTGGCGAGACAGGATCGCGCAAGGCCCTTGGCTCAGTGCAGGATCTGCGCAAGGAAGCCTTTGGCCCGTGCGCTTTGAGGGTTGTTGAAAAACGCCTCAGGCGGGCTGTCCTCGATGATCTGGCCACCATCCAGGAACAGTACGCGCTCTGCCACCTGGCGGGCGAACCCCATCTCGTGGGTAACGCACAGCATGGTCATGCCGGTGTCGGCCAGCCTTACTAGCACGTCCAGTACTTCGGCGACCATTTCCGGGTCGAGTGCCGAGGTGGGCTCGTCGAACAACATGATTTTCGGTTTCATGCACAGTGCCCGTGCAATCGCCACCCGCTGTTGTTGCCCGCCAGAGAGCTGGCTGGGGTACTTGCCTGCCTGGCTTTCGATGCCGACCTTGTTCAAGTAGAAACGTGCGCGCTCCTCGGCTTCCTGGCGTGACAGGCCACGCACGCTCATGGGCGCCAGGGTGCAGTTGTCGAGCACGCTCATGTGCGGGAACAGGTTGAAATGCTGGAACACCATGCCGATCTCGCTGCGTACTTGAGCGGCTTGGCGGGTGTTTTCGGCAAGGTCGGTGTCATTGACCCGAATCGTGCCCTTTTCAGCGATCTCCAGGCGATTAATGCAGCGGATCAGTGTCGACTTGCCCGAGCCTGAAGGCCCGCAGAGGACGATGCGCTCGCCTTCGCGTACCTGCAGGTCGATATCGCGCAGTACATGGTAGGCGCCGTAGTACTTGTTCAGGCCTTCAATCTTCACCACGACGTTGCGTGGGTCGGGCTGGGCGATGGGTTGGGCAGAGGCAAGGCTCAGGGGGCTAGGCATTGTTATTGTTCTCCCGAAGTCAGTTGAAGCGCTGTGCACTGTAGGGCGCAGGGTCGGTGAAAGGCTTGGCACCGGTGATCATTTCCGCCAGCAAGCGGCCGCTGACCGGGCCCAGGGTCAGGCCGTGGTGAGCATGCCCGAAGTTGAACCACAGGCCTTTGTGACGCGGTGCCGGGCCAATGACCGGGCGCATGTCCGGCAGGCATGGACGGCGCCCCAGCCAGGGCTCGGCTTCGATGCGCTCGCCGAGAGGGAAGAGCTTGCGTGCGATGGCCTCGCAGCGTTCCAGCTGGATTTGATTGGCCGGCGCGTCGCTGGCGGCAAATTCGATGCCGGTGGTCAGGCGGATGCCCTTGACCATGGGGGCCAGTACGAAGCCAGCCTGTACGTCGCAGATCGAGTGCGTCAGCTCGGCACCAGCGCGGGGGCGATAATGGGCGTGGTAACCCCGCTTGATCTCCAGCGGAATGCTGTAGCCCAGCGGCTTGAACAGATCGGCGGCTTGCGGGCCAAGGGCGATGACGACCTCAGCTGCGGTGATCGGCCCCTGGCGGCTGTCGACCTGCCAATCGCCGGCCACCTGGCGCAGGGTGCGGGCGTCGCCATGAATGAACTGGCCACCGCGTTTGACGAACAGTGCGGCATAGCCGCGCGTCAGGCCACCTGGGTCGCTGACTGTTTTGGGGTCTAGCCAGTGGATGCCGCCAACGACGTTTTCGCTGAGATCGACTTCGCGGGCGTGCAGTTGTTGGCGGTCGAGGATCTCATAGCGCAGGCCGTAGGGCTTGAGCGCGTGGGCCTCATCCTGTGCAGTGGCAAAGGCCTCGGCATTGCGGTACACCTCGATCCAGCCCTTGGCCTTGATCAGGTCGCCGAGTTCGGCAGCTTCGATCAGAGCGTCGTGCTCCTCTACGCAGCGTTCCACCAGTGGCAGCATGGCGCGGGTGGCTACGGCGACACCGGCAGGCGAGGAGTTCTGCCAGTACTTGAGCAGCCAGGGGCCAGCCTTGGGCAGGTAGCGCAGGCTGTAGCGCACATCGGGTTGGCGATTCAGGCTGTAGCGCAGCAGGCGGGAAAGCTCGCGGGGGAAGGCGTAGGGGATCACGCTGGAGCGCTCGATCAGCCCGGCGTTGCCGTGGCTGGTGCCGCTGCCGGGCTCGGCGCGGTCGATCAGAATCACCTTGCGCCCACGGGCTTGCAGGTGCAGGGCGGTGCTGACGCCGACGATACCGGCGCCCAGAACGATGGTTTGGCATTGCATGGAACGGTCCTCGAAAGGCTGCACGGTTTAGCGCAGGTGACGGCCCAGACGGCCTTCGATGTGTTTGAGGCTGCGTCGCACGATCTCGACGATCAGCAGGTAGAGCACTGCAGCCCAGAGGTAGATCTGGAAGTCGAAACTGCGCGAGAAGGCCAGTTTGGTGATACCCATCAGGTCATAGATGGTCACCAGCGAAGCAATGGCGCTGGCCTTGATCATCAGGATCAATTCGTTGCCCAGTGGGCCAACGGCGACAATCAGTGACTGGGGCAGGATGACCTTGAAGAAGGTGGTCGAGCGCTTCAGGCTCAGCGCCTTGGCGGCTTCATACTGCCCGGGAGCGACCGCCATCAGGCTGCCGCGGAAGATCTCGGCCTGGTAGGCGGCGGTGTTCAGGGTGAACGCCAGCAGGGTGCAGTACCACGCCTCGCGGAAAAACCACCAGAGCCCGACGTCCTGCCAGAAGCCCTTGAAGGAACTCAGGCCGTAATACAGCATGAACAGTTGGGCCAGCAGTGGCGAACCGCGGAAAAAGTAGATATAGCCGGCACTCAGGCGCTGCACGACCAGGTTGTTCGACAGCCGCGCCAGGGCCAGCAGCAGGCCGAGGATTGCGCCGAGGGTGAACGAGATTGCCACCAGTTTGGCTGTCACCAGCAGGCCATCGACAAAGCGCGGGCCGTAGCGCTCCAGCAGCTCGGGATCGAGGAACAGCCTTAGCAGATCATCGAAAGTCATGGGCGTGCGCTCCGCAGGTGGCGACTGAAATACCGCTCGATAACGCTAAAGGCGCGTCCTGACAGGGCCGAAAACAGCAGGTAGCCAAAACAGGCGACGGCATAGAAAAACATGGGCTCCTTGGTAACGCTGACCGCCAGGTTGGTCTGGCGCATCAGGTCCACCAGGGAGATGGTCGAAACCAGCGTCGTGTCCTTGAGCAGTGACAGCCAGTTGTTCGACAGGCCGGGCAAGGCAATACGTACCAGTTGCGGAAACACCACTTTGCGAAAGGTTGTGGTCTTGCTCAGGCCCAGCGCCGCCGATGCTTCGTATTGGCCCTTGGGCACGGTCTTGAACGCTGCCAGCCAGATCTCACTGGAAAAGGCGGCGAAGACGAAGCTGAAGGCGATCATCGCGGCCAGGAAGGTGTTGATCAGCACTTCACCTTCATAACCCATGGCGGCGAGGATTTTCTGTGCTGCTATCTGGCAGCCGTAATAGATGATCAGCAGGGTCAGCAGCTCTGGCAGGCCACGGAACACGGTGGAGAAGACGGTAGCTGCAGCCTTCGGGAAGCGCTTTGGCGAGCGGGCGGCGAGGGCGACACCCAGCCCCAGGGGCAAGCCAATGGGCAGGCAGGCCAGGGCCAGGCTGATGGTGACTACGGCGCCGGCCAGCAATGCCTGGCCCCAGCCGCCGCTGGCAAACGACAGCAGTGACAGTTGTTCGATCATGCTCGAACCCTCTTTTTTGACCGTGCAGGAGCCGGTATGGCATCGGCGCGTTGTCACCGCGATCTAGGCCTGGCGCCTATCGCCGGCAAGGCCGGCTCCTGCAGGGATGTGGGGCTTATTGGTAGATATCGAAGTCGAAGTAGCGGCTGGAGATCTTCTGGTAGGTGCCGTCGGCGACGATCTCGTCCAGCGCCTTGTTCAGGCGTTCGCGCAGGGCGTCGTCGTCCTTGCGAACGGCGATCGAGGCATCGGCGGTGGTGCCTTTGACATCGCCAATGAACTTGCAGCAGTCCTTGCCGGACTTGTTCAGCCACTCGATCAGCGGAAACTTGTCGGCAATCACGCCATCCAGGCGGCCTGCGGCGAGGTCGGCGTTGGCTTCATCAAGGGTAGGGTAGAGCTTGACCTCGGCGCCGGCCTTGCCATAGACGTCTTCGGCATAGATGGCCTGGGTCGAGGACGATTGCGCGCCCACGGTGTAGCCCTTGAAGTCGGTCTGTGCGTCGGTGATCTTGCTGTCCTTGGCCACGGCGACCGAAAGGGGGGTCTTGTAGTAGTGGTTGGTGAAGGCGATCTTCTTGCGGCGCTCTTCGGTGTTGATCATCGACGCGACCACAGCATCGTATTTCTTGGCCATCAGTGCCGGAATGATCCCTTCCCAGTCCTGGGCGACCAGGGTGCATTGCACCTGCATGCGTTCGCACAGGGCGTTGGCGATATCGACGTCGAAGCCGTGCAGCTTGTTATCCGAGTCGACGTAGTTGAAAGGGGGGTAAGCGCCTTCGGTGGCGATTTTCAAGGTTTCTGCCTGGGCTGCGCCGATTCCGGCGAGCATCAGTACGCAAGCGCTTGCAAGGTGGACGACTCGTTTCATCATGTACCTCGATTGGTATTTTGCACTCTGGCTATTGTTTGTTCGTTGACGTGTAGCCAACGAATTCGTTGTGTAGAGCGGCAGTGGCTTCCAAGCGTTTTTCAACATCCGGTCCGAGTTTCTTGCAGACCTCGTTGACCATCAGGTGTACCCACGACAGCATCGTCGCGGTGGACTCCCAGAACAGATTGAAATCGGTGGGTATACGAAAGACTTCGTCGGCGTGGGCATCGGCCCAGTCGCAGAAGGTGTCGGTAACCAGTGTTACCGGGATGCCCGCTTCCTGCGCCTTGCGACACAGGTTCAGGGCATGGCGTGAGTAGCGGCGCGCCTCGAACACCACCAGGGCACAGTCGTCCGGCTGGCTGAGCAGCACGTCGCCAAAGTGCCCGGCGCTGCCATCGACGGCGTGCACGCCATCACGCAGGTATTGCAGCAGGTGCACCATGCACAGGGCGATGCCGCGCTCGGTCTGAAAGCCGGCGACGAATATCTTCCGTCGTTCAGAGAGGCGTTGGGCGACGCTGTGCCAAAGCGCGGTGTGGCTGTATTCATGCACCCGCACCAAGGCTGCGACTTCCAGTTCAAAGCTGCGAGAGGCACCTTCTTCAGACTCGCGCCGTTGTTGGCGGAATTCTTGCAGGCGATCACCAACCAGCCAGGGGCCATCGCCCAGGTCATTCTTGAGGTCGTGTTTGAGCGCCTTGAAGTGTTCATAGCCCAGTGCGCGGCAGAAACGGCCGACACTGGACTCGCTGATGCCAAGTTTGTCGGCGATGCTGGCAGCGGTCTGGAAAGGCAGTTCATGCAGGTTGCCCAGCATGTAAGTGGCGATCTTGCGCCCAGACGCCGAGGCGTTCTGCAGGCTGCTTTCCAGGCGTTGTTTGATCGGTTGGCTCACGGACGACTCTCACGGCGGTTGCGCTTGACGAAGAAAATGAATGTTTTCTGTCATCAAGTCAACATTTGACAGATAGCTGTCACTGCGCGAGAGTTTCCAGCCTGCTCATCGCTGTAGCCCAGTCCAATTCCAACAAGGGAGCTTCAGATGTCCGCACGTCCTGATACTGCAGTCGCGCACCTTGCCTTTGCCGAACTGCAGGCTTTGCTGCATCGGATATTCGTTCGTCACGGTACCAGTGAGGCCGTTGCCGACGCGCTGGCGTACAACTGCGCCAGCGCTCAGCGTGACGGCGCCCACAGCCACGGTGTTTTTCGTATTCCTGGGTATGTATCGACCTTGGCCAGTGGCTGGGTAGACGGCAAGGCGCAGCCAGGCGTCGAAGATGTCGCCTCTGGCTATGTCCGGGTTGATGCCAGGGGTGGTTTTGCTCAGCCTGCACTGGCCGCAGCCCGTGGGTTGCTGGTGGAAAAGGCGCGCAGTGCCGGTGTGGCGGTGCTGGCCATTCACAATTCGCACCACTTTGCGGCCCTCTGGCCAGACGTAGAGCCGTTCGCCGAAGAGGGGTTGGTTGCCCTGAGCGTGGTCAACAGCATGACCTGCGTGGTCCCTCATGGTGCGCAGCGGCCGTTGTTTGGTACCAATCCGATCGCCTTCGCTGCACCTTGCGCGGGCAGCGACCCCATTGTCTTTGATATGGCCACCAGCGCCATGGCTCACGGCGACGTGCAGATTGCTGCACGCAAGGGAGAGCAATTGCCGGAGGGTATGGGGGTGGACAGCCACGGCCAGCCGACCTGTGATCCCAAGGCGATTCTGGAGGGTGGGGCGCTGCTGCCTTTTGGTGGGCACAAGGGTTCGGCGTTGTCGATGATGGTCGAGTTGCTGGCAGCAGCGTTGACGGGCGGTCACTTCTCGTTCGAGTTCGACTGGTCGCAGCACCCCGGTGCGAAGACACCCTGGACCGGGCAATTGATCATTGTCATCGACCCTGCCAAATCAGTGGGTAATCGCTTTGCCGAGCGCAGCCGCGAGTTGGTGAGCCAGATGCATGAGGTGGGCTTGAAACGTATGCCGGGTGAGCGGCGTTATCGCGAGCGCGAGTTGTCGGCGCAGCAGGGCGTGACCCTGACGGTGCAGGAGCTGGAGCAGTTGCGAGCCCTTGCGGGAGAGCAATGAGCCGATGACGGCGATGCGGGGCCGTGCAGTGCTGCACTGACGAGTTGCACGCGAAGACATGTTCCTTGGCGTTCAGTACAGGTATCCTCGCGACAGCTGTTAGTCCGAACTGTCCTGACCCAAGGAGCTGCACGCTGTGTTCAAACATGTTGATGCCTATGCCGGCGACCCGATTCTCTCGCTGATGGAGACCTTCAAGGCCGACCCTCGTGCCGACAAGGTCAACCTGAGTATCGGTCTGTATTACGATGCTGCCGGTGTGGTACCGCAACTGGGCGCTGTGGCCGAGGCGGAAAAACGCCTGGCCGGCCAGCCTCACCAGGCGTCGCTGTATCTGCCGATGGAAGGACTGGGCAGCTATCGCCAGGCTATCCAGACCCTGCTGTTCGGCGCCGGTCATCCTGCGGTAGAGGGTGGACGTGTGGCTACCGTGCAGACCGTTGGCGGTTCGGGGGCATTGAAAGTAGGGGCTGACTTCCTCAAGCGTTACTTCCCGGAGTCGCAGGTCTGGGTCAGTGATCCGACCTGGGACAACCACCGCGCAATCTTTGAAGGTGCAGGTTTCAAGGTCAACACCTACCCGTACTTTGATCAGCAGAGCCGCGGGCTGAATTTTGATGGCATGCTCGCGACGTTGCAGACCCTGCCGGCCAACAGCATTGTGCTGTTGCACCCATGCTGCCATAACCCTACCGGTGTCGACCTGAGCCAGGCGCAGTGGCAGCAGGTGATCGAAGTGGTCAAGGCGCGCAGCCTGATCCCGTTCCTTGACATTGCCTATCAGGGCTTTGGCGAAGGCCTGGTAGACGATGCCTACGCCATCCGTGAAGTTGCCCGTGCAGGCGTACCCTGCCTGGTCAGCAATTCGTTCTCAAAGATCTTCTCGCTGTATGGTGAGCGCGTAGGCGGCTTGTCGGTAGTCTGTGACGATCTGGACAGTGCACAAAGTGTATTGGGCCAGCTCAAGGCCACCGTGCGTCGCAACTATTCCAGCCCACCGAACTTCGGTGCCCAACTGGTCGCAGCCGTGCTCGGCGACGCGGGCCTGAATGCCCAGTGGGAAGCCGAAGTGGAACAGATGCGCCTGCGTATTCTTGAAATGCGCCAGGGGCTGGTCGATGCCTTGGCCGCGCTGTTGCCGGGTCAGGACTTCCAGTTCTTCCTGCGTCAGCGTGGCATGTTCAGCTACACCGGCTTCAGCGTTGAGCAGGTTCGTCGTCTGCGTGACGAATTTGGTGTGTACCTGATCGATAGCGGTCGGGTCTGCATGGCGGGCCTGCGCCCGGACAACCTGCAGCAGGTGGCGAAGGCGTTTGCTGCAGTGCAGCGTCAGGCGTAACGCCGCGCCTGTGCTGGCACTTCACTAATACCCTCGCAGGCAAGCCTTGCTCCCAGCGCTCACCGAGCCGTGTGGGGGCTGGCCTGCCTGCGATGAGGTAGTACCTGTTTGACGTTGTTTTCCTGGGTGATGTTGCACCAGGTGCAACCGTTCCTCTGGTAGCACTTTGCAAGTGCAACCAATCAGCGCAAAATCGCGCCCCCTTACTATAGGTTGGGAGCGATGAGGCGTCTGTTTCGCAGCTCCTGGCCCTGTTGTAGTCTTGCGAGTGGAGTTGCACCCGGATGAACGAGCAGGCCCCAAGCGTTGATCAGCGCTTTGAATCGACCCCCGTTGCCCTTGGCAACTGGGCCCGTCATGACACCACCTGGATGCTGGGCCTGTTCGGCACGGCTATCGGCGCAGGCACCTTGTTTCTGCCGATCAACGCGGGTCTCGGCGGTTTTTGGCCGCTGTTGGTCCTGGCGCTGTTGGCATTTCCGATGACCTTCTTTGCTCACCGTGGGCTGACCCGTTTCGTGTTGTCAGGTCGCGATGGCGCGGATATCACCGAGGTTGTAGAGGAGCACTTCGGGCTCAAGGCCGGTGCCTTGATCACACTGTTGTACTTCTTTGCGATCTTCCCGATCTTGCTGATCTACAGCGTGGCCTTGACCAATACCGTCAGCAGCTTCATGGAGCACCAGTTGCACCTTACGCCGCCGCCGCGTGCGGTGCTGTCCCTTGTGCTGATCCTCGGTTTGTTGGCCGTAGTACGGTGTGGTGAACAGGCCACCGTCAAAGCCATGAGCCTGTTGGTGTACCCGTTTATCGTCGCCCTGGCGTTTCTGGCGGTGTTCCTCATTCCCCATTGGAACGGCGGCATCCTGACGACGGCCAGCGAAGTTCCGTCGGCCTCTGCGTTTCTGCATACCCTGTGGCTGGCGATTCCGGTGATGGTGTTTTCGTTCAACCACTCACCGATCATCTCGGCCTTCGCCGTCGACCAGAAACGCCGTTACGGTGTGAACGCTGAGCAGCGCAGCGGGCAGATCCTGGCCCGTGCCCACTTGTTGATGGTGGTGATGGTGCTGTTCTTCGTGTTCAGTTGCGTATTGACCCTGACGCCAGCCCAACTGGCCGAAGCCAAGGCGCAGAACCTGTCGATCCTGTCGTACCTGGCCAACCATTTCAGTAACCCGACCATTGCGTTTGCCGCGCCGCTGATTGCCTTCGTGGCCATTTCCAAGTCATTCCTGGGTCACTACATCGGTGCCAGCGAAGGCCTTAAGGGCATGATCGTCAAAAGCGGCTGGCGCCCGGGTGCCAAGGCGCTGGACCGGGTTACCGCAGCGTTCATGCTGGTGGTGTGCTGGATCGTTGCCACGCGCAATCCAAGCATCCTCAGCATGATCGAAACCCTTGGCGGGCCGGTCATCGCAGCCATTCTGTTCCTGATGCCGATGTACGCCATCCGTCGTGTACCTGCCATGCGTCAGTACAGCGGTGCGCTGTCCAACGTGTTCGTGGTCGCGGTGGGCCTGGTGGCCATTTCGGCGCTGGTGTATTCGCTGTTGGGCTGATGCCTTGTGCTGAGGGCCAGGAAGGCCCTTCAGCGCGGCCCCGCGGGGTATCAGGTCCGACATCGTGAATGGATATGCCTGCTTTCATCAGGTTTGGTGGGCGTGTTTGTGGTGGGTGGCACTCGCCTTCGCGAACATATCCATTCCCTGCAGTGGCACCACCGACAGGTTTCGCCTTTTACGGCGACCCACTTTTGAACGGCACAAAAGTGGGCAAAACGCCCTGTCCCGACATCCGGCCCTACGCTGCGCTTCGGGTTCCTTCCTTACGCCATCGCTCCCGTGTGGGCGCGCCGACGGGCCATCCATGGCCCATCAGCACTTGCGAGGCATCCCTGCCTCGCACCCCACTACGCGACGGCTCCACTCAGCCTCCTGAAGGGACACCCTGCAGCGCCTGCTACTGCGCGCACTGACAAAAAAGCCAATGCAGGAAATCCACTCTATCCACTAAGGCGTCTGCCTTTCCGGCAGTGCTTTTTTCATACGCTGAACCCGCAGCGCAGCGCAGCGGAGGGCCGGATGTTGGGACGAGGGTTTTGGTCACATTTGCCCGACAAGAGTGACCCGCCGTAAAGGCGGAACGGGGTATCAGGCCCGACATCGCGAATGGATATGCCTGCTTTCATCAGGAGGGTGCGTGTTTGAGGGCGCTTGACCACTCCCGCTAATTGGGCGAACAGTATGCCGAGGGCCGGGTTTAATCTTGCAGATTGTCTACAAGAATTGTCTGAAAACTCAACAATTTTTGTCTGCCCATAGGTGAAGGGGCACTTTCGTGGTTAACTCTGGTCCTTTACTCAACTCCCGCATAAGGACTCCGTTCATGGCTCAAGTGACTCTTAAAGGCAATCCGGTTCAGGTCAACGGTGAACTGCCGCAGGTTGGTGCCCAGGCACCTGCGTTCAGCCTGGTCGGCGCTGGCCTGGCTGATGTGTCGCTGAAAGACTTCGCCGGCAAGCGCAAAGTGTTGAACATTTTCCCGAGTGTCGATACCCCGACCTGCGCCACGTCCGTGCGCACCTTTAATGCCAAGGCCAACGATCTCGCCAACACCGTTGTGCTGTGCATCTCGGCTGACCTGCCGTTTGCCCAGGCCCGTTTCTGCGGTGCCGAAGGCCTGGAAAACGTCAAGAACCTCTCGACCCTGCGCGGCCGTGAGTTCATCGAAAACTACGGTGTGGCCATTGCTGACGGCCCACTGGTTGGCCTGACGGCACGTGCCGTAGTGGTTCTGGACGAGAACGACAAGGTGCTGCACAGCGAGTTGGTCAAGGAAATCGCCGAAGAGCCAAACTACGACGCCGCCCTGGCTGCGTTGAAGTAACGTTGAAGTAATCCGACGCCATCGCCGGTAATACCGGCGATCAAGGCGTCTGGATTTGCAAGCGTTTGTAACGGCCTGGCCTTCGTCCAGGCCGTTTTTATTTATAGTTCAGCATCTTGCCTCTGTCAGCGCTAAGTAAATTGCCGGTAAAGGCGCTTTGCTTAACGGTCTCATCTGCTTATCGTTCAGCCTTCTCAAAAGATATCCCTGCGCACAATGGTCGATCACCCAATGCATGCTCCTGCTTCCCGTTCCCCTCGTCCCTGGCTCGTTGGCCTGCTGATCCTGTTGCTGGTCGTCGGCCTGTGTTGGTGGCTGTGGCCTTCGACACCGGTAAAAGACACCAGTATGGCGCCAGGAAAGGGCGGTCGACCGGGCTTCGGGGCCTTTGGTGGGCCGGTGCCGGTGCGTGTGGCGCCTGCTACCGTGGCGGACTTTCCGGTGTACCTAAAGGCATTGGGCACGGTTACGGCCACCAACACGGTGAACGTGCGCAGCCGCGTGGCCGGTGAGTTGGTAAAGGTCAACTTCCAGGAGGGGCAGAAGGTGAAAGCCGGTGATCTGCTGGCTGAGATCGATCCGCGCAGCTACCAGATCGCCTTGCAACAGGCAGAAGGCACCCTGGCGCAGAACCTGGCACAACTGAAAAATGCCCAGATCGACCTGGAGCGTTACAAGGGCCTTTATGCTGAAGACAGCATCGCCAAGCAGACCCTCGATACCCAGGCGGCCTTGGTTGAGCAGTATCAGGGCACCATCAAGACCAATCAGGCGGCCGTTGGCGATGCCAGGCTGAACCTGGAGTTCAGCAAGATCCGTGCGCCGATCGGTGGTCGTCTTGGCCTGCGCCAGCTTGATGTCGGCAACCTGGTGGCGGCCAACGACACCACGGCGCTGGTGGTCATCACTCAAACCCAGCCGATCACCGTCGCCTTTACCTTGCCCGAGGCCGAACTGTCGACGGTGCTTGCGCGTTATCGCAGTGGCGCCAAGCTGGCGGTGGAGGCCTGGGATCGGGGGGATCTCAAGCAGCAGGCCGTCGGGGTGCTGAGCAGCCTGGACAACCAGATCGACACCACGACCGGTACCCTGAAGTTCAAGGCACGCTTCGAGAACCAGGACGAAGTGTTGTTCCCCAACCAGTTCGTCAATGTGCGCTTGCTGGCCGATACGCTGAAAGACGTGGTGTTGGCCCCGTCGGCAGCGATTCAGTTCGGTACCGAGGGCTCCTTCGTGTATGTGATGGACGGCGACAAGAAGGTGCGCATCCGCAAACTCAAGGTCGGTGCCAGCGATGGTGAGCACACTGTGGTGATCGAGGGCCTGGCCAAGGGCGAGCGGGTGGTGCTGGAAGGCACCGACCGTTTGCGTGATGGCAGTGATGTGGATGTGGTCAATGACAGTTCCGAGGTGCCAGCGACCCCCGGCCAGCACTTGCAGGGGCAGGAGCAGCAGGATGCCTCGGCGCGCCCGGGTGCTCAGGGTGCCAAGGGTAAGGCGGGCGCATGAACCTCTCGCGGCTGTTCATCCTGCGCCCGGTGGCGACCACACTGAGCATGCTGGCTATCGTGCTGGCGGGCCTTATCGCCTACAGGTTGCTGCCGGTGGCGGCTTTGCCGCAGGTCGATTACCCGACCATTCGGGTCATGACGCTTTATCCCGGTGCCAGCCCTCAGGTGATGACCAGCGCTGTCACCGCGCCGCTTGAGCGCCAGTTCGGGCAAATGCCCGGGCTGACCCAGATGGCTTCCACCAGCTCGGGCGGTGCTTCGGTGCTGACCCTGCGGTTCAGCCTGGACATGAACATGGATGTCGCCGAACAACAGGTGCAGGCGGCGATCAACGCTGCCAGCAACCTGCTGCCCAGCGACCTGCCGGCGCCACCGGTGTACAACAAGGTCAACCCGGCCGATACCCCTGTGCTGACCCTGGCCATCACCTCGAAAACCATGCTGTTGCCCAAGCTCAATGACCTGGTCGATACCCGGGTCGCGCAGAAGATCGCGCAGATCAGCGGGGTAGGGATGGTCAGCATCGCCGGCGGCCAGCGCCAGGCGGTACGCATCAAGGTCAACCCCGATGCCCTGGCGGCGGCCGGGCTTAACCTGGCCGATGTGCGTACATTGATCGGTGCGTCCAACGTCAACCAGCCCAAGGGCAACTTTGACGGCCCGACCCGGGTGTCGATGCTCGACGCCAACGACCAGCTGCGTTCGCCCGAGGAATACGCCAATCTGATCCTGGCCTACAACAACGGCGCGCCGCTGCGGCTCAAGGACGTTGCCGAGATCGTCGACGGTGCCGAGAACGAGCGTCTGGCGGCCTGGGCCAACCAGAACCAGGCAGTGCTGCTCAATATTCAGCGCCAGCCGGGGGCCAACGTCATTGAGGTGGTCGACCGGATCAAGACCCTGCTGCCGTCGATTACCGACAACCTGCCAGCCGGCCTTGATGTCGTGATACTCACTGACCGTACCCAGACCATTCGGGCCTCGGTCAAGGACGTACAGTATGAGCTGTTGATCGCCATCGCCCTGGTGGTCATGGTCACCTTTGTCTTCCTGCGTCGCTTGAGCGCCACCTTGATTCCCTCCATCACCGTGCCGCTGTCATTGATCGGCACCTTCGCGGTGATGTACCTGGCGGGCTTCTCGATCAACAACCTGACGCTGATGGCACTGACCATTGCCACCGGCTTTGTGGTGGACGATGCCATCGTCATGCTGGAGAACATCTCCCGGCATATCGAAGAAGGTGAAACGCCGCTGCAGGCTGCGCTCAAGGGCGCCCGGCAGATCGGCTTTACCCTGGTGTCGCTGACCTTCTCCCTGATTGCGGTATTGATCCCACTGCTGTTCATGGCCGACGTGGTGGGCAGGCTGTTCCGTGAGTTCGCCATTACCCTGGCCGTGGCCATCCTGATTTCCCTGGTGGTTTCGCTGACACTGACGCCGATGATGTGCGCGCGGCTGCTCAAGCGTGAACCCAAGGCAGAGGAGCAGAGCCGCTTCTACCGTGCTAGCGGCGCCTGGATCGACTGGATGATTGGTCATTATGGCCAGGGTTTGCAGTGGGTGCTGCGTCACCAGCCGCTGACCCTGTTGGTGGCGGTGGCAACCCTGGGCCTGACCGTCGTGTTGTACCTGATGGTGCCGAAGGGGTTCTTCCCGGTGCAGGACACCGGGGTTATCCAGGGGATTTCCGAGGCGCCGCAGTCGGTATCGTTCGCCGCCATGAGTGAGCGTCAGCAAGCCTTGTCGGCGATCATCCTCAAGGACCCGGCGGTGCAGAGCCTTTCGTCGTATATCGGGGTTGATGGCGACAACGCAACGCTGAACAGTGGCCGCTTGTTGATCAACCTCAAGCCGCACAATGAACGTGACCTGACTGCGGCCCAGGTGATCCAGCGTCTGCAGCCAGAGGTCGACAAGCTGGTCGGTATGCGCCTGTTCATGCAGCCGGTGCAGGACTTGAGCATCGAAGACCGGGTCAGCCGCACGCAGTACCAGTTCAGCCTGTCATCGCCGGACGCCGAGTTGCTGGCGCAGTGGAGCGGCAAGCTGGTCGATGCCTTGCGCCTGCGGCCGGAA
Organism: Pseudomonas sp. FFUP_PS_473; assembly: GCF_002858665.1. NCBI lineage: Bacteria > Pseudomonadati > Pseudomonadota > Gammaproteobacteria > Pseudomonadales > Pseudomonadaceae > Pseudomonas > Pseudomonas sp. FFUP_PS_473. The sequence goes on from NZ_PJQQ01000006.1 coordinate 177,544, forward strand.
CTCACTGATGTTGCCAGCGACCTGCAGGACAAGGGCTTGCAGGTGTACCTGATCATCGATCGCGATGCGACCGGACGCCTGGGTATCAGCGTTGCCGACATCACCAACGCGCTCTATGACGCCTTCGGGCAGCGCCAGATCTCCACCATCTACACCCAGGCTACCCAGTACCGTGTGGTCTTGCAGGCTGCTGACGCTGCCACCCTTGGCCCACAGGCGCTGGAGCAGGTCTACGTCAAGAGCGCCGATGGTGGGCAGGTCCGCTTGTCGAGCCTGGCACGTATCGAGCAGCGTCAGGCGCAGTTGGCAATTGCCCATATCGGCCAGTTCCCGGCAGTGATGATGTCGTTCAACCTGGCGCCCGGTGTTGCGCTGGGCGAGGCGGTCAAGGCGATTGAGCAGGTGCAGCAGAACATTGGCATGCCGCTCGGGGTGCAGACACGCTTCCAGGGTGCAGCCGAAGCGTTCCAGGCCTCGCTGTCGAGTACCTTGTTGTTGATCCTGGCTGCCGTGGTAACCATGTACATCGTGTTGGGGGTGCTCTACGAGAGCTACATCCACCCGGTGACGATCCTCTCGACCTTGCCGTCTGCTGCGGTCGGGGCCTTGCTGGCCTTGCTGCTCAGTGGCCATGACCTGGGGATGATTGCAATCATCGGCATCATCCTGCTGATCGGTATCGTCAAGAAGAACGCGATCATGATGATCGACTTCGCCCTGGAGGCTGAACGTACCCGCGGTGTTGATCCACAAACGGCGATCTATGAAGCGGCGTTATTGCGTTTCCGGCCCATTTTGATGACCACCCTCGCGGCGCTGTTCGGCGCTGTGCCGTTGATGCTGGCTACGGGCTCCGGCGCAGAGCTGCGTCAGCCACTGGGCCTGGTGATGGTGGGAGGCCTGTTGGTCAGCCAGGTGCTGACGCTGTTCACTACGCCGGTGATCTACTTGTATTTCGATCGGCTGGCGCGGCGTTTCAGTGGTCGCAGTGCCGCGGGAGTGCCGGTATGACGTTGGACTGGAGCTGCCGCCGATGAACCTGTCCGGCCCGTTTATTCGCCGTCCGGTGGCGACGATGCTGTTGAGCCTGGCGATCATGCTGCTGGGGGGCGTGAGTTTCGGCTTGCTGCCGGTGGCACCGCTGCCGCAGATCGATTTCCCGGTGATTGTGGTGTCGGCCAACTTGCCGGGGGCCAGCCCCGAGGTCATGGCCTCGACCGTGGCGACCCCGCTGGAGCGCTCGATGGGCGCCATTGCCGGGGTCAACACCCTGACCAGCCGGTCCAGCCAGGGCTCGACGCGGGTGATTCTTGGTTTTGAGCAAGGGCAGAATATCGACGCCGCTGCCCGCGAAGTGCAGGCGGCGATCAATGCCTCGCGCAACCTGTTGCCCAGCGGCATGAAAAGCATGCCGACCTACAAGAAGATCAACCCGGCCCAGGCACCGATCATGGTGCTGGCGCTGACGTCCAGTGTGTTGCAGAAAGGTCAGTTGTACGACCTTGCTTCGACCATCTTGTCGCAGAGCCTGTCCCAGGTGCCCGGGGTTGGGGAGGTGCAGATTGGTGGTAGCTCGCTGCCGGCGGTGCGCATCGAGCTGGAACCACAGATGCTTAACCAGTATGGCGTGGCCCTGGATGACGTGCGCGAGACCATCGCCAACGCCAACCAGCGCCGGCCCAAAGGCTTCGTCGAAGACAGTGCGCGCAACTGGCAGGTTCAGGCTAACGATCAACTGTACGAGGCCAAGGATTATGAGCCCCTGGTGATCCGTTACCAGGACGGTTCGGTGCTGCGCCTGAGCCATGTGGCCAAGATCAGTGATGGCGTGGAAAACCGCTATAACAGTGGCTTTTTCAATGATCAGGACGCGGTGTTGCTGGTCATCAACCGCCAGACCGGGGCCAACATCATCGAGACCGTGGCGAAGATCAAGGAGCAGTTGCCGGCCCTTGAAGCCCTGATGCCGGCCAGTGTCAAACTGGACCTGGCCATGGACCGTTCGCCCGTGATCAAGGCCACCCTCAAGGAGGCTGAGCATACCTTGCTGATTGCGGTGGCCCTGGTCGTCCTGGTGGTGTTCCTGTTCCTCGGCAACCTGCGCGCCTCGCTGATTCCGACCCTGGCGGTACCCGTATCGCTGGTGGGTACCTTCGCAATCATGTACCTGTGCGGTTTTTCCCTGAACAACCTGTCGCTGATGGCCCTGATCCTGGCCACCGGGCTGGTGGTGGACGATGCCATCGTGGTGCTGGAAAACATTTCCCGGCACATCGATGAAGGCATCGCGCCGATGCGTGCAGCGTTTCTCGGGGCCAAGGAAGTAGGTTTCACATTGTTGTCGATGAACGTGTCGCTGGTGGCGGTGTTCATCTCCATCCTGTTCATGGGTGGCATTGTTCAGTCGTTGTTCCGTGAGTTCTCCATCACCCTGGCGGCCGCGATCATCGTCTCGCTGGTGGTGTCGCTGACCCTGACACCGATGCTCTGCGCCCGCTGGCTCAAGCCGCACCCGGTTGGCCAGCAGACCCGCCTGCAGCGGTGGAGCGAGCAACTCAACCAGCGCATGATGGCCGGTTATGACCGCACCCTGGGCTGGGCACTGCGTCATCGTCGGCTGACACTCATCAGCCTGTTGCTGACCATCGGTGTGAACATTGCCCTTTACGTCGTGGTGCCCAAGACCTTCATGCCGCAGCAGGACACCGGCCAGCTCATGGGGTTCGTGCGCGGTGACGATGGCCTGTCGTTTTCGGTCATGCAGCCGAAGATGGAGACCTATCGTCGGGCGTTGCTCCAAGACCCTGCGGTGGAAAGTGTCGCTGGCTTCATCGGTGGCAACAGCGGCATCAACAACGCCATGGTGTTGGTACGCCTGAAGCCGATCAAGGAACGCAAGGACTCGGCACAGAAAGTCATCGAGCGCTTGCGCAAGAACATGCCCAAGGTGCCGGGCGGGCGCTTGTTCCTGATGGCGGATCAAGACCTGCAATTTGGCGGTAGTGGGCGCGAGCAGAGCTCTTCACAGTTTCTCTACACCTTGCAAAGCGGCGACCTGGCCTCGTTGCGCGAGTGGTACCCGAAGGTTGTTGCCGCCCTGAAGACCTTGCCAGAGCTCACTGCGATCGATGCGCGTGAAGGCAGCGGTACCCAGCAAGTGACGCTGGTGGTCGATCGCGAACAGGCCAAACGCCTGGGCATCGACATGAACATGGTCACTGCGGTGCTGAACAATGCCTACAGCCAGCGGCAGATCTCGACCATCTACGACAGCCTGAACCAGTATCAGGTGGTGATGGAGGTCAACCCGCAGTACGCCCAGGACCCACGTACCCTGGAGCAGGTGCAGGTGATCACAGCGGCGGGCGCGCGCGTGCCGCTGTCGGCGTTTGCCCGCTATGAAAACAGCCTGGCCAGCGACCGGGTCAGTCATGAAGGGCAATTCGCCTCTGAAGACATCGCCTTCGATATTGCTGAAGGCTACAGCCAGGAAGCGGCCATGGCCGCCGTGGAGCGTGCAGTGGCCAAGGTCGGCCTGCCCGAAGAGGTGATCGCCAAGCTGGGCGGTACCGGCAATGCCTTTGAGGAAAGCCAGAAAGGCCAGCCGTTCATGATCCTCGGCGCACTGCTGGCGGTGTACCTGGTGCTGGGCATTCTGTATGAAAGCTACATTCACCCGCTGACCATTCTGTCGACGCTGCCGTCGGCCGGGGTCGGCGCCTTGCTCACGTTGTACCTGGTGGGCAGCGAGTTCAGCCTGATCTCGTTGCTGGGGCTGTTCCTGCTGATCGGGGTGGTGAAGAAAAACGCCATCCTGATGATCGACCTTGCCTTGCAACTGGAGCGGCATGACGGGCTGAGCCCTGAAGAATCGATCCGTCGCGCGTGCCTGTTGCGTTTGCGGCCGATCCTGATGACCACCCTGGCGGCCATCCTCGGTGCGCTACCGCTGTTGCTCGGCGGTGCCGAGGGTGCCGAGATGCGTCAACCGCTGGGCCTGACCATCATTGGTGGGCTGGTCTTCAGCCAGATCCTCACGCTTTACACCACCCCTGTGGTCTACCTCTACCTGGACCGTCTGCGCCATCGCTTCAACCGTTGGCGTGGCGTGCGTACCGATGCTGCTCTGGAAACCCCGCTATGACTCAACGCCCGTTACTTTCCGACCGCACCCTGCAGCAGTTGCTGGCCGCTCGAGGCTCGCGCTTGCTGGCGACCGGCATGTGCCTGGTGATGCTCAGTGCCTGTACCCTGAGCCCGAATTACCAGCGCCCGGAAACCCCTGCGCAAGCGCCGTTCAAGTATGCCGAAGGCTGGACACCGGCAACGCCGTCCGATGCATTGGCCCGAGGCGCCTGGTGGGAACTGTATGGCGATAGCCTGCTCAACGACCTGATCGTGCAACTCAATGCCAACAACCAGACGGTCGCCCAGTACGAGGCTCAGTACCGTCAGGCCCAGGCCTTGGTGCGTAGTGCTCGCGGCTCGCTGTTTCCCAGTATTGACCTGAGCGCCGGCAAGACGCGCTCAAGCCAGGGCACCGGTAGCAGCAGCTCGAGCCTGAGCAATAACAGCAGTGGTATCCGTAATACCTACAGCACCCAACTGGGCGTGAGTTGGGAGGCTGATCTGTGGGGCAAGCTGCGCGAGGGGCTGGCTGCCAACGAGGCCAGTGCTGAAGCGAGCCTGGCCGATATGGCGGCGATTCGTCTGAGCCTGCAGTCGGAGCTGGTGCAGAATTACCTGCAACTGCGGGTGCTGGATGAGCAAAAACGCCTGCTTGAGGCGACTGTCGAGGCTTACCAGCGTTCGCTGAAAATGACCGAGAACCAGTACCGTGCCGGCATCTCCGGCAAGGATGCCGTGGCTCAGGCACAAACCCAGCTGAAAACTACCCAGGCTGACCTGATCGATCTGATCTGGCAGCGTGCCCAGTTGGAAAACGCGATTGCCGTATTGCTTGGCAAGGCACCGTCCGAGTTTGCCTTGGCGGCGAGCGATCGCATCCCGGCGTTGCCTCAGGTGCCGCTGGCCTTGCCGTCACAACTGCTGGAGCGTCGTCCCGACATCGCGTCGGCTGAACGCAAGGTGATGGCTGCCAATGCCAGTATTGGCGTGGCCAAGGCGGCTTACTTCCCCGACCTGAGCCTGAGCCTCAGTGGTGGTTACAGCAGTAGCAGTTTCAATGATTGGGTCAGCCTGCCGAATCGTTTCTGGTCGGTCGGGCCGCAACTGGCCTTGACCTTGTTCGACGGCGGCAAGCGCGCCGCTGAAGTCGACCGTACCGAAGCGGTCTATGACCAGACCGTCGCCCAGTACCGACAGACGGTGCTGGACGGTTTTCGTGAGGTGGAAAACTACCTTGTGCAGTTGAAAGTGTATGAGGATGAGGCACAGGTACGTAACGAGGCGCTGGCCTCGGCCCGCGAGTCGTTACGCTTGACCAATAATCAGTACAAGGCGGGCTTGATTGGTTACCTGGATGTGGTCAATGTGCAGACCACAGCCTTGAGCAATGAGCGCAGTGTGCTGACCTTGTTGCAGGGGCGTCTGGTGGCCAGTGTGCAGTTGATCGCGGCCCTGGGTGGTGGTTGGGACACACAGACGGCGTTCGCCCCGCAGCCTTGACGGTTCTGTCTGCGAGGGTGGCGGTACGGTGCCCGCTTTGGCACGGTGCCGCAGCCCGCGCAGGTTGGAACGTACCCACTGAAACTCCGTGCGTTTCGCTAAAGCTTGAGTACAATCATCGGTTTTATCGGGCCTCAACACAGGTCCTCCAACCCGGTTGTCAAAGGCCTCATGTTGATTGGTAGTTACTCCCCCTCGCTGGTATTGATTTCCCTGTGTGTGGCCATCCTTGCATCGTATACCGCGCTTGACCTCTCCGGCCGCATCGCGACGGCCAAGGGGCGTGCGGTACACCTGTGGATGGGCGGAGGGGCCATGGCCATGGGCTTTGGTATCTGGTCGATGCATTTTATCGGGATGCTCGCCTTCAGCCTGCCGATCCCGCTGGGGTATGACATCACCTTGACGGCCTTGTCATTGCTGGTTGCGGTGTTGTCGTCGGGTTTCGCCCTCTGGCTGGTCAGCCAGCCGCGCTTGCCTTGGCGTACGTTGGGGCTGGGTGCCCTCATCATGGGTGCCGGCATCAGTTGCATGCATTACACCGGCATGGCGGCCATGCGCATGCAGCCGGGCATCGATTACGACCCCGTGTTGTTCTTGGCCTCCTTGCTGATCGCCGGGGGCGCATCGGCGGCGGCGCTGTGGATCGCATTTCGCTTGCGCCTGCACACGCCTTATGTTCGTCAGTTCCGTGGCTGTGCCGCCGTGGTGATGGGGATTGCCATTGTCGGCATGCACTACACCGGCATGGCCGCGGCCAACTTCGCCGATGGCAGTTTCTGTGGTGCCCAGGGCGGTCTGAGCGGCAGTGGTCTGGATTATCTGGTGTTGATCACCACCCTGGCGGTATTGGCCGTGGCGTTGTTGACGTCGGTGCTGGATGCGCGCCTGGAAGCGCGCACGGCAGAACTGGCGCGCTCGTTGACGCTGGCCAACGAGGAACTGACCCAACTGGCCTTGCATGACACCTTGACCGGGCTGCCCAATCGTACCTTGCTGGCCGACCGGATCGATCAGGCCATCAGCAAGGTGGCGGAGCAGGGCGGCTGCTTTGCCCTGATGTTTATTGACCTTGATGGCTTCAAGCCGGTCAACGATGCCTTCGGTCACCATACGGGGGACCAGTTGCTCAAAGAGGTTGCCTTGCGTCTGCGCGGGCACCTGCACAGCCAGGATACCTTGGCGCGTATTGGCGGCGACGAGTTTGTCTTGCTGGTAGAACTGGATGAGCCGGATGATGCCCTGGGTGTCGCGACCAAGCAGGTCAACCTGATATCGCGACCGTTTCGCATCAGCGATCAAAACCTTCAGGTATCCGCCAGCATCGGCATTTCCCTGTACCCCGGCAACGGCACCGATCAGCACGAGCTGCTGCGCAATGCCGATGCGGCGATGTATCACGCCAAAAGCGCGGGCAAGAACGGCTACAGCTTTTTCGATGCGTCGATGAACAGCAATGCCCGCTTGCAGCTGCAATTGCTTCAGGATCTGCGCATGGCGCTGGAGCAGGGGCAGTTTCGTCTCTTCTACCAGCCCAAGTTCGATGCCCAGAAGTGCCAGCCCATTGGCGCGGAGGCCCTGCTGCGCTGGGAGCACCCACAGCACGGTCTGTTGCTGCCGGATCGTTTCATTGTGCTGGCGGAAAAGACCGGTCTGATCATCCCCATCGGAGATTGGGTGCTGAATGAAGCGTGCCGGCAAATGCGCCTGTGGATCGATCAAGGTTATGCCGATTGGCGTATCGCCGTGAACCTGTCGGCGATCCAGTTCTGCCATGCCAGCCTGGTCGAGAGCGTTGCCGGGGCATTGGCACGGCATCGCTTGCCGCCCAATACCCTGACGCTGGAGATTACCGAGACCACTGCCATGCGTGATGCCGATGCCAGTTTGCTGGTATTGCAGCAGCTCTCGGACATGGGCGTGGACTTGTCGATCGACGACTTTGGCACGGGCTACTCCAGTTTGATGTACCTCAAGCGGCTGCCGGCCAACGAGCTGAAAATCGACCGCGGTTTCGTGCGTGATCTGGAACAAGATGGCGACGATGCGGCCATTGTTTCGGCAATTGTTGCGTTGGGCCAGGCGCTGGGCTTGCGCATCGTTGCCGAAGGGGTGGAAACCGATCGGCAACAGGACTTCCTGACGCGCTTGGGCTGTGACTCGCTGCAGGGCTATCTGTTGGGTCAGCCGCAGTCCGCCGAAGACTTCATGGCCAGAATCGAGTCGGCCAGCCAGGCCGGTGTACCGGCCTAGCTGTCATGCCGAGTGCAAGGTGCTGGACGGTGCAAAGGCATCGAGCTTGGCCTCCACGGCCTCGATGATCAACTCGACATCGGTAGCCTGCATCACGGTGGCGCAAGGAATGCCGGTAATTGCCAGCAAGGTTTCGCCCGTAGCGCGGTCAAACAGGCGGGCTACCATGCTGCTGGGCGCATCCATGCTTGCCTCAAAGCCTAATGGATGGAAATGCCAACGCATTACCTGACAGGCGTTTGGAAACGTCAGTTTGCTCATGCTGGCCTCCTTGATTTTCAGCGTCACACGGTGTGTTGGCTATTTCTCAGGGTACAGCGCGACCCTAACCATAGCATTCACTGGGGGGTTGTCCGGGACCTGAACGCGGTTTATCACCGGATTTTTGACCCTGGTCATGGCCCTTCGTTCGGATAGTTTTTCAACGCAAACGTTTGTCTTTGGGGGTTGAGCCGCCAGGCACACGGCATTCTGCTATTTTTACCGGCAGTCGGCTGGGATGCCCGCCTGGAGGTTTCTGACCAGCGGTACGCCCGAGGTGTGCCATCAGTCAAGGAGCCTTCCATGCAGTATTCAACCCTGACCCAACGTATAGCCGGTGATGGTGCTGCCGTCTGGAACATTCATTACCGAGCCTTGGAACTGCAGCAGCAAGGCCGTGACATTTTGTTGCTGTCGGTTGGCGACCCTGATTTCGACACGCCGAAGTCGATTGTCCAGGCGGCGGTCGACAGCCTTGCTGCAGGCGATACTCATTATTCGGATGTGCGTGGCAGCCTGGCCTTGCGTCAAGCCATTGCCCACCGACATGCACGGCTCAGCGGGCGAGCGGTGGATGCGCAAGAAGTCGTCGTGCTGGCCGGAGCACAGTGTGCACTGTACGGCGTGGCCCAATGCGTGTTCAATCCCGGGGATGAGGTGATTGTCGCCGAACCCATGTATGTCACCTATGACGCGGTGTTCGGTGCTTGTGGGGCCAAGGTGGTGCCCGTCGCGGTCAAGCCCGAAAAGGGGTTTTGTATTGAACCGGCGGATGTCCGGGCGCTGATCACCCCGCGCACGCGGGCCCTGCTCATCAATAGCCCGCACAACCCTTCAGGCGCCAGCCTGCCACGGGCCACATGGGAGCGCCTGGCGCGGCTGTGTATTGAGCATGACTTGTGGCTGATCTCCGACGAGGTCTATAGCGAATTGCTGTATGACGGCGAACATGTCAGCCCGGCGAGCCTGCCGGGTATGGCTGAGCGTTGTGTGACAATCAACAGCCTCTCCAAGTCCCATGCCATGTCCGGTTGGCGGGTAGGGTGGATGATCGGTCCGCCAGCCCTGGCCGATCACTTGACGCACTTGGCCCTGTGCATGCTCTATGGCCTGCCGGACTTCATCCAGAATGCGGCTCAGGTGGCCCTGGAGCACGAACTCCCAGAACTTGTGCAGATGCGCGAAGCCTACCGCGAGCGGCGTGACCGGGTGTGCGCCAGCCTGGAAGGCTGTGCGGGAATCCGTGTGCACAAGCCGGATGGCGGCATGTTCGTGATGATCGATATCCGTGAAACCGGCTTGAGTGCACGGGCCTTCGCTGAGCGCCTGCTGGAGGAGCATGGTGTGGCGGTGTTGCCCGGCGATGCATTCGGCCCCAGTGCCGCCGGGCATCTGCGCCTGGGCCTGGTACTGGACAGTCAACGACTGGTGTTGGCCTGCCAGCGCATTGCCCGCTGTGCGGTGCAAGCGCTTGAGGGGCAGGGCCCGTCAGCTCAGTAAGCCGGCAGCAATATTGATCGTGAAACCCAGGATGGCCGTGTTGAAGAGAAAGCCGATCAGTGAGTGCGCCAATACCACGCGGCGCAGCTCACGCCCGGCGACGCCGACATCGGCGGTTTGTACGGCCACGCTCAGGGTGAATGAGAAATAGTGGAAGTCCCAGTAATCGGGGTTGCATTCGCCATCGGCAAAACGCAACAAGGGTGCCTTTGCCTCATCGGTGTAGAACAGCCGCGCATAGTGCAGGCTGAAGACAGTGCCGATCAACAGCCATGAACCGCTTACGGTGAGCCCGGTGAAGGCATAGCGCAACAGCTGTTGGCCATTCTCCAGGCCCCGGCTGCCGACCAGTTCGAGGGTGACGGCGGCCAGGCTGGCGATGGCGGCGATACTCACGGTGAACAGTACCAACCCGGCATTTTCGTCTTCGATGCTGGCCACCTTGCGAACCCGTTCCGGGTTGGCTCGCAGGGTCAGCCAGAGCACCAGTGCCAGGTAGAACCAGACACCGATGTTCCAGCCAATCAAGATGTGCTGGATCAGGTCATGTGCGGGAATCAGTATGCCTGCAATTGCGCCCAGTAGAGCCGCTGCGCTCAAGCGTGGATGAGTGTGTGCCAGTTTGTGAAATGCCATGCTGCCTCGTTTTGTTGGATGCCTGCGCAACTCTAGCCTATACCTACAGAGCCTTCCTTTGCGCGCCATGGAGCGAGAGCATGAAAAGAGCGTTGATCGTCGGTACGCTGTGCCTGAGCGGGCTTGTTCTGTCCGGCTGTTCGAGCAAAGTCGTCGAACCGGAGCAATATTCCGGTTTTCTCAGGGATTACAGCCGTTTGACTGAGAACACATCGCCTTCCGGGGCAACGGTGATGCGCTGGGTGGACCCTGACCTGAAGGTTGGCCGTTACACGAGCGTCTACATCGAGCCCAGCCAGTTCTACCCCAAGCCACAGGCGACCGAGCGTATACCGCAAAGTACCCTGCAAGGGATTACCCGCTACTATGACGCAGCACTCAAGCGAGAAATCAGCAAATCGATGCCGCTTGCCAAGGGGCCTGGCCCAGGAACTATTGTCGTCAGGCCGGCAATCACTGCGGTCAGCAGCAAGACCGAAGGCTTGAAACCGTATGAAGTGATTCCGATCGCCTTGGTGGCTGCTGCCGTGAGTACCGCTTCGGGAATCCGTGACCAGGAAACCGAGATCGCCACCGAAGCGGCATTTCTCGACGGGGGCAATAACAAGGTACTGGCTCAGGTCGTGCGCAAGGGCAGCGGCAAACCCCTGGAGAATGAGAAACAGGTATTGGTCCCGGACGATGTCAAGGTCGTACTGGATACGTGGGCCTCGGATATGAACCTGTCGTTCCAGAAACTCAAGTCTCACTAGGTTTGTTGGTTTGTCCTGAGGCCGACTGCTCGACCGGGGTATCGGTTTCCATGATGGGAGGGCTTGTCGGCTATTGGCAGCAGCGTTACGCGGGATGAGTTACCATCCGCCCGGTGCCAGGTCAAAATGCTTGGCAATCAATGACCTGGCTCTGGCCTCGGACCATGCTGGCGCTGCTACAGGACCTCCCGTTTTGCCCGATTCACTGCACAACCCGCTGCTGCAATACCTTGCGCGTCTGGCGCCTTCCAGCCAGTTGACCATGAAGTACGTCCTGCAGGATGCTGCCGACCGGCTCGGCTTTGAGGATTGCGACATTGCCGAGGTACCCTGGCACCTGCTCGACCCCGCACATGTCACCGCGCTGGTGGCGGCGCTGCGTGCCGACGGTTTTACCCCCAACACCTCATCGCTGTATGTCAATGCGGTACGGGGCGTCATGAACGAGGCGTGGCGGTTGAGTCTGATCAGCCACGAACACCTGCTGAAAATTCGCACGGTGAAAGCGACCCAGGGTGTACGCCTGCCCGTGGGGCGAAACCTCAAGCGCAGCCTGATACGCGAACTCATGGAGGTGTGCGCCGCTGACCCACGCCCACAAGGGTTACGCGATGCAGCGGTAATTGCCTTGCTCTATGGCACAGGGATGCGCAAATCCGAGTCGGTCGATCTGAAACTCTCGCAGATCGACTTTTCCGAGCGCAGCCTGCAGGTGCTGGGCAAAGGCAACAAACAACTGATCAAGTATGCGCCGGCCTGGGCGTTCGACAGGCTCAATGCCTGGTTGGCCTTTCGTCGTTCGCAACTGCCGGAAGGGCAGGCCGATGACGACTTCCTGTTCAACCGCATACGACGTGGCAGCCATATCACCCGCGAACGCATCACCAAGCATGCGATCTATTACATCGCTCGCCAGCGGGGGCAGCAGGTCGGGGTGAAGATCATGCCCCACGATTTTCGCCGCTCGTTCATTACCCGGGTGATCGAAGAGCACGACCTGTCGATTGCCCAGAAACTTGCGCACCACAGCAACATCCAGACCACTGCCAACTATGACATGCGCGACGACAACGAGCGGCGGCGGGCGGTGGATCGTTTTGATATGTAGCGGTCGGCGTCGCGAGCTTCCCGCTCACTGGATGCTCGACGCCACCTCGTAGATCGGTATGTACATCAGGATCACGCCGAGCAACCTTCGGCTATCTGCGCACTGGCGCGTCCTGTGCAACGACGGCTGCGCGTGTGGCAGTGGGGCGTTCTGTACCGACCCTCGGGGTGGTGTGTATTGCCTGACGCCAAGTGGCAAGAAAAGCTACCGGCGTCACTGAGCCTGGTTGGACATCCCGTCAATCAATGCCCACAAGCGGGCATCGGTGAAGTCCTCCACCACCAGTTGCGCGCCAGCGGCTAGCAGCACCTCTGGCCGTTGGCTGGTGCTCAGGCCAACAGTGAAAATGCCGGCCTTGCTGGCTGCCGTTACCCCAGGAATCGAGTCTTCGAACGCCAATGCGTATTCGGCGCGTGCGTGCAGGCGCTCAAGGCCGGTGAGATAGGGCAGGGGGTCGGGCTTGGCGCAGGGCAGCTCTTCGGCCACCAGGATATGTCGAAAACGCCCGGCCATACCCATGGCGGCGAGCATGTGCTCGGCATTGGCCCGTGGTGCATTGGTGACGACGGCCATGCCCAGGCCGGCAGCCTCGCCATGTGCAAGCAGGCGCGACAGACCGGGTGTCGGTTGCAGGCGCGGCGACAAGGCGCGAAAGCGCTCCTCCTTGCGCTCGGCAAAGGCCCGGTGCTCGGCAACCGAGCGTTCCGGGAACAGGTAGCGGCACAAATCGGCATTGGCTCGGCCACTGACATGCGCATCGAACTCTTCTTCGGTAAAGACCCGGCCTTCTTCGAGCAACAACTGCTGCATGGCCAGCAGGTGCAGCTTGTCGGTATCGGTCAGGGTGCCGTCGAGGTCGAACAGCAGGGCATTGAGCATGGTGGGTTTCCGCTACAGGTCTGATGGCGACGATCATAACGGACTCATTTCGCCTTGGGGCGATCAATGGGGCTGGTCAGTGTTTTACGAAAAGAGTACAAATGTACTCCATGACTAGATTATCGCCCAAACGCACCGCCATCCTGACCTTCATCCGTGAACGCATTGCCGAGCACGGCCAGCCACCGAGCCTGGCCGATATCGCCCAGGCCTTTGGTTTTGCTTCGCGCAGTGTGGCGCGTAAACACATTCAGGCCCTCTGCGAGGCGGGGCTGATCGAGGTCACGCCGAACCAGGCACGCGGTATCCGCCTGGCCGGTGTGTTGCGTCGGCCCGAGGTACTGGAGATTCCGGTGCTGGGGCAGGTGGCGGCCGGGCGACCGATTGGCCCGGATATCGATATTCATGAGCAATTGCTGCTGGACCCGCAGTTGTTCAGCCGTACCCCGGACTACCTGCTCAAGGTGCGTGGTGACTCGATGATCGACGACGGTATTTTCGATGGCGATTTGGTCGGCATCAAACAACAAGCCGATGCCCGTGACGGGCAGATCGTGGTTGCCCGCCTGGACGGTGAGGTGACCATCAAGCACTTCCAGCGTGCCGATGGGCATTACCGCCTGTTGCCACGTAACCCGGACTACGCGCCGATTGACGTTGGCCCCGAACATGAGCTGGTGATCGAAGGTGTGTTCTGTGGCCTGCTGAGGCGCGGCTGATGGGTGCCGTCGTCAGTCTCGACGGGCTGCTGGACACGCGCCAGGTCTGGAAAGGGCGGCCGGTTGCCCCACCGCGTGAGGTACAACCCACCGGGCATGCGCCGCTGGATGCAGCCTTGCCCGATACCGGCTGGCCGTCAGGGGCGCTGACCGAAGTGCTGCTGGCGAGTGCTGGCAGTGGCGAGCTGCATTTGCTCTGGCCGAGCCTGGCGCGCTTGACCACAGGCGGCGAGCGGGTGGTGCTGGTAGCGCCACCCTATATCCCGTATGCCCCTGCCTGGCAGGCCGCTGGTGTCGACTTGCGCTGGCTGTCGCTGGTGCAGGCCGACCCGAGCGAGGCACTCTGGGCCACCGAGCAATGCTTGCGCTCGGGCAGTTGCGCCGCAGTGCTGTGTTGGCCGCAGCATGCCGATGATCGGGCCCTGCGCCGTTTGCAGGTCGCTGCCGAAACGGGCCAGGCCCTGGCATTTGCCTGTCGTCCTCAACACGCGGCGTTGAACCCTTCACCGGCGGCCTTGCGTATTGCCGTCGATTGCCAGCCAGCGCAGTGGCGGGTGCTCAAGTGCCGTGGCGGACGGGCTCCGGCAGCCCCCATTGCTGCGTGCTGGCGAGGCTGATGCAGCATGCTCTGGGCCTGTATCCTGCTGCCGCAGCTGGCACTCGATGGTGTACTGCGCGGGCGTGATGAGCCCGACGCACCGTTGGTATTGATCAGCGGGCCTAGCCAGCGCCGGGTGTTGCAGGCCGTCAACCCGGCGGCCCATGCCCTTGGCTTGCGTGCGGGGCAAACGCTGAGTACAGCGCAAGCCCTGGCCCAGGGGTTTACGTGTGTTGAGCATGACCCCGCAGCCACGGAACACTTGCAGCAATTGCTTGCGGCCTGGGCGTACCGCTTCAGCTCGCAGGTCAGCCTGGATTACCCCCGAGCCCTGTTGCTGGAGGTCGAGTCCAGCCTGGGGCTGTTCGGGCCCTGGCCTGTGTTTGAGGCGCGCTTGCGTGAGGAGTTGACGGCCCTCGGTTTTCGCCATCGGATCGTGCTGGCCAGCAACCCGGTAGCCGCCCGGATGCTTGCCAATGGGCATGACGGGCTGGCCGCTTTCTGCCCCGAACAAACCCGCGCCGCCTTGGTGCGGATGCCCGTTGAGCGTATCGGTCTAGCGCCGGACGCCGCCACGGCGCTTGTGCGCATGGGGTTGCGCCGCCTGGATCAGGTGCTGGCGCTGCCGCGTGATGCGCTGGCCCGACGTTTCGCCGCACCGGTGCAGTTGCATCTGGATCGGCTGCTGGGTCTGCGGGCCATGGCATTGACGTGCTACATGCCGGCAGACTGTTTCGATGCGCGGCTGGAGCTGAATTTCGATGTTGAATCCCATCAGGCGCTGTTGTTTCCCTTGCGCCGGTTGATCAACGATCTGGCGGTGTTCCTGGTCGGACGGGATGTGGGGGTTCAGCGCTTTACGCTGCACCTGGAGCATGCCGAGGTCGAAGACACCCGCGTGGTGGTCGGCTTGCTGGCGGCTGAGCGTGAGGCGGGCATGTTGTTCGAGCTGGCCCGTGGGCGGTTGGAGGCGCTGCAGCTTGCGGCCCCTGTGCGTAATCTGCGTTTACTGGCTGAGGATTTGCCGCGTTTCGTACCGCCGTTGGCAGCGCTTTTCGACGCCCGGCCGCAGCAGTACCAGCCATGGGAGCAGTTGCGCGAGCGGTTGCGTGCGCGCCTTGGTGATGACGCCGTAGGGACGCTGCAGGTGCAGGCTGACCACCGTCCCGAGTGCGCCTGGCACTCAGGGGAAGGGCGTTCGGCTGAAGTGTCGCTGCCGGCTGCACCACGTCCTGGCTGGTTGTTGGCCGAGCCGCAAGCATTGCTGCCGGATGGTTTGCAGGTGTTGGCCGGGCCTGAACGTATCGAGTCCGGTTGGTGGGACGGTGACGATATACGCCGTGACTATTACCTGATCGAAACCGCCAGCGGCCAGCGCGGCTGGGCCTACCGCAATGTCGGCGACAGTCGTGCGCTGTGGTTGCAAGGCTGGTTCGCATGAGTGTTGCTTATGCCGAACTGCACTGCCTGTCGAACTTCAGTTTCCAGCGCGGCGCCTCCAGTGCGCAGGAGCTGTTCGAGCGTGCCCGCCAGCAGGGTTACCAGGCTCTGGCAATTACTGATGAATGTACCTTGGCCGGTATTGTGCGGGCCTGGCAGGCAGCGAAGGACAGTGGCCTCCCGCTGATCATTGGCAGCGAAATACGCCTGGAAAATGGCCCAAAGCTGGTGCTGTTGGTGGAGGACCTGTGTGGTTATCAGCACCTGTGCAGGCTGATCACTCTGGGGCGTCGTCGGGCAAAGAAGGGCGAGTACTGCCTGCGCCGCGATGACTTCAACAGCCCTTTCCCGGGGCTGCTGGCGTTGTGGGTGCCGGATGACGAGCGTGACGCCAGCAACGGCCACTGGTTGCGTAAAGTGTTTGCCGAGCGTCTGTGGCTGGCGGTGCAGTTGCACCGTGGCCCGGACGACCGCCAGCGGCTGGAGAACCTGCTGGCGCTGGCCGCTGAGACCGGCATTCCTGCGGTCGCCTGTGGCGATGTGCATATGCATGCCCGTGGACGTCGGGCCTTGCAGGACTGCATGACCGCTATCCGCCATCACACGACCGTGGCCGAGGCCGGGCACCGTCTGTTCGCCAATGGCGAGCGACACTTGCGACCGTTGCAGCACCTGGCCGAGTTGTACCCACCCGAATTGCTCCAGGCCAGTGTGCAAATCGCCGAGCGCTGCCAGTTCGACCTCGGTCAATTGCGCTATCAGTACCCTCGGGAAGTGGTGCCGCACGGCCATACCTCGACCAGTTGGCTACGTCAGTTGTGCGAGCACGGTCTACGTTGGCGCTGGCCTGAGGGTGTCGACGACAAGGCCCGTGGCATGCTGGAGCATGAGCTGGCCCTGATCACCGAGCTTGGTTACGAAGGGTACTTTCTCACGGTCCATGACATCGTGCGGTTTGCCCGCGAGCAGGGCATCCTCTGCCAGGGGCGGGGCTCGGCAGCCAACTCGGTGGTGTGCTTCGTGCTGGGTATCACCGAACTGGACCCCATGACCTCGCACCTGTTGTTCGAACGTTTCCTCTCCCGCGAGCGTAACGAGCCTCCGGACATTGATGTCGATTTCGAACACGAGCGCCGCGAAGAGGTGCTGCAGTATGTGTTTCGTCGTTATGGGCGTCATCGCGCAGCGCTCACGGCCGTGGCCAGCACCTACCATGCCGCCGGTGCCGTGCGGGATATTGCCCGGGTGCTGGGGTTGCCGCCCGATCAGATCAACGCATTGGCTGATTGCTGTGGCCGTTGGAGTGACCGTGTGCCGTCTGCCGAGCACCTGCGTGAAGCGGGTTTCGACCCTGAAAGCCCGTTGTTGCACCGGGTACTGTCACTGACGGGGACCTTGATCGGCTTTCCCCGGCACTTGTCCCAGCACCCGGGCGGTTTTGTCATTTCCGAGCAGCCATTGGACAGCCTGGTGCCGGTGGAGAACGCGGCCATGGAAGACCGTACGGTGATCCAGTGGGACAAGGACGACCTCGACCTGGTCGGGTTGCTCAAGGTCGATATCCTGGCCTTGGGCATGCTCAGCGCCTTGCGTCGGTGTTTTGACCTGCTTGAGCGCCATCGTGGGCGTCGCTTGAGCATCGCCACGGTGCCTCCCGAGGATGCAGCGACGTATGCCATGATCGGTCGGGCCGATACCATCGGCGTGTTCCAGATCGAGTCGCGGGCGCAGATGGCCATGTTGCCGAGGCTCAAGCCGAAGACGTTCTATGACCTGGTCATTGAAGTGGCGATTGTTCGCCCTGGGCCGATTCAAGGCGATATGGTCCACCCCTACCTGCGTCGCCGCAACAACGAAGAACCTGTCGATTTTCCTTCGCCCGCGCTGGCGAAGGTGTTTGAACGCACCCTTGGCGTGCCGCTGTTCCAGGAGCAGGTCATGGAACTGGCCATCGTCGCGGCAGGCTACAGCCCGGGCGAGGCCGATCAACTGCGTCGCTCGATGGCCGCGTGGAAACGTCATGGCGGGCTGGAGCCGCACCGTGAGCGCTTGACTCGCGGAATGCTCGACAACGGTTACACCGAGGCCTTTGCTGCGCGGATCTTTGAGCAGATCAAGGGTTTTGGCAGTTACGGATTTCCCGAGTCCCATGCGGCCAGCTTTGCCTTGCTGACCTACGCCAGTTGCTGGCTCAAGTGCCATGAGCCCGCTATTTATGCCTGCGCGTTGATCAACAGTTGGCCGATGGGCTTCTATAGCCCGGACCAGATTCTTCAGGATGCGCGGCGACATGGCATCGAGATTCGCCCGGTGGATGTGTGCCACAGCAACTGGGATTGCAGCCTGGAGCCGGTCACCGATGATGCCTTGGCGATTCGTCTGGGGCTGCGTCAGGTGCGAGGCTTTCGTGAGGAAGATGGCCGGCGTATTGAACAGGCGCGCGCCGTGAAGGCATGGGCCGATGTCAGCGACCTGAGCCAGCGGGCCGGTCTGGATGCACGTGCGCGTGAGTTGTTGGCCGATGCCGGAGCCTTGCAGGGGCTGGTCGGGCACCGTTACCAGGCACGCTGGGAAGTGGCGGCGGTTCAGGCCCAGTTGCCGTTGTTCGCCGGGCTGGCGGCGCCTTCAGACGAGGCGGTGGCCTTGCCCGCGCCAACCTTGGGTGAGGACTTGTTCGCCGACTACAGCAGCACCGGCACGACCCTGGGGCCGCATCCGTTGGCCTTGCTGCGGCGTCGCCTCGAAGGCATGGGTTGTCGCAGTTCGCAGCGGCTGGTCGAGTTGGCTCATGCTGACAGGGTCAGCGTCGCCGGTATTGTCATCGGACGACAACGACCGCAGACCGCCAGTGGGGTGACTTTCGTCACCCTGGAGGACGAGTTCGGCATGATCAATGTGGTGGTCTGGCGTGCGCTGGCCGAGCGTCAGCGCCGCATCTTGGTGGGGGCACGGCTGTTGCGGGTGGTGGGGCGGCTGGAGTGCGAGGGTGGGGTGCGCCATGTGATTGCCCGACGCCTTGAAGACCTCAGCCCGCTGTTGAGCGGGCTGGACGTGCGCAGCCGGGACTTCCATTGATGTTTCAGCGCGTCGCCCAGCGCCGCTTGCGGGTCGATGCCTGCGCAGCGAGCGGAAGAGGGTCTATTATTTTTTAAAACCAATTAATCAATGAAAAAAACAAAATTAACAAATGAGTCTGGAGGGGTGAAGATGGCCCAGACGCTCCTCCGACACCTGAGGTCGGTTCTACAACTACAAAAGGCGGATCAGCATGGCCGGACTGGACAAGCGCGTAGCAACCTATGAAGAGGCCCTCGAAGGCCTGACCGACAACATGACGGTACTGGCCGGCGGTTTCGGTCTGTGCGGCATCCCGGAAAACCTCATCGCTGAAATCAAGCGCCGTGGCGTCAAGGGCCTGACCGTTGTCTCCAACAACTGTGGTGTCGATGGCTTTGGCCTGGGTGTGCTGCTGGAACAGCACCAGATCCGCAAGATGGTTGCTTCCTACGTTGGAGAAAACGCCGAATTCGAACGCCAGTTGCTCAGCGGCGAACTGGAAGTGGAATTGACCCCGCAAGGCACCCTGGCGGAAAAAATGCGCGCTGGCGGTGCGGGTATCCCGGCGTTCTATACCGCCACCGGTTACGGCACCCCGGTTGCCGAAGGCAAGGAAGTGCGCGAGTTCAATGGGCGCAAGTACATCATGGAAGAAGCCATTACCGGCGACTTCGCCATCGTCAAGGGCTGGAAGGCCGATCACTACGGTAACGTGGTCTACCGCAACACCGCACAGAACTTCAACCCGCTGGCCGCTACGGCCGGGAAGATCACCGTGGTCGAAGTCGAAGAAATCGTCGAGCCAGGTGTCCTGCTGCCCAGCGAGATCCATACCCCAGGCATCTATGTCGACCGGGTAATCGTCGGCACCTTCGAGAAGCGCATCGAAAAGCGCACCGTCAAAGCCTGACCCGCCCCCGCACAGAACAACAAAGAGATCTTGACCATGGCACTTACCCGCGAACAAATGGCCCAGCGCGTCGCCCGCGAACTCAAGGACGGCTACTACGTGAACCTGGGCATCGGTATTCCGACCCTGGTGGCCAACTATGTCCCGGCCGATATGGACGTGATGCTGCAATCGGAAAACGGCCTGCTCGGCATGGGTGAGTTCCCGACCGAAGCGCAACTGGATGCCGACATGATCAACGCCGGCAAGCAGACCGTAACGGCGCGCCGCGGCGCTTCGATTTTCAACTCTGCCGAGTCCTTCGCCATGATCCGTGGCGGCCACGTCGACTTGACCGTACTGGGCGCTTTCGAGGTGGACGTGGAGGGCAACATCGCCTCTTGGATGATCCCGGGCAAACTGGTCAAGGGCATGGGCGGGGCGATGGACCTGGTGGCCGGTGCCGACAACATCATTGTCACCATGACCCACGCCTCCAAGGATGGCGAGTCCAAATTGCTGTCGCGCTGCAGCCTGCCGCTGACCGGTGCGGGCTGCATCCGCAAGGTACTCACCGACCTGGCTTACCTGGAGATCGAGAACGGTGCGTTCATCCTGCGCGAGACCGCTCCGGGCGTCAGCGTCGAGGAAATCATCGAGAAAACGGCCGGCAAGCTGATCGTCGCAGACGATGTGAAGGAAATGACCTTCTAAGCAGTCGTTTTATCTTGACCGTACCGGGCCTGTCGCCCGCAAGACGGGTTCCTGCAAAGAGCGGAGCCTGCCTTGCGGGCGGGCATTGTCAGATCAGTTGATCCAGCAACGCCTGCAACTGCATACGGCCAGTTTCATTCAGCCCGAACACCGGGCGACGCGGCTCGCCCACGGGCAGGCCGGTTAGCGCCAGGCCGGCCTTGATGGTTGCCGGCAAGCCACCCTTGAGAATGAAGTCGAGCAATGGCAACTGTTGGTAGAACAGTGCTTTTGCGCGCTCCAGATCGTTGGCTTGTACTGCCTGATAAAGGGCCAGGTTAAGTGCCGGAATCAGGTTGGCGGCGGCAGTACACCAGCCTGTCGCGCCTGCCACGAATGCTTCCAGCGCCAGTGGGTTGCAGCCGTTGTAGAACGGCACCTGGCCTTCGCCGAGCACCTGCAGTTTGTGCATGCGCTGGATATCGCCAGTGCTCTCCTTGACCATGGTCACGTTCTCCACCGTCTTGACGATGCGCAGAATCAGCTCCACCGACATGTCGGTGCCGCTGGTGGCCGGGTTGTTGTAGAGCATGATCGGCACACCAATGCTGTCGCCAATGGCCTGGTAGTGCTGGAGAATCTCCGCTTCACTGAGTTTCCAGTACGCGGTCGGCAATACCATGACCGCATCGGCGCCCAGGCGTTCGGCCAGTCGCGCACGGCGTATGGCGCCGGCAGTGGTCAGGTCGGAAACACTGACGACCGTTGGGACGCGGCCGTCGATGTGCGCCAGGCTGAACTCCGCCACCTGATCCCATTCGTGATCACTGAGGTAGGCGCCTTCGCCGGTGCTGCCCAAGGGCGCGATAGCGTGAGCGCCGCCTTCGACCAGACGATCGATAGAACGACCCAGCGCGGGCAGATCAAGGCCTTCGCCGTCTGCGGTAAAGGGCGTGATGGTGTAGCCGATGATGCCGTGAATTGCGGTGGACATGGACGAGGCTCCGATAAGAATGTGATCAGTTCAGGCAGTCGGCGTGCTGGCGCAGGCTTTGCCGGGCATAGTAGTTGAAGGCGGCAACGTGGCGCTTGGGGCGGGCGATCCAGTCATGGGCTTCACGACCCAGGGCCGGCTCGATCGGTTTGATCTGCCCTGCGGCCATGGCCAGTAACTGCAGCTTGGCGGCACGCTCGATCAGCTGTGCTATCACGCAGGCCTCTTCAACACTGGCCCCTGTCGCCAATTGGCCGTGATGCGAGAGCAACAGCGCCCGCTTGTCACCCAGTGCGGCGCTGATGATTTCGCCTTCTTCGTTGCCCACCGGTACCCCGGGCCAGGCCTCCAGGAACGCGCAGTCTTCGTACAGCGGGCAGAGGTCCATATGGGAGACCTGCAGGGGAACTTCCAGCATCGACAAGGCCGCGACATGGGTCGGGTGGGTGTGAATGATGCAATTGACGTCCGGGCGAGCACGGTACACCCAGCTATGGAAGCGGTTGGCCGGGTTGGGCATACCATCGCCTTCGAGCACTTCAAGGTCCTCATTGACCAGCAACAGGTTGCTGGCCGTGATCTCATCGAAACCCAGGCCCAACTGTTGGGTGTAATAGGTCCCGGGCTGCGGGCCACGTGCAGTGATTTGCCCGGCCAGACCGGAGTCGTGGCCATGTTCAAAGAGAATCCGGCAGGTGAGGGCCAGCTTTTCTCGGGTAGTCCACGTATTATCGGCAAGCGAGCCTTGCATGTGCGCAAGGGCCTGCTTGATCAATTGATCCTTGGGCAGTGTTAATGTCTTGGCCATGGAGATGTCCTGTGCAGTAGTCATGGGTGTCAGGGAGGTATGTCGCCGGGTTGCTGGGAGGTGGCGCGGCGACACGCATATGACACAAAAGATGCTATATGACACAAAGTGTCATTGGCAAGGCAAAATCGCACACGCCTGTGGGGATCTACGGCTTCGCATGTCTATCCGATTGAAATTATTGAGAAAAAAATTGGGGATAACGCTGGAGGCGCTGGCTGAAAAAGCCGGTATGACCAAGAGCTACTTGTCCAAGGTCGAGCGCGGCCTGAACACCCCTTCGATTGCCGCTGCCTTGAAACTGGCCAGTGCGTTGA
The DNA here is from genome assembly GCF_002858665.1 of Pseudomonas sp. FFUP_PS_473. Taxonomy (NCBI): domain Bacteria; kingdom Pseudomonadati; phylum Pseudomonadota; class Gammaproteobacteria; order Pseudomonadales; family Pseudomonadaceae; genus Pseudomonas; species Pseudomonas sp. FFUP_PS_473. The sequence continues at coordinate 200,076 of NZ_PJQQ01000006.1, forward strand.
ACGTCAAGGTTGAGGAGTTGTTTGCCGCCGACACGCCAACGCAAGAGCGTTATAGCCTGGTGCGCAGCCACCAGCGCCAGTTGCTGCCAGGTGCCCGCGAAGTCTCCGGTTATGCCGTGCTTGCCAGCCAGATCAGCCATCGCAGCCTGTTGCCGTTCATGCTCAGCCCGCCAAGCGAGTTCAGCGATTCAACGTTCAAGGAGCATGAGGGCGAAGAATTCCTGTTTGTCCATGAAGGCCAGGTAGAAGTTGACTTCATGAACGAGCGGGTCATTCTAGAGCGCGGTGATGCGCTGTATTTCAACGCACAGACACCGCATCGATTGCGCTCGCTGGGGCCACAACCCGCGCAGTTGCTGGTGGTGGTGCATGAGATGAACGGGTAGACGAGCCTTCAGGACCTGAGCCAGCCATGAGCATTCATTCACAATTCTGGCGTGACCCGGCCTTGCCCTTCATTGAGGCCCGCAGCGTGGAAGACGGACGCAAGGTCTGTTATGCGCGACATTCCCACGCCGGCTTTTCCATCGGTGCCGTCACGGCGGGGCGCAGCACCTACCTGAACGGTGATCACTGGCACGAGATCAGCGCAGGCACGGTGGTCATGATGAACCCGGGTACGGTGCATGCCTGCAACCCGATTGCCGATCAGCCCTGGTCCTACCTCATGCTGTATGTCGATACCCCCTGGCTTGAGCGATTGGGATTTCAGCCATTGGCGGCGACTCATACCACGTCGGTACAGGTGTACAGCGAACTCTTGAGGCTGTATGCGTGGCTGGTTGATCCAGCACGCAGCCCCCAGGAGAAGGCCGCGGCAGCAGAGGCATTCTTTGTTCAGCTGCTGGATCAATTGGGGCCCGTTTGGGTCGAGCCAGCGCAGGGCAACCAGCGTCTGGAACGTGCCGCCGACTATATTCGCCAGCACTGCACCGAGCCGCTGAAACTGGAGGACATCTGTCAGGCCGCCGGGCTATCGGCATCTTACCTGATTCGGGCCTTCAAGCAGCACTACGGCCTGACGCCTCACGGCTACTTGCTTGACCATCGCATCCAGTATGCCCGGGCGCAGTTGCGTCGGGGGCGGCTGATTGCCGAGGTGGCCGCCGACGCCGGATTTGCCGATCAGGCCCACCTGCAGCGGGCTTTCAAGCAGCACCTGGCCGCCACGCCCGGGCACTACCGTTCAGCCGAGTAACAGGTAGATCGCGCTGGCCACTAACAATAGCGCCAGGCTGCGATTGAACAGGCGCATGCGTCGAGGGTTGTTCAGGTAGTGGCTGATGACACTACCGGCCCAGGCCCAACTGGCGACAGACAGATAACAGATCACGAAATACAACCCGGTGAACTGCCACAGCAGGCCCACCTCGCCTTCGCCGACGTACGCGCCAATACCGGCAACGCTCGCCAGCCAGGCCTTGGGGTTCAGCCATTGCAGTGTTGCCCCGTAGAGCATGGAGGGCGGCTCTTCACGGTTCCCTGCGCCAAGCTCGCCATTGTCGCTGCTCAGCTTCCAGGCCATGTAGAACAGAAACAGCACACCCCCCGCCTGCAGCAGGCGGGCCAGGCCGGGCCAGTGACGCAACAGTTCGTGAAGGCCAAGCCCGACCAGCACCAACAGCAGGCAAAAGCCCAGCGTCGCCCCCGTGACATGCGCCAGGCTGGCGCGCAAACCATGCCGGGCTCCGGCACCGAGGGCGACGATATTGACCGGGCCGGGAGAAATCGAAGCGGCCAGCGCAAAGGCGGCCATGGATAACATCAGGCTCATAGTGACCTTCTGGGTTAAGGGGAACGGTCACATAGCCTAAGCAGCAGGGGAGGCAGGGTATTGAAGAAAATCACCCTGGTGAGGCGTCATGGAGGAGGGCGTTACAGCTTTTGTAATAGTTTCCCGCTATATCAAGAGCACCTGACGCTTGTAGGATCGATGTCCCTTATTGATATCAAGGTTGATATGACTTCGTTCTCGGAGCCCCCCAGTAGCTGGCCGTCCTGGCCTTTGTCTCGTCCCTGTGACGCCTTGCTTGCGAGTACCTCCCCATGGAATGGCTAGCCGATCCCACGGCCTGGCTGGGCCTTGCCACGCTGATTGTCCTGGAACTGGTTCTGGGCATCGACAACCTGGTATTCATCGCCATCCTTGCCGACAAACTGCCGCCGCATCAGCGTGATCGCGCGCGGGTGATTGGTTTGAGCCTGGCGCTGATCATGCGCTTGGGCCTGCTGGCCAGTATTTCCTGGATGGTGACCCTGACCGCGCCGCTGTTCGAGGTCTTCGACAAGTCGTTCTCCGGGCGAGACCTGATCATGCTGTTTGGTGGCGTGTTCCTGTTGTTCAAGGCCACCATGGAGCTGCATGAGCGCCTTGAGGGTCATGTTGCCCAGACAGGCGGAACAGTTCGTCATGCCGCCTTTTGGCCCATCGTGGCGCAGATTGTGGTGCTCGACGCCGTGTTCTCGCTGGATGCCGTGATTACTGCGGTGGGTATGGTCGAGCACTTGTCGATCATGATGATCGCGGTGGTGTTCTCCATCGGCATCATGATTGTCGCCAGCAAGCCGCTGACTCGCTTCGTCAATGCCCACCCGACCGTGATCATGCTCTGCCTGGGCTTTTTGATGATGATCGGCTTCAGCCTGACGGCCGAAGGCCTGGGTTTCCACATACCCAAAGGTTACCTGTATGCCGCGATTGGTTTCTCGATTCTGATCGAAGTGTTCAACCAACTGGCTCGTGTGCGTCGCAAGCGCAGCCTGCAGCAGCACCGACCACTGCGTGAGCGCACCGCCCATGCCGTGCTGCGTCTGCTCGGCGGGCGCCGGCTTGAGGCAGACGAAGTCGGCGAGGAGATCGCCGATCTGGTCGAGGGTGGAACCGAACAGGTGCTATTCGATCGCCGCGAGCGTGTGATGATCAGTGGCGTGCTGAACCTCGCCGAGCGCCCGATCAAGACTGTGATGACGGCTCGGGCCGAGGTCGATGTCATTGACCTGGCACAATCGGCAGAGGCGATTCGCACGGCACTGATGCATTCGTCCTATTCGCGTTTGCCTTTGATCCGTGATGGGAACGTCGAAGAGCCGTTGGGTTTTGTGCACAAGAAAGAACTGCTCAAAGAGCTGCTGGCCGGCAATGAGCCAGACCTGGAGCGCCTGGCGCGCACACCGTTGCATGTGCTGGAAAGCTTCAGCGTGCTCAATGCCCTTGAGCAAATGCGCAACCAGTCGACTCACATCGCCTTTGTGGTGAACGAGTTCGGCGATTTCACTGGTGTGCTGACCATGACCGACATTCTTGAGTCGATTGCCGGCGAGTTGCCAGATGCCACTGAGGTCGAGGGGCCGGACATCGTCGAAGGCCCAGAGGGGTACCTGGTCAACGGCGCCTTGAACCTGAGCCAGATTCAGGCCCGTACCGGCTTTGTAGCCAAGGCCACCGAGGATTACCAGACCCTTGCGGGCCTGGTCATGAGCCTGCTTGACCGGTTGCCGATGGTCGGCGACAAGCTGAACTGGAACGGCTGGCAGCTCACGGTGGTGGCGGTGGCCGAGCGCAGGGTGCGGCAGGTGCGCCTTACGCCAGGCGGCGACGCTGACGCAGCAGGTGCTTGATGCCCTCAAGCACCAGCACCACTACAGCCAGCCAGATCGGGATATAGGTCAGCCATTGGTCGGCGTCGATGCTTTCACCCAGCATCAGCGCTACCGCGACCAGCAATACCGGCTCGACATAGCTAAGCAGGCCGAACAGGCTGAACGCTAACAGCCGGCTGGCCAGTACGTAGCAAATCAGGGCCAGCGCGCTGATCACGCCGAGCAGCGGGATCAGCGCGTAAAGCCCCGGATGCTCAACCAGATCGGCCGCCGACAGTGGTCCCTGTACAATGAAATAGAGTGCCGCTGGCAGCAGCAGACACATGTCGGTCCACAGCCCGCCCAGGTGATCGGTGCGCAGTTTGCGCCGCAGTACGAAATACACAGGGTAGCCGCCGGCCACCAGCAGGGTCTCCCAGGCGAAGCTGCCATGTTGGTAGAGCGCGTGAGCAACACCGGCCATGGCGCAAAGCACGGCCAGTTTTTGCAGGCGTGACAGACGTTCGCCATAGACCATGCGCCCGGTCAGCACCATGCTCAGCGGCAGCAGGAAGTAGCCCAGGGAGACTTCCAGGCTACGACCGTGTAGCGGTGCCCAGAGAAACAGCCAGAGCTGCACGCCCATCAGTGCCGACGTGGCGCACAAACCCAGCAGTAACATCGGCTTCTGACGGATTCTGGCGAGTAACCCGATGACCAGTGACCAGTCCCTGGAAATCAGCATGAACAGGGTAACGCAGGGCATTGTCAGCAGTACGCGCCAGCCGAAGATCTCCTCACCGTCCAGCGGGCTGAGCAGCGAGGTGTAGAAATACATCACGGCAAACAGGAACGAAGCCATGACGGATGAAACGATACCTTTGGACAAGGGTGCCTCTAACTAACGCAAGTGACAGAACGGTTGACCTGCAATGATCTCAGGGGCAGGAGGGCTGGGCAACCGCAGGCTCCTTTTTCTGGTGGGCCAAGGCGTCGATGAAACCGTTCAGCGGCAAGGGCTTGCCGAACAGGTAGCCTTGCTGGAAGTCCACTTGGCGTTGGGCCAGGTAATCCCGTTGCGCCTGTGTTTCTACGCCTTCGGCAACGACGCCCATGTCCAGCTTGTTGGAGAGCTCGATGATGCTGTCGAGAATGTGCAGTGACAAGGCATCCACACCGATCATGCCGACAAAACTCTTGTCGATCTTCAGGTAATCCACTTTGAACTGGCGCAGGTAGGTCAGGCTCGACTGACCCGTGCCGAAGTCATCCAGGGCAATCATCACCCCTAATTCGTGCAGCTTGGCGAACAGGTTGAACGTGCAGTCGGTGGGGGTTATCAGCGTACGCTCGGTCAGCTCCAGGGTCAGCCGAATGCGCCCAGTTGGAAAGGCCGCCAGCAGCTTCTGGCAGTCATCGTAGAGCGCCAGGTCCTGGCAGTGGGCTGCGCTGATATTGATACCGATATGAAAACCTTCCTCGAAGTTGTCCGCATGGGGTGCCAGTTGTTCCGCGACCTGCTGCATCAGGCGACGGGTCATTGGGATGATCTGGCCACTGTGCTCGGCGTAGGGAATGAACAGGTCAGGACGTACCAGGCCGTCACGCGGGTGCATCCAGCGCATCAGCACTTCGACGCCGGCCCAACGATAGTCACCCTGGCGTACGACGGGTTGAAAGTACGGCACGAATTCATCTGCCTCGAGTGCCCGTTGCAGTTCAGCCCGAGGCGAATTGGCGCGCTTCAGTTGCCAGTTGCAGGCTACTCCGGCAATGATGCCGAGGAAGACCAGCAGGCCGAACAAGGGGCCGTACTGGCGTTGCATCAGGCGCCATACCTCGCCCTCCGGGTAACCGCTATGGACCGTGAAGCTGAAATGCGAGGACTTCAGGGCTGTCGGGGCCACGGCAAAGTCTGGCACGGGGTCGTTGCGCACCCGGCCGTCAGTTCCCATCCAGTGCGTGCCCACCTTTACACGCAGGTCGGAATCCGGGTCGATCAGGCGCAACAGGTGTATCAAGTGATCGCCATCGACGGTTGTGATTGCTCCCTTGCTGCCTTCACTGAGGCGGTAGACCAGCAGCGGGTGCCCCGGGGAGACGGAGTTGCCATCCATCAGCCAGAGGCTGCCGTCGGTATAGTCGCCAGGGTTGACTGCTTCGCGGTAGCTGCCGAACAGTGAGCTGCAGTAAAGGGCATCGTCGTAGAACAGGTTGGTCGAACGAACGAAGGTGCCTCGCGTGACCTGTTCACGCAAGGGCAGCTTGACCTGCTCGCAAGGTTGGCCCGCCAGCGGCAGCAGGTTGCGTGCGGCCTGGGCGATGTTGTCCAGCACCCGGTCGAACTGTTCGATGGCGTGCTCTGCGTTGAGCTGTGCTCTGGCTTGCAGCTCTCGCTGTGCCTGCCAGTTCAGCAGAAGCACGCCGCAAATTACCGGAATGAAACCCACCAGCCAGGGCAGCAGGACGCGTCCAGTGGAGCGGCTGCGGCGTTTTCGCGAAAGGGGCATGGTTGACTACCTGTCATGGCAAAGGGTCCTTCGTTGGCAAGCATAGCGCTTGCCCCGCCCGCCTGTGATAGCGGGTGTGGCAGTAGTCTATTATGGCTACAGTGTACTCACCATCCTGATAGGGCACCGGCGTTGTCCGAGAATGTGCCCTGCAACCCCCATGGCCGTGCAAGCAGTGGCGTGAACTAAAGTGCGGACAAATGTTTTTACGCCATGTAGAATCAGGTTACGCATACAATAATAAGGTTCTCCGCCTCCGGGGAATCAAACCCGCCGAGAATGGGTCCATATGAAGTGTCATGGGTTCAAACTGATCTTTGGTGACTACCTCGCACGCAGTGTGAGGGGCATCTCCTGCGCGCCACCCCGTCTGCTCGACATCGATAGCAATTGAACCTGTTTTTACCGTATTGATGAGGACACGAGCATGGCTGATATCTTTGACAACCCGATGGGCCTGATGGGCTTCGAATTCATCGAGTTTGCTGCACCGACCCCCGGGGTTCTGGAGCCGATCTTTCAGATCATGGGCTTCACCAAAGTGGCGACCCACCGCTCCAAGGACGTCCATCTGTACCGCCAGGGCGGTATCAACCTGATCCTCAACAACGAACCCAAGAGCATTGCCTCGTACTTCGCTGCCGAGCACGGTCCGTCGGTGTGCGGCATGGCGTTTCGCGTGCGTAATGCCCACGAGGCGTATGCCCGTGCACTGGAACTGGGTGCGCAGCCGGTGGAAATCGAAACCGGGCCAATGGAGCTGCGCCTGCCAGCGATCAAGGGTATTGGCGGCGCGCCACTCTACCTGATCGACCGCTTCGAGGAAGGCAGTTCGATCTACGACATCGACTTCAACTTCATTGAAGGTGTCGACCGTCACCCGGAGGGTGCGGGCCTCAAGATCATCGATCACCTGACGCACAACGTTTATCGTGGTCGTATGGCCTATTGGGCCGCGTTCTACGAGAAACTGTTCAACTTCCGCGAGATCCGCTACTTCGATATCAAGGGCGAGTACACCGGCCTGACCTCCAAGGCCATGACCGCACCGGATGGCATGATCCGCATTCCGCTGAACGAAGAATCGTCCAAAGGTGCAGGGCAGATCGAAGAATTCCTGATGCAGTTCAACGGTGAAGGCATTCAGCATGTGGCCTTCCTCACCGATGATCTGCTCAAGAGCTGGGATGCCCTGAAAAAACTGGGCATGCGCTTCATGACCGCACCGCCGGAGACCTACTACGAAATGCTTGAAGGCCGCTTGCCTGGCCATGGCGAGCCGGTAGAAGAGCTGAAGGCGCGGGGCATTCTGCTCGACGGCTCCTCGCAGCCTGACGACAAACGCCTGCTGCTGCAGATTTTCTCGGAGACCCTGATGGGGCCGGTGTTCTTCGAATTCATTCAGCGCAAGGGTGACGACGGTTTCGGTGAAGGTAACTTCAAGGCACTGTTCGAGTCGATTGAACGTGATCAGGTACGCCGTGGTGTATTGGCTACCGACTGATTACCGATAGCGTGATACACAAGAGGCCAGCGTTCGTACGCTGGCCTCTTTGTTGTGCGCCAGGCATGGCGCGTTGCGCGTTAGCGCAACCCGTTTGGCTGTGGTGGCTGAATGGGTGACTTGGAGGTGA